>JBBIUR010000068.1:0-15700 GCA_037440145.1 Myxococcales bacterium | reverse complement strand
ATCAATCCCGTCTTCACCCCGTTGCGGTGGATCAGCGTGTTGAGCATCGCGGTGCCTGTGTAGATCGCGGTCTCCTCGCTGCGGCACACCTCGCGGCCGTCGCGCTCCAGATCCACGCCCCAGTACCGCAGCGCATCCGCCAGCGACTCCATGTACCCCAGGCTCTCGTCGTGCGGCGTCGTCGGCGCTTTCCCGATCACGAAGCGGCCCTGTTCGTCCACGACGATGACGTCGGTCATCGTCCCCCCAGCGTCAGAAGCGATCAGGTAGCGTCCCATGCGACTCCAGCATCCGTCCCCAGGTGCGCCTTTCCCGCACCGCACTGCCGTGCCCTTGCCGGCCCCGGGATGCCCCGCCCGTCATACGCGCTGCCTTCGAAGGACCAAACAAACGTTCGTTCAGAGCCCACCTTATTGACACGTTTTCGCTGCGGAGGAAAGTGCGGCTCACTCCTCCTACCCCGGGCCCGTCGCTGCGGGCAAGTGCGGCGGAGGCGGGAGCCCGCTGCGGGGGCGAGCGGGGGCACATGGGGCGGGCGCGGCGAAAGTTCTCTGGCCGCGGGGCCTGTGGCACCCGCGGAGGGCGAGAGAGCGCGTAAGGCGGGGCGGTGCCGCACCTGGACTCTGCTCGAAGGCCACGAGTTGCAAAAGAGCGCCGCCTTGGACAAGGTAGGCGTTATGGCAGCGCACGCCGTTTTCGCCGCGGGGGTCGAGGAGCGGAAGGCGGCCCTTTGCGAGCCGCGCCGGAGCGGCGCCCTCGCGCCGGGGTTTGCGGCACGCGCACGCGGTCGCCCAGAGCTGTGACCGGGGCGGGTGTGGGGACATGACAGCGGCTCGCACTCGGCCCGTGGCATTCCTCTTCCCCGCGTTTCCTGTACTCCATCAGACCTTCGTCCTCTGGGAGGTACTGGCGCTGCGCGGGCTCGGCGTGAAGATCGAGGTCTACTCTCTGAAAAAACCGAGCACGCGCACGCAGCAGCCGGAGGCGCAACGCCTCGCCGGAGAAGTGCAGTATCTTCCGAGCGTTTTTTCTCCGGCGCTGTGGCGCACCAACTTCCGGTTCGCGCGCGCGCGGCCGGCGGAGTATTTTTCCGCGTACCGGCGGCTGGTGCGGCACTGGTGGGCCGACCGCCACGCGGGCCAGTCGTGGCAGTGCAAGCGCATCGGCAAGAACGCGCCCGAGCGCGAGGCGACGCTCGTGGAGCGGGTGCAAGGGCGCTTCAATCGCCTTCCCTTCTTCTATCTGTTGAAATCGCTAGCGCTGGTTCCCGTAGCCGTGTATTTGGGGGAGCGGTTGCGGGCGGAGGGCGTCGACCGGCTGCACGCGCACTGGGCGAGCTATCCCGCCACGGTGGGGCTCGTGGTCCACTGGCTGTACGGGATCCCGTTCAGCTTCACCGGGCACGCGTACGACATCTACATGGTGCCGCGCCTGCTCCGCGCCAAGGTGAACGCCGCGCGGTTCGTGGTGACCTGCGCCCGCGTCAACGCCGATCATCTCGCCCGCCTGGCGGGGCCGGGCAATCACCGCATCCTGGTGAACTATCACGGCGTGGATCTGGACCGATTTCGCCCCGAGGCGCGCGCGCGCGCGGGCGGCATACCGCGCATCGTCACGTGCGGGCGGCTGGAGCCATACAAGGGGCATCACGTACTGCTGGCGGCCTGCGCGGCGATGAAACGTCCGGTCCGCTGCATCATCGTGGGAGAAGGGCCCCAGCGGCGCCGGCTCGAGCGCCTGGCCCAGAAGCTGGGGATCGGGGACCGGGTCGAGTTTGCCGGAGCTGTCTCGCAGACGGAGCTCGTGCGGATCTACGGGGGGGCGGATGTCGTCGCGCTCGCCAGCGTGGTTCTGGAGCGGTCAGGCAAGCGCGACGTGATCCCGAACGTTTTGGCCGAGGCCATGGCGATGGGGCTCCCCGTGGTGGCGACGAATATCTCGGGCATCCGGGAACTCGTCACCGACGGGGTGACGGGCCGGCTCGTGCCTCCCAACGATCCGCAAGCCCTGGCGGCGGTGCTCGAAGAACTCCTGGGTGACGAGGAGCAGAGGCTGCGGCTGGGAAGGGCGGCGCGTGAAAAGGTCGTTGCCGACTTCGACCGGAGCCGAAACGTGCGCGCGCTCGCGAGACTCTTCCTCGAAGAAAGCGAGGCCGCATCGGCTGCCGCACTGCCTGACGAGCCATGGTCCGCGGCAAACGCCCAGTGAACCCGCGATCGAAGTTCCGCGCGAGTGGCGCCTGGGCGCAGGCAGTCCTCAGCTCGCCACCGGCAGCGCGGCGGGGGCGCCGCAGTCCCGAAGCGAGCCGCTGGAGCGGCTGAGCGTGCCGGCAGTGCACACAACCGCGGAGACCGAGAACCGGACGCGCAGGAACCAGGCGCCCGCGCCACGCCGCCTGCTGCAAGACATTGTCAGTGTCCTGAGCACGCGGGCCGCGTGGACCGTGATGGGCATGATCACCGGGGTCATCCTGGCGCGCAAGCTCGGGCCCCACGATCGCGGCATCTTGGCGCTCGTGCTCTTGCTGCCATCGACCGTGACGACGCTCGCCAAGCTCGGGATGAGCCAGTCGAACGTGTACTTCATCAACCGGCGCGGGGAGCCCCCGGAGCGCGTCGCATCGAACACGGCGGCAATTGCGCTCAGCGTCGGAGGGCTGGCGGCGGCAATCGTCTGGTCGCTCCAGGGCGTGCTGTTGAAAAGCGTGTTGCGGGAGGTGGAGCCCTGGGCCCTGGCACTAGCGCTCGTGCGCGTGCCGCTCTTGCTCCTGGACAATCACTTGTACGGCGTGTTGCAGGCCACGGGCCGGTTCAACCTTTACAACCTGCGGCTTGTCCTGAGCGAGACCCTGCGCATGCTCCTGGTCATCGCGGCGCTGCTGGTGCTGAAGTTGGGCCTGTTCGCCGCGGTGATCATCGAAACCGGCGTGACGGCGATCAATGTGTGCTGGCTCGTGCTTGCCACCCAGCGGCACATCCCGTTCCGGCCGCGCTTCCACCGCGATCTCCTCGCCCCCCAGTTCGCGTTTGGCCTGAAGTCCTACGTGCAGACGCTGACCGCACATCTGCTGCTCCGCATCGACGTGTACATGGTCTCCTACTTCCTGGGAGCTTCGGAGACGGCATTTTACTCGCTGGCGCTGCGGTTCACCGAAATGGTCCTCGAAATTCCGCAGGCCGTGGGGCTCGTGCTCTATCCCCGGCTGGCGGCTTTGCCGCGGGAAGAGATCTACAACCTGACCGCGCAAGCGTGCCGCCGCACGCTTCTCCTTTCCGCCTTGGGGGCACTGGGCATCGGGATCTTGGGGCCGTACGTGATCGTGCTGTGGTACGGGCGGCCCTATGCGCCCGCGGGCGCGCCGCTTCCCTGGGCTGCGGTCGGCGTGATGGCCATGTCGGCGTACGTGATTCTCACCCGGGCCTTCACCAGCCAGAACCGGCAGCAGGTGAACATCGCCACCGGCCTGCTCGCCCTGGCCTCCAACATCGCCCTGAACCTCTTCTTGATCCCGAGGCTGGGTATTGTGGGCGCGGCGATGGCCACGGCGATCTCTTACTCCCTGGCGACCGCAGTGCTGATGGGCGTCTACCTGGCGGCTTCGGGATCCTCGCTCGGGGAGGTGCTGATCGCGACGCGCGAAGACATTCAGTTTTTCGCCGGAGCCGCCTGGCGCGTGCTCTTGCTCGGCTGGCGTCTGGTTGGCCTGTCCTCCGCGCCTGCGGGTCGCTGAGCCGGCGGGCAGGGCGCTGCCGGTGCGAGCCCGAACACGCGTTCGCGCCCCGAGCCTCCGCAGGGGCGCCGCGGAACTCCTATGGTTGCCGCGCGCCTTCAGCTCGTGCGGAGCAACCCCCGCAAGAACGCGAGCACCCGCTGCAAGAGCACGCGGAAAAGGAGTGCGGCGAGCCGCAGCGGAGGGGATGGGGAAGAAACGGCGGCAGGAGTCGCTCGGCCGCCGTCTTTTGCCTCCAGGCGCTCTTTGAGCGCCGCTGTGAACTGCTGGAAGAGCTGCTGGGAAATTCCCTGGATCATCCCGCGTCCCAACTGCGCGCCCGGCATGCAGGAGACGACCCGGTGCGGGTCCATCACGAACCGCCACACCGCGTCCACCGGCGCCTGGATGCAAAACCGCTCGCGGATCTCGATGGGCATCGGAGCTTTGGCCGCGGACTCACTTGCCCCGGGGCCCGTGTGCGCCGGATTCCGAAGCGAAAGCCAGCTCGGCGGCCCGGTAGTCCTCCGGGGTGTCGATGTCGCCCGGAGGGTCCCCCTCCACGATCATTTCGAACAGCCACTCCGGGTGCGCGACGAACAGCCCTCGGGCCCCCTGGTCGCCGTCCAACCGCTTCACTTCCGGCCAGATGCGGCGCGCCAGGCACACGGGATGCCCCGGAATGCGCCGCCCGCCGGCTGTCCGGTAAACGGGCCGCACCACTGCCTTCCCGCACTCGAAAAACGCCTGCGTCACCCGGTCGATCACCCATGCCCGCACCTGCGGCTGGTCGCCGAGCAACACCGCTGCTGCCGCTGCCCTGGCGTTGGCGACACTCAGTCCCAATCGAAGCGAGCTGCTGATGCCCCGCACGTGGTCGTAGTTCACCACGATGCGCACCCGCCGCCCCCGCGGATAGCGAATCGCCTCCCGGATCTCTACCGCCTCGGCTCCGAGAACCACAATGATCTCGTCGAGCGAAGAGGCGAGCGCCTCGTCGAGCACCCGCTGCAGCATGGGGCGATCCCCCAGCGGGAGCAGTTGCTTGGGTTGTCCCATGCGCGACGAGCTGCCCGCTGCCAGGATAATCCCCGACACGAATCGCTCCACTGGTCTCTCAGTCCGCTGCATGAATCGGTGTCTCCCTTTCCCGCAAGGGTCTAGCCGTCCTCCCATAGCGCACCGCCAGAATTTCAGCCAGGATCGCCACGGCGATCTCCTCGGGCGTCCGCCCGCCCAAATCGAGCCCAATGGGCGCTCGAACGCGCTCGAGTTCTGCCGCCGTGAATCCTGCCTCGAGCAAGCGCGCCCGCCGGCGCTCGTGCGTCGCGCGCGCCCATCACGCCCATATAGCGAGCACGCGACCGAAGGGCCAGCGCCAAGGCGGGGACGTCGAACTTCGGATCGTGCGCCAGGATCACCACGTAGCCGTACTCGTCGAGAGCCGCGGCCCCAAAGGCTTCCTCGGGCGGCACGCACAAGATTTCATCCGCTTCGGGAAATCGCTCCGGCGAAGCATACGCCGCCCGCGGGTCGACCACCACCACCTGGAACCCGACGCCTTTCGCCAGCCGCGCCAGCGCGGCCGCGGCGTGCGTGGCGCTCACGATCCACAGGCGCAAAGGCGGCAAAAAAGCCTCCACGAATACCGCCGCCCCCTCGCGCTCGTCCCCCAAGGCCAACACGTGCGCGCCCCCGTCCCGCAACATCCGCCGCGCTTCCTCCTCAATCCGAGCATCCCACTCCGAGGCCACGCAACCCACACGCCCCGCCTGCGCGACGAGGAGCTTCCGCCCCCGCAACACCGGCGGTTCGATGCCAACCGCCAGCGCAACCGGCTCCCGAGCCTTCAGCGCACGCCGCAAAACATCCCACTCCGCCCCTGCCAGATGCGGCTCGATCAGAACATCGATGCTGCCGCCGCAACTCAGGCCGACGCGATAGCCGAGTTCGTCCGAGATCCCGTAGATCGCTATAACCGGCTCCCCGCTGTCCAACACCTGCATTGCGCGCGCAACGACGTCGTTCTCCACGCAGCCGCCACTGACCGAGCCCGCAATCTTTCCGCTGCGCGTCACGCCCAGGCGCGCCCCCGGCAGCCGCGGCGCCGAGCCCTGCATGGCCACCAAAGTGGCCATCGCGACCCGCTCGCCCGCCCGGAGCCACCGGTCGAGCTGGTCCCAGAACTCCGTCATCACCGCCCGCCGCTCAAACTCCGCGTCCCATGACAAAGGTCATGCTCGCCATCTCCCCGCAGCATCGCTTCACTTTGGCGCCTTCTCCTAGTAGTTCCAGAACGAACGTTTGTTCAAGTCCCATGTCCGCGCACCCCCAATCTCGGCCGGAAAAACTGCGCCGGCGGTTGCCAGTTGGCGCCGGGGGGGCGGAGCGCTGGACCTTGGGCAAGTGAGGAGTTGCCCCGTGGACTTCGATTTCACTGCGGAAGAGAAGGCGTTTGTCGAGGAAGTAGAGTATTTCCTGGACCAGTACGACACTCCGGAGGTGATGGATGTCACCCGGGAGAACATGGCGCAGCTCGTCGACACGCCCGCGCGGCGGGCTTTCATGACCAAGATTGCCGAGCGCGGATGGCTCGGCATGACGTGGCCCAAAGAGTACGGGGGCAGCGAGAAGAGCGGCATCTACGAATACTTGCTCAACGAATGCCTTGCGCGCCGCGGGGCTCCGCAGATCGGCAAAGGGGTCGGCATTGTGGGCAAGACGATCATCCGCCACGGCAGCGAGCAGCTCAAGCGCGAGTTTCTTCCGAAGATTCTCCGCAACGAGATCCAGTTCGCCATCGGCTACACGGAACTCCAGGCGGGCTCCGACGCTGCGGCCATGGCCCTCCGCGCCGAGCGCGACGGCGACGGCTGGCGGCTGAACGGCCAGAAGATCTTCACGACCTCGGCCCACTTCGCCGACTGGTACTGGGTGGGCGCCCGCACAGACCCGAACGCTCCGAAGCATCACGGGATCAGCCTCTTCTTGGTCAGAATGGACGACCCGGGCCTGACCGTGCAGCCCATCTGGACCATCGGCGACGAGCGGACCAACCTGGTCTTTTTCGACAACGTGTGGGTGAGCAACGACTACCTGGTCGGCGAGGTGAACAAGGGCTTCCAGTACATCTCCGAGGCGCTGGACCTCGAGCGCTTCACAATGTTCGCCTTTTCGCCCATCCAGCAGCGCCTCGAAGAGCTGGTGGATTACGTCCGCGCCGAAGAGCGCGAAGGGCGGCCGCTGCGGGAGGACCCGATCGTGCGGCAGCAGATCGCGCAGCTCGTCACGCAGACCGACGTGGCACGGGTACTCGGCCTGCGGTTCGTGGACCGGTCTCTGAAAAGCAGTTCCCCGCCAACGACGGAGGCCTCGGCTTACAAGCTCTACGCCACCGAACTCTCCAAGCGGCTAGCCAATGCCGCGCTCGACATCGCCGGACCCGCGGCACAGCTCCGCATTCGCACGGAGGGCGCACCGATGCGGGGGAGACCAGAACTCACTTATCGCTACACCGTGATCGACACGATCGGGGGCGGCACCTCGGAGGTGCAAAAGAACATCCTGGCGCGCCGCAAGCTGGGATTGCCGAAGAACTTCTGAGGCAAATGGCGCCCCTGCTCGAAGGCCAGACGGTTCTCGACCTAGCGAGCGTGGGCCCCGCCGCGCGCTGCGCGCAGATCCTCGCGCAGTACGGGGCCACCGTGGTGCAGATCGGGCCGCCGCCGGGCCGAGCCGGGGTGCAAATCGAGCCTCCGGCCTATGCCTACAGCGCTCGGCGCGGGTGGAAGAACGCCCGCGTGGACTTGAAGACCCCCGGGGGGCGCACGGCCTTCCTGCGCCTCGCCGCGAAAGCCGATGTGATCCTGGAGAGCTTCCGCCCCGGCGTCGCCCGCCGCCTGGGCATCGGATACGAGGAGGTGCAGAAGGTCAACCCGCGCATCGTCTACTGCTCGACGAGCGGATACGGGCAAACCGGGCCACGCGCGCAGTGGGCCGGGCACGATTTGAACTACCTGGCCGCGGGCGGCTACTTGGCCTGCAGCGGCCGGCGCGCAGACGGTGGCCCGGCGCTGCCGGGAGCGACCGTTGGGGACAGCGCCGCTGGCGGGATGCAGGCGGCGATCGCGATCCTGGCGGCGCTGCTGCGCCGCGCGCAGACGGGCGAGGGCGCGTACCTCGACGTTTCGGTGGCCGAGGGAGTGTTGTTTCTCACTTCTCTTTACGTCGACCAGTACCTCGCCACCGGCGAGCGCCCGGGGCCGGGGCACGACATGCTGACCGGGCGCTACGCGTGTTACGATGTCTACCGCGCCCGCGACGGGAAGTGGCTGGCGGTGGCCGCAATCGAGCCGCCGTTTTTCGCCAACCTCTGCCGCGCCCTGGGCCTCGAGCAGTGGATTCCGCACCAGACCGACGACACCTGCCAGGAAGAAATTCGCGCTGCGCTCTCCGCCGCTTTTGCGCGCCGCGACCGCGACGACTGGGTCGCGGAACTGGCCCCGCAGGACACGTGCGTCGCCCCGGTCTACGAGATCGAAGAACTGGTCGAAGACCCGCACTTCTCGGAACGCGGCGTGTTTGCGATCGCGCGGCGCCCGGACGGGGCGGTCTTCCGCCAGCTTGGGCCCGTCTTCGCGGGAGCCGAGCGTGCGGGCCGCTACGACCTGCCGGATCCGGGGGCGACGAACACCGCGGAGCTCCTGCGGGGTGCCGGCTTCAGCGACGCGCAGATCGAGCGGATGCAGCGCGAGGGAATCGTGGCATGAGAGAGTGGGCGAGATGAACCTGGACTTCACCGAAGAGCAGCAGCTATTGCGCGAGACCGTGCGGCGCTTGTGCGCCGAGCAGTGCCCTATGGCCGCGGTGCGTGCCATGGAGGACCATCCGATCGGCTACCAGGAGGAGTTCTGGAAGCGGATGGGCGAGCTCGGCCTGCTGGGATTGACCATTCCCGAGGCGTACGGCGGCGCCGGACAATCCGCTCTGGAAGCGGCGATTCTCTACGAAGAGCTGGGCCGCGCTCTGGCTCCCTCGCCGCACTTTCCGAGCTGCGTGATGAGCGCCAACGGGCTCCTGCTCGCGGGGAGCGAGCAGCAGAAAAAGGCGTGGCTGCCGGCAATCGCAAGGGGCGAGGCCATCGTCACTCCCGCGTGGCTCGAGCCCAAAGGCGGCTTCGGGCCGCGGGGCGTGCAGCTCACCGCGGAACGCGACGGCGGCTCGTACCGCCTCGAGGGCATCAAGCGCCACGTCCCGTTCGCGGCGGCTGCTACGCGCCTGCTGGTCCTGGCCCGAACCGGCCCCGGCGAGGAAGAGATCGACCTCTTCCTCGTCGACCCGAAACAGAGCGGCATCGAGCTCGTGCAGGAGTTCAGCCTCGCCTCCGACACGCAGTACAAAGCGGTCTTCCGCGGCGCACGGGTTTCCGCCGAAAACCGGCTCGGTGCGGCCGGATCGGAGTAGAAGACCTGGCGCGCCGCTATGTACGACGGCATCATCCTGCTCGCCGCCCAGGCGATGGGCGGCGCGCAGCGCGCGCTCGAGATGACCGTGGAGTACGCCAAGCAGCGCGTGCAGTTCGAGAAGCCGATCGGCGCATTCCAGGCGATCGCGCATTACCTCGCTGACGCTTCCACCGCGGTCGATGGCGGCACCACGCTCGTGTACGAGTCTGCCTGGGCCCGCGCTGCGGGCCGCTCGGTGGAACGCCTCGCGCCCATGGCCAAGCTCTTCGCGTGTCCGACCTTCCGCGACGTGACGGCCATGGCCCAGCAGGTGTACGGCGGCATCGGCTTCACCGTGGACTGCGACATCCAGTTGTACTTTCGCCGCGCCAAGCAACTGCAGATGACGTGGTGGGACTCGCGATACCTCGAAGACTTGATCGCCGCCGACGTCCTCGATTCCCCGACGGGCGGCTTCAAGGCCGTCATCGCGTAGGAGCCGCGCCGTGGATACCGCCCTCGATTATGTCCCCGAGTACCTGCCCGAAGCAGCCAAGCAGCGCCTCCTCGAACTCGCCCGGGAATCCGAGCCTCGAGAAGCGCCCCTCGATGTCAACGAGTACCTGATCCGCCATTGGTGCGAAGCACTGGAGGACGGCAATCCCCTCTACCTCGATCCGAACTTCGCCTGCTCGCAGGGCTATCGGAGCGTGCTCGCCCCGGTGGGATCCATCATGACGACCTTCTGCCTGCCGTTCCGCTGGCCGTGGCCGCCGCCGGACGGGGAGCCCGCCCGCCACATCCACTACGACGTCAAGGAGGCACTCGGCCTGCCGGTCGGAATCATCACCGCCATCGAGATCGAGCACTACCGGCCGCTCGAGGTCGGCGACCGCGTGCGCGTGAGCCAGCGCCTCGTATCGATCTCGCCCTGGAAGAAAACGAGGCTCGGCGAAGGCCATTTCTGGACCATGGACCGCCTCTACCGCAACCAGCGCGAGGAGATCGTGGTGCGCGAGCGCATGACCGCGTTCGGCTACGGGCGCGAGAGCGGAGCCGCACCGGAATCGGCAGCCAGCAGGGGCGGGTGGAGCGCTGCGGTCGAAGAGGCGACCCAGGGGCAGCGCACCGGGTACCAGCCGCCGGAATTCCGCGACCGCTTCTGGGAAGACGTTGCCGAAGGCGAAGAACTGCCGCGCCTGCAAATGCCGATCACCGTGACGCGCTGCGTTTACCTGGCCTCGGCGACCCGCGACTTCTCGCCCCAGCACTCGAACCGCGACTACGCCCAGCAGCGCTCGAAGGCGAAGGACGTGTTCGTCAACACGCCGTTCCAGATCGGCATGATCAGCCGCTTCCTCACCGACTGGGGCGGGCCGCGCAGCTTCGTACGCCGGATGAGGTTCGCCATGCGGGGAAACATCTGCGCGGGCGACGAGATGGCGATCACCGGCAAGGTGTTGCGCAAATACGCAGAAGGCGGAGAGCACCGGGTGGACGTCGAAGTCGCGATCGCCACGCAAGAAGGCCCGGTCACGCCTTGCACGGCGACCGTGGCGTTGCCCACTCGGGAGGCCGCAAGCCCGACCACGTGACGGCGCGTGCCGGAAGCTGCCTCTGGCGCCGCGCGCGGCCCGGCGCCCGCTGCCAGGCGGATCAAGAGAGGGGGATGCAATGACGGCAAGCTCAGCGCCATCCTGGGATCACACGGTCGATTTACTCGTCGTCGGCTCGGGGGCAGGTGCAATGACCGCAGCGCTCACCGCACACGATCGCGGTGCCTTGCCGCTGCTGATCGAGAAGACCGATCGCTACGGCGGCTCCTCGGCGATGTCGGGCGGGGGGCTGTGGATCCCGAACAACCATTTGATGGCTGCCGCTGGCATCCAGGACTCGCCGGAGGAGGCGTGGGCGTACCTGCGGGGGACGGTCGGGGACGCTGTATCTGAAGAGCGCCTGCGGGCGTATCTGGAGTGCGCGCCGCGGATGCCGCGCTACCTCACCGAACACTCCCAAGTGCGGCTGGTCGCGCTGCCCGAATACGCCGACTACTACCAGCACGTGCCGGGCGCGAAGCCCGGAGGCCGCAGCCTGGAGCCCACGAACTTCGACGCGCGCCTGCTCGGGGAAGAGTTCCTGCGGTTGCGCGACCAGAACCCGCAAATGCTCATCATGGGTCGGGTGTTCATGACGGTCTTCGAAGCCCGCACCTTGCTCTGCCGGGCGCCAGGCTGGATCCGGCTGACGGCGAAACTGCTCGGTCGGTACTGGCTCGACCTCCCCTGGCGGCTGCGTTCCAAGCGCGATCGAAACCTGGCAATGGGAAACGCCCTCGTCGCCATGCTGCGGCGCTCGTTAATGGACCGCGGCATTCCCCTCTGGCTCGAGACCGCCGCGCGGGAACTCGTCGTCGAAGAAGGCCGGGTGGCCGGAGTCGTAGCCGAGCGGCACGGGCAGCGCCTGCGCATCCGCGCCACGAAGGGCGTGCTGCTAGCCGCCGGTGGCTTCGAAGGCAATCAAGCTATGCGCGAGCGCTACCTGCCGCAACCCACGAAAGTAGAATGGTCGTGCGCGAACCGGGGCAATACGGGCGATGCCATCCGGATGGCACTGGAACTCGGCGCGGGGCTGGAGCTGATGGACGAAGCGTGGTGGGGCCCGACCTCCATCGTCCCGGGGGAGCCCCACGCTCGCATGCTGGTCATCGAAAAATCCCTTCCGGGCAGCATTCTCGTCAACAAGCGCGGGCAGCGCTTCGTCAACGAAGCCGCCCCGTACATCGACGTGGTGAAGGCGATGTACGCGAACCAGAGGGCCGGCACCCCTAGTGTCCCCGCGTTCATGATTTTCGACGCCGCATACCGCCGCAAGTATCCGTGCGGGCCGATCCTGCAGGCTTCGCAACAGCCCGACTGGGCCCTGCCGCGAGCGCTGCGCAACTACCTCACCAAGGCGGCGACGCTCGAAGAGCTCGCGCAGCGCCTGGGGATCGACGTTGCGGGGCTACAAGCGACCGTGAAGCGGTTCAACGAGTTCGCGCGCAGCGGCAAAGATGCCGACTTCCATCGCGGCGAGACGATTTTCGACCGCTATTACGGCGACGAGAAGGTGCAGCCCAACCCCTGCCTGGCGCCGATCGAAACCCCACCCTTCTACGGCCTCGAGGCATACCCGGGAGAACTCGGGACCAAGGGCGGTTTGAAAACCGACGCCCGGGCGCGGGTGCTGCGCGAATCGGGCGACGTGATTCCCGGCCTGTACGCGATCGGCAACTGCTCCGCGCCGGTGATGGGCCGAAGCTACCCGGGAGCTGGGGCGACCATCGGGCCGGCGATGACCTTCGGCTACATCGCGGCATGCGATGCAACCGGGACTCAGCCGTGAGCAGCGGCGCGGAAGAGATTGAGCACCGGGGCGGCACCGATCGGCCACAGGCGCTGGCCGGCCGGCGCGTGCTGGAGCTCGCCGATGAGTCGGGAGTGTATTGCGGAAAACTCCTGGCCGATATGGGTGCCGACGTAATCAAAATCGAGCGCCCCGGCGGGGACCCGGCGCGCTTCATTCCGCCCTTCTGGGGTGGCGAGCCGGGACCGAACCGCAGCCTCTTTTTCCTCTACACCAACACGAGCAAGCGGAGCATCACGCTGGACCTCCGGAAACCCAGAGGCCGCCACCTCTTCCGCCAGCTCGCGCGCAGAGCCCACCTGATCGTGGAAACTTTTCCCCCGGGCTACCTCGACGCGCTGGGGCTCGGCTACGCGAGCCTCCGGGAGCTCAACCCCGAGCTCGTCTTCACTTCGATCACCGGTTTCGGGCAAACCGGCCCGCATCGGGGTTTCAAATGCTCGGACCTCGTGGCCTCCGCGCTGGGCGGCGCCTTGCACCTGACGGGTGCAGCCAAAGACCCGCCGGTGGCGCTGGCCGGATGGCAGGCCTTTATCACTGCGTGCGCGTTTGCCGCGGCGAGCAGCCTGATCGCGCTCTATCACGCCAGCCGGACCGGCAAGGGGCAACGGGTGGACATTTCCCTCGAAGAGTGCGCAGCAGCTGCAACGCACGTCTGTGGCGCGGCCAAGTGGCTCGACGACCACATCGTCCCGCGCCGCGGCGGCACTAGGCTGTTCGCTTCCGTGCCCTCGGGCGCTTATCCGTGCCGCGACGGCCTCGCCTACCTGATGGTCAATCGCGTGCACCACTGGAGGGCTCTGGCCCGGTGGGTGGCGGAAGTTACGGGCAACAACGTCCTCCTCGACCCGCTCTTCGATGGCCCCTCTGCGAACCGCCAGCCTCACGGCGACTTCCTCGACGCGGTTCTAACCGAATTCACCTCGCGCTTTACCGTCGAGGAGCTTTATCGCGAAGGCCAAAAGCGCCACCTGGCGATTACGCCGGTACGGACCGCAGCGGCCGTGGCGGGCGACGACCAGCTCGCCGCGCGCGACTTCTTCGTCCCGGTGGAGCACGACGCCGGGCAAACGCTCGCATACCCCGGGGCGCCCTACCGCCTGGACGAAACGCCCTGGCGCATCCGCTGGCCCGCACCCCGGCCCGGCCAGCACAACCGCGGGGTGTACGGGAGCGAACTGAAATTGACCGAGGCCGAAATCCGGTCGCTCGAGGAAGAGGGGGTGATTCGATCCGGATGGCCACCGCTGGCACACCCAGAGCCCTCGAGGGAATCCGCGTCCTGGAATTCACTGCCGGCATGGCGGGTCCGTGGATCGGCCGGCTCATGGCGTACTGCGGGGCCGAGGTGATCAAGGTGGAGTCGCGGGACCACCCTGACGTCACGCGTCAGTATATCCCGCCGGACGCACCCGAGCGGGGCGTCGAGACCCAGCTCTCCCCCTGGCTCACCGACTGGAATGCCGGCAAGCGCTTCGTGGGTCTCGACCTGCGCCACCCCGAAGGGGCATCGATTGCCCGGCGCCTGGCAGCCCGGTGCGACATCGTCGTCGAGAACTACAGCGCGGGCGTGCTCGAACGCCTCGGGCTCGGGCTCGCAGAGCTTCGGCGGGCGCGGCCCGACCTTATCGTGCTGAGCTCCTCGGGTTACGGCGCCACCGGTCCGTGCCGGCACTACCGCACCTGGGGCCCCAACCTCGAAGCCCTGTCCGGGCTGGCCACGGTCTCTGGCTTTCCTCACCGGCCGTGCACGATCACGCAGTACGCCTATCCGGACGTCGCCAGCGCGCTGCACGGGCTTTTCGCCGTCCTCTGCGCCCTGGAATACCGGTCGAGAACCGGGCAGGGGCAACACATCGACCTCTCGCAGTTCGAAGTCACAGTTGCAAGCATGGGCCACGTGCTGCTGGAGTTCCTGGCAAACGGCGTGGAGCCGCCGCGGCTCGGTAACCGGTCCCGGCATGCGGCGCCCCACGGTTGCTACCCCTGCGCCGGCGGCGATCGGTGGATCGCGATCGCCGTCGCAAGCGACGATGGATGGGAAAGTCTTTGCCGCGCAGCCGGTAAGCCCCGGTGGCGGTCTGATCCGCGCTTTGCGACGCGGGAGGAGCGGGTCGCAAATGCTGCGGCGCTGGACGAGGAGGTGAGCCAGTGGACACGGACGCGCGACGCCTACGAGCTCATGCACGAGCTGCAGCGCGCCGGCGTCGCCGCCGGCGTGGTGCAGACGGTGGAAGACCAATTTCTGCGCGATCCGCAGCTCGCGGCGCGGGGTTTCTTCGAGCGCATTTCGCACGCGCGCAAGGGCGAAGTCGTGGCCAACGGAATCCCGCTCGGGCTCACGGAAACGCCGGGCCGCACGGGATTGGCCGGCAGCGCGATCGGCGCCGATAACGAATACGTGCTGGGCACTTTGCTCGGAATGCGCGCGGCCGAGATCCGGCGCCTCGCCGACGCGGGCGTGGTGCAAGGGGAACACGCCCCGCTCAGCGCGTGCAGGGGAGCCAACACGGGATGATACTGCTCGGGAAGAGCCACGACGGGACCCGCGAGGACGCCAAAGCCACTGCCGGCCCGGTGCGGGCTCGCAGCGCGGCCTGGCGGCGAAGGCAAAACGTTCCCAGGTGTGGAGGGAAACCCGATGGATCTGCGCTTTAGCGAAGCTGACGAGGCGTTCCGGCGCGAAATCGCCGCGTGGCTCGCGGAGAACTTGACGGGGGAGTTCGCGAAGCTTCGCGGGCGCGGCGGACCCGGGGACGAGCACGCGCTGATCGAAGAGCGGCGCGCGTGGGAGAAGAAAATGGCGGCTGCGGGCTGGACCTGTATCGGCTGGCCCAGAGAATACGGCGGCCGCGGAGCAAGCTTCACGCAGCAGGTGATCTTCTACGAGGAGTACGCGCGCGCCGGCGGACCGGGTCGCGTCGGCCACATCGGCGAGACGCTCCTCGGCCCGACCGTGATCGCCTTCGGCAGCGACGCGCAGAAGAAGCGCTTCCTGCCGCCGATCCAGCGCGGCGACGAGCTCTGGTGCCAGGGCTACAGCGAGCCGAACGCCGGCTCGGACCTCGCGAGCGTGCAGACGCGCGCCGAGCTCGGCGTCGGCATCCGCATGGTGGCAGGGCCGGCGCTGGAGCGGAAGGGC
>JBBIUR010000067.1:0-15750 GCA_037440145.1 Myxococcales bacterium | reverse complement strand
CGCACCGCGGGCGCCCCTGCGGGTGGTGGAGCGGGGGGACCTCGTCCGCATTGCAGGTATCTCTGCGGTCGCTCGGCTCGACGCGAGCATCGCGCGGCGGCAGCGAGATCGCGCCGTGGCGCGGCTGCGAGAGCACGGCGCGCCCGTGGATTTCGAGGTGGTCGAGTTGCCGGCGCGGTCTCCGGGTACGATGCTGATGGTGCTGGGCGAGTTCGCGGGCGGGGGTCGGTGCTCCTACGCCTCGCTGGGCGCGCGCGGCAAGCCTCCCGAGCGCGTGGCAGACGAGGCAGTGGACGCGTTCGAAGCTTTCTTGCGCAGCGGGGCCGCGGTGGATGAGCACTTGGCCGACCAATTGTTGCTGCCAGCTGCTTTTGCTCCCGGAACCTCGGAACTCCGCACCGCCCGCGTAACCTCGCATCTGCTCACGAACCTAGAAGTCCTGCGTAAGTTTCTTCCCGTCCAGGCCACCGTGGAAGGCGCCATGGGCCAGCCGGGGCTCGTCCGCATCGAGGGGAGCAGGGCGTTCTGGCCACTGCGCCAGCATTCAGCTCCGGGCCCGCGCGGCGCGTAGGGGAACCCCGGGCGCGGGGACTCTGGGAGTCTATGGGTCACCGGCGCAGGAGGAACCGCTCGGCGAAGTCTTCCAAGCCGCGGCGCAAGCCGTCGGCGTCGTAGCCGGGCGGCGGGATCAGAATCCGGGAAATGCCGAGCGCCCCGTAGCGCTGGATGGCCTCCTCCGTCAGGGGTTCGGCGCGCCCGCCGAGATTTCGACCTCTGCGGGGTCGCGGCCGATGCGCTCGCACTCCTCGCGGAGCACCGCGAGCAGTTTCTGCAGGCCCGCTTCATGCCTGCCGACCGGGAAAAACCCGTTCCCGCACCGGGCGGCTCGCCAGGCCGCCGCGCGGGAGTGCCCGCCCACGACGATCGGCACACCGCCGGGCTGTACGGGCTTCGGATTCGACTCGACGGGCCCCCAGCGCGATAGTACTGGCCTTCGAACGGCTCGGGCGTGGGCTTCCAGAGCGAGCGGATCGCGCGGATCGACTCTTCGGTGCGCTTTGCGCGATCTTCGAACGGGACGCCCAGGGCTTCGAACTCTTCCCGGAGCCAGCCGATGCCCACCCCGAGAATGGCGCGCCCGTGGGACAGGACATCGACCGTGGCGATCTCCTTTGCGACGTAGGCGGGGTGCCGCTGCGGCAGGATGACGACGCCGGTTCCAAGGCGCAGGTTCTTCGTCAGCGCAGCCGCAAATGCCAGGCAGACGATGGGATCGGAGATCGGGACGTTTTCTCCACCCGGCATTTTCCCGCTCTCGCTGTACGGGTACGGTGTCTTGTAGCCCACAGGCACGACTACGTGCTCGACGCTCCAGATCGACTCCATACCAATGTCGTCCGCGGTCCTGGCCAGGATCGCGAGCAACTCGGGTACGCGAGAGACCCCCCCATTGGCGAACATCACGCCGAATTTCGTGAGCGCTCTCACGCGGCGACGGGATTCAGGAAGACCACCCTCGGCGTGCCGTCGATCAGCGGCACGAGCTGGTTGCCGTGGACCGGCAAGTTGGCCGCATGTTCTTGAAAAGCGGCCTGGTCGCGGTACTGCTCCCACACGACAAAGCAGTGCGGGTCATCCTGGCGCTGGTAGACGTGGTACGCGATTGTGCCCGGTTCGCTCGTGCGCACCGCTTCGGCCAAGGTGCGGAACGCCCCTTTTGCCTCGTCGGCTTTTCCCGGGACGACGCGAATTTCCGCCAACACCGTCAGCATGGCACTGCCTCGTTCAGGCTCTGGCGCTGGGCCGCTGCGAGACTGCGGCATACCAGCGACTGAGGTTTTTTTGTTCCGGCTGGATGCGGATATCGCTTACGCGCCCGAAGTCGATGCCGCACAAGGCCGTGATGTCGGCGACGGTAAAGCGATCGCCGGCGATGAACTCGCGGTCTCCGAGAACGGAGTCCAGCCACTCCAGGTTCTTCAGCGCTGCCTTGCGGCACGTCTCGCCGAACTCGGGCACCTGGGGAATGCGCCCCTGGAAAAAGGGGTGCGTGTTCCGAAAGACCTGCGCGATTGGGATAAAAATCTCGAACTCCATGCGGCGCTGCCACATCTCGACGATCGCCTTGCTGCGGGCGTCGGTGCCGAAGAGGGGCGGCTCGGGCTGCAGTTCCTCGAAGTAGCGGCAAATGGCGATGCTCTCGCTGATACAAGTGCCGTCGTCCAGTTCCAAGACCGGCAGGGTGCCTAAGGGATTCTTCTTCCGAAATTCGGGGGAGCGGTTCGCACCGCTGACGATGTCGAGCTCTTCGTACGGGACTTGGATGCCCTTCTCGGCCAGAAAGATGCGAACCCGGCGTGGGTTGGGCGCCGTTTTGCTGTCGTAGATCTTCATGAGGCCCTCCTCGATTTGCGTTGCGTCCCGCGTGCACATATCACGGTGCCGCGTCGATACAAGAACCCGAGCCCGGCGGCCAGATCGGGGGCCGCCAACCGGGTGCGAGGGCGCGAGATGGGACGGATGCGGCAGCTAGCGCGGATCGCCACCGAGCTGTTCCTGTTGTGGGTCGTCGGAGTGGCTGTTCTGGCATTCCTCTGGCCCGCTGGTTTTCGGTGGTTTCGGCCGTACATCGACATCGGCCTCGGGTTGATCATGTTCGGGATGGGGCTCACGCTCACGCCCGCTGACTTTCGGCTCGTCGCGGCGGCGCCGTACGCCGTCGCCGTGGGAGTTTTGGCGCAGTTCTCTATCATGCCCCTAGCCGCGACGTTGATTGCCGCCTGGCTTTCGCTGCCGGCACCGCTCGCCGCAGGCTTGATCCTGGTGGGCTGCTGCCCGGGGGGCACGGCGTCGAACGTCATGACCTTTTTGGCGCGCGGCGATGTCGCGCTCTCGGTCACGCTGACATCGGTGTCCACGTTGTGCTCGGTGATCGCCACGCCGTACTTGATGCAGGCGCTAGCGGGGCGGTATCTGCCTGTGGACGCGGAAGCGCTGTTGCGGTCGATCCTCGCTGTGGTGATCGTGCCGGTGATCGGGGGTTTGATAGCCCGCCGGCGCTTCGGGCAGCAGCTCGTAGCCGTGGCGGACGTCCTGCCGCTCATTTCGGTGCTGTTCATTGGCGAGATCGTCGGGTGCGTCGTCGCCCTCGCGCGCGACCGGATCGCCGAGGCAGGAGGGCTGGGCCTGCTTGCGGTTGCGCTCCACAACGGCTTCGGCCTGGCATTGGGATACGCTGCCGCAAAGCTCGCGGGGCTCGACGCCAAGCGGTGCCGCACGATCGCGATCGAAGTCGGGATGCAGAACTCGGGCTTGGGTGTGGTGCTTGCGGTGGCGCACTTCGCCGACCAGCCGCTCGTCGCGCTGCCCTCGGCGCTGTTCAGCGTGTGGCACAATCTTTCCGGTCCGGCGGTGGCGAGCTACTGGGCGCGGCGGCCACCAGAGTGACTGGCTCCCGGATCGCCGGCGCGGCGCCCGGCCTTGGGGCGCGGGCGCGATGCGTGGTAGAGGACATCGAGCTTATGGCGTCGAACCGGCTGTTCGCGTACCGGAGCCGCATCGCTGCGCCTGCGGACGAGGTGTTCCGGTGGCACGCGCGGCAGGGTGCATTCGCGCGCCTCGCCCCGCCCTGGATGTCGGTTCGAGAGCTCGGTCGCACGGGCGGCATAGAGGCCGGAGCGCGAGCGACGCTGGAACTGCGGCTCGGTTTCTTTCGCCTTCGCTGGGTTGTGGAGCATCGGGACTTCGTCGAAGGCTGCCAATTTCGCGACGTGCAGCTTGCGGGTCCCTTCGCGCATTGGGATCATCTCCACCGCGTCGAAGCAGACGAGCCTGGGGCTTGCGTCGTGGAGGATCGGGTGGAGTATCGGCTGCCTTTCGACACGATCGCGGGGCCGCTGCTGGATCGGTTCGTCCGCCGATCCCTGGAGCGCCTTTTTGCGTACCGCCACAGCACTGTGGCCCTGGACCTGGCCGTGCACCGAACGTATGCGTCCTGTTTTGCGCGCCCCCAGCGCATTGCGGTCACGGGCGCCAGCGGCCTAGTGGGCTCTGCACTGTGCGCGTTCCTGAGCACTGGCGGCCACGAGGTCCGCCGCGTCGTGCGCGCCCCGGCCCCCGGCCCCGCGGGCGAACTCTGGTGGGATCCCGAGACGGGGAACATCGGCGGCGACGCGTGGGCAGGGGTCGATGCCGTGGTTCACCTAGCGGGGGAGAACCTCGCTGCAGCGCGGTGGTCTGCGGAGGTGAAGGACCGGATCCTCCGCAGCCGGGCGGAGGCGACCCGCCTGCTCTCCCAGGCGTTGGCTCGGCAGGAGCGGCTCCCCGGGGTCTTTGTGTCGGCCTCGGCAGTGGGTTATTACGGCAATCGCGGGGATGAGGTTTTGCGGGAGACCGATCCACCCGGAGCGGGTTTTCTCGCGCGCGTCTGTCGCGAATGGGAAGCCGCTGCACAGCCCCTCGTCGCGCGGGGGGTGCGCGTCGTTCATGTGCGCGCCGGGGTTGTCCTCAGCGCCGCCGGTGGTGCGCTTTTCAAAATGCTACCGGCATTTCGCCTCGGCCTAGGGGGGCGAATCGGGAGCGGCCGCCAGTATCTGAGCTGGATCGCGCTCGAGGACATTCTCGGCGTGATCGTGCATGTCCTGGCGAACGACTCGCTTCGGGGCCCCGTGAACGCGGTGGCGGGTGCGGTGACGAATGCCGAGTTCGCGCGCACCTTGGGACGCGTCCTGGGACGACCGGCGCGGTTCCCCGTACCGTCCGTGGTTGCCCGGGTGCTGTTCGGCGAGATGGCCGACGAGATGCTGCTGGCGAGTGCTCGGGTGGAACCTGCACGCTTGCGCGAAACCGGGTACCGATTTCTCCTCCCGGATCTCGAGTCGGCGTTGCGGCGCACGCTGGGTCGATTTGCTCCGCTAGGGGGTTCCGCCTGAGGGGAACGGATGCGCTTCGGTCCGGAGACTTTCACCGAGGAAGAGCGGCGGCGGCTGGAGCCGTATTTTTCCAATGTGGATCGGCCGGTGTTTGCCCTGCGCAACCTGCCCGAAGTGGTAAAGGGGGCGCTGTTCGCGAGGTACTCGCGCTCGTCCAAGCCGCTGCGGCGGCTTTTTTTGGACGAGTTCCTGGATCAGGTCGAGCCCACGCCGCAAGTTGTTGCCGTGGCGACGCGGCGCGCGGAAGAGATCTACGAGCGGGTGCTCGGAGAGTACGGCGACGATTCGGTCGCCCAGTTGGGCGGGGCGCACATCGCGTGCGAGGGGGCGTCGAACATTTTGACAAAGGTTCTGGAGTGGGGGCGGCTGTGTGCCTACCTGGAGCAGTCGACGCGGTACGTCGCGTACACGGACCGCAGTGGCGGCCGGTGGCGGTACCTCGTGCCCCGCGAGGTCGAGGAGTCTGAATTGCGAGACCGGTACACCGCAGCTCTGGATTTGGCGTTCGAGACTTACGCGCGGTGGATCGAGCCGTTGGAGCGGCATTTCCGGAAGAAGTTCCCCAAGCAGCCGGGGGACCCAGAGGGTGCTTACCGCCGAGCGATTCGGGCCAAGGCGCTGGACGTGTTGCGAGGCCTCCTGCCCGCGGCGACGCAATCGAACGTAGGGCTGTTCGGCTCGGGGCAGGCGTACGAGGCGCTCTTGATCCGCATGCGCGCGCACCCGCTGGCGGAGGTTCAGCAGTGCGCCGAGATGATGCTCGAGGAACTGCGGGCGGTGATCCCCGCGTTTGTCGCGCGCGTGGATCGCCCCGACCGGGGCCAGGAGTGGAGTCGGTATCTGGCGGACACGGCCGCAGCGACTCGCGAGGTGGCGGCGCGCGTGCTGGCAGGAATCGCGCCCGAGCCGAGCGCGGACGTCGTGCTGACCGATTTCGATCCCGAGGGCCAGGTGAAAGTCGTGGCCGCGGCGCTATACGCGTCGTCGTATCTGTCTGACGCCCAATTGCTCGCCATCGCGCGGGGAATGAGCGAGGCGGAGCAGCTCGCTGTCCTCAAAGCGTACGTAGGAGATCGCGGGAACCGCAGGCACAAACCGGGCCGGGCATTCGAGCGGACTTCCTACCGGTTCGATATTCTCGCCGACTACGGCGCCTTCCGGGACCTCCAGCGGCATCGCATGCTCACCATCGAGTGGCAGGCGTTGAGCACGCGGCACGGCTACGCGGTCGACCCCGCAATCGAGGAAGTAGGTGCGGGGAACGACTGGCGGCGGGTGATGGAAGAGTGTGCGGCGGTGTCCGAGGCCCTCTGCCGCGCTTGCTCGCCTCAGGTGGGCAGCTACGCCGTTCCGATGGCGTACCGCGTGCGGTTCTATTTGCAGCTGAACGCACGAGAAGCCATGCACCTGATCGAGTTGCGGACGAGCCCCCAGGGTCACCCGTCGTACCGGCGAATCTGCCAGCTGATGCACCGGCAGATCGCGGAGGTCGCTGGCCACCGCGCGATTGCCGAGGCCATGCGCTATGCGGATCACTCGCCCGTCGGGTTGGAGCGACTGGCGGCCGAGCGGATCGCAGAGCAGAGGCGCGCGGGTGGCAACGATCGGTCCTGACGGCAGGGTTCCCGAGCCGGACGCGGCGGATTCGATAAGCGGGTATGGATCAGCGCTTCGAGGCTGCGGTCGCGTCGTTCAACCGGCGGGACTATTTCTCCAGCCAGGAAAGCTTCGAGCAGATCTGGCAGGATGCCGCCCCTGAAGATCGGCCATTTTTGGAAGCTCTGGTGCAGCTCTCGGTCGCCCTGCACCTCCGATTTCACCGCGGCGGCGGGCGCGGTTCGCAACACCTGCTGCAGGGGTGCCTGGTGAAGCTCGAAGACTGTTCGCCACGCTGGTGGGGCATCGACATACAGGCGCTGCGCGACGAGGTGGGGGCCTTCCTGGATGACCTGCGCCGCATGCGCGGCGCGGGCCCGCGCTGGTCGGAGCGCTGGCGCGTGCCGCGCATTCGCTGGGCGCGGGAGTGACCGGGTGTTTCTTTCAGGACGGGCCGCGGAGCAGTGCCGGCCCAGAGGATTCGGGGGCCTCGAACATTTCGTCGGGGAGCGGCGCTTCGATGGCGATTTGCGTACCAGTCTGTGGGTCGGGGAGGACCAATTTCCAGGCATGCAGCATGAGTCGCGGTGCCGGCGGCGAGCCGTACTCCTTGTCGCCGACGACCGGGTGTCCAGCAGCGGCCAGGTGGATTCTCACCTGGTGCATCCGGCCAGTGCGGGGCCGCACCTCCAGCAACGCCAGGTTGCGGGCCGCGCGCAAACGCCGCCATTGTGTGAACGCCGGCTTCCCGTTTCGGGCAACGACGGCGCGGTTTCCCCGTACCCGCAGCGGCAAGTCGATTTCGCCCTCCTCGTCCGCGGGAACGCCGTGCACCCAGGCGAGATAGATTTTTTCGACTTGCTGCTCGCGAAACGCGCGGCTGAAAAATGCGGCGGCTGCAGCGGACTTGGCAAACACGAGGACGCCCGAGGTGCTGCGATCGAGGCGGTGCACGGCCCGCAGGCGGACGAGCTGCCCGCGCTGCCGCCGGAGCTGCCGCTGCACCTCGTCCAGCGCGGTCCCTGCAGCGGCGAGCTGCGTCGGGGCGCTGGGCATGCCCGGTGGCTTGTCCACGGCGAGCAGCGCGTCGTTCTCGAAGAGGACTGCCGGGTTGGGCGCCGCTCGATCGAGCGGCATCGTGGCGACGCGGATGTGCGCCCCGGGGCGGACGATGCGGGATGCAATGCGGCAGCGCTTTCCGTCCAGGAAGACGGCGCCCGCGGCGATCAGCCTACGAGCCTGGCCGCGACTGATTCCGGCGAGCAGTCGCGGCAGCACTCGGTCGAGGCGATCGCGAATCGCCTCCGGCACCACGACATCTTTGGTCCGCGGCATCGCGCCGAATCTTCGCTCCGGCGCTTTTCTGGTAGCGGCATCAAGGGCGATTTTCCAGGTACCGCTGCACCTCGCTCGCGGCTCGCTGGCCGCTGACGAAGGCTCCCTGAACCGAGGCCGCGATCGTGGTCGTCGCGGTGGCCGAGCCAGCCCAGAACAGTGCGCCGGTATCCGGCGCCGCAAGCCGCGCGCGCGCGCCGCTGCCTCCGGGGCGGACGAAGGTGTACCCGCCGCAGGCGAGCGGATCGGACGTCCAATTCACGCGCTGGTACGCTGTGAGCCGGGGGCTTGCCTTGGGAAAGTGCCGCCGCAGATCGCGCAGGATCCCCTGTACGGCGTCTTCTTCGCTCAGTTTGCTGAGCGCGGCTGCCCTGGGTCCCGTGCAGTACGCCGTGAGTACGGGCAGCGGATCCGGCGCGCCGTAAAACACCGCCCAGTACAAGGTGACCGGGCCTGTGGCGCAAACCAGGCTCGCCATGCGCCGCGGCCAGAAGGGCTCTTCGAACCGGAGCAGGACTTTCGCAACGGGCCCCATCTCCAGGCAGGCGAGGGCAGCCTTCTTGCGTTCCGGAAGGTCGGGGAGAAACCGCACCGAGCCGGATTTCAGCACGCCTACCGGAAGCGTGTTCACCGCTGCGCGCGCGCGAACCTCGCGGCCGTCTGCCGCCCGCACGCGCACCTCCTTTGCGCTCCACTCGATCTCCGTTACGCGGAAGCCCAGGCGGACATCGAGCCCGCGGGCAATGAAGCGCGGCAGCTCGTCATACCCGTTCGTCACTCGGTGGTTGACCCCCATCTCGAGCTCGAGTACCCGATCCTCGAGGAGGCCGAGCATTCCCACCTGCTCGAGGCTGCCGGGAAGGTGCGCGGTCAGCATCAACTCGGCCATGGCGCGCGCCCTTCCCCGGTACCCGTTTTTCTCGATGAACTCGCGCGCTGAGAGATCCGGCGGCTTCAGCTTCCGGATCGCGCGCAGCAGAAAAAAGCTTCTCCAGACTCCGGGGTGCAGCAGTACCACGGGCAGCCAGTGCGTTCCGTGTCCGATGTTGAAGAGCGCGTCGCGCGCCTGCGGGCACGGCCGGACTTTGAGCCCGGCAGCGCGCACGTCTGGCCACGTCTCTGCGTCGACGCCGTGGATGAACTCGGCTCCGCCTTCGACCGGCTTCGCGCAAAAGTCGCGGACGGTGAAGATGCGGCCGCCGATCCGGTCGCGCCCCTCGACGATCAGCACAGAGAGCCCTGCGCGCGCGAGCTCGCGAGCGGCGGTGACGCCAGCCATTCCCGCTCCGATCACGACTACGTCTGTCTGCATTGCTTTGCGCTCCGCGAAGCTTTCCCTAGCAGTGCTGTTCCAGCCAACTGGCAATGCGAGGAAAGATCTCCTCCGGGGAGGACAGGCCCGCGAGCAAGTCATCGTGGCCGTAGTCCACGCGGAAGCCGTGCGCCCGGCCGGCGATTACGAGCGTCTTGTCCGCGCTTCCCAGTGCGTCGAAAGTCGCGCGCACTGCCTCGGGGGGCCGCTGCAGGTCGCGCGCGGCGGCCAGCAGGAGCAAGGGGAGGCGCACCTGATCGAGGCGCTCTGCGTAGACGACCGAACCGGAGCGGTTGCGCATGGTCCGCTCGCGAACCCAGTCCGCGACCTGGTCCGCCAGATCGGTCGCCTCGTCGGGAATGCCGTTGCGGAAATAGCGAGCTACGACGAGCGGATCGACATTGCAGGGGCGGAAGCTGTTTTCCAAGACCCGAAAGCCCCCATACGCGAGGACGGGCCCAGCCAGGCGCGCCCCGCCGCGGTACGGCACGCGGCCCCTGCGCCGCGCTCGCGGCGGAGAGGTGACGCCGGGGACCTGCGCGGTCCGCGGTGTCACGACCGGCGACCCGCAGGTGATGCCCCCGCGAATGCCGGTCGCGAGACCCAGGATCGCCGCCGCGTACAAAGCCTGGCCGCTGATTTCCATGCCGAGCCAAAAGACCTCGCGGGAACGCGTGACCTCGCAGACCTTTTCCACTGCAGCGGGGAGATCGCGTTCGGCGAAGTCGTCGAAAGACCACTGGAAGGAGGGGTTGGGACCGCTGTCCGGCCAGCTCTCGCACCTGCCCCGGAGGTCGACGAGCCAGGTATCGAAACCGCAACCCGCGAGAAACCGCGCCAGGGAGTACGACGGGTGCAGGTCGAAGATGAGCCGGGTTCCTGCCATGCCGTGGCTGCACAGGACCGGCACCGGTTTGGGCGCGCCCGCGGGCCGGTACCGGTGGAGCCCTAGATTCCATCCGTCTCGGGTGCGAGCCGCGTAGCGCTCGCTTTCGCCGGTGCGCCAGTCGAAGCGGCGGTAAAATCGCCCGAACGTTGCCAGGGCGAGCCCGAGCACTGCCAGGCCGCGCAGGGCACGAGGTCGAACTGGGGTTGCAGAGCTCGGGCCGAGTAGTGGCGCCCCGGTCATAGCTTCCCTCGCGCCGGCAGCGCGCCGAGCGTTTGGCGCTTCGTGCTCCGGCGCATCAGGCCGGGTGCCAGCGCCCGGACGATGTAGCCCGCCTGGATGAATCGGGGGAACGTGATCTCGTGCTTTCCCGCGGCCAGAGCGCGGACGATGGCGTCGACCAGCGGCTCGGGATCGACCATCGTGCGCTTGGCCACCGGCGGCATGCGCTCGAGGGCTTCGGCGTCGAAAAAGTCCGTCCGGATCGTCCCCGGACACACCGTCAGCACGTGCACGCCGGCATCCTCGACCTCGAGCGAAAGGGCTTCGGCCAAACCTACCATCGCGAACTTGGTCGCGGCGTATGCGCTTTCGTCGGGGACGCCGAGCTTGCCGGCTACCGAGGCCATGAACACGATCCAGCCGCTCCCCCGCTCCACCATGCGGGGCAGGAGGGCCTTGGTCCAGTACACGGCGCCGAAGTAATTCACGCGCATCATGCGCTCCATGTCGTCCAGATCCCACTGCAGGAAGGGGCGATGGCGCCCGTAGCCAGCGTTGTTCACCAGAATGTCGACTTTGCCCCACGCGTCGAGCGCTTTTTGCGCGGCTTCCCACACCTGGGCGCGGTCGGCGACGTCGCAGGGCAGGACGAGAGCGTCGGAGCCGAGCTGGCGGATCTCCTGTGCGAGCTGCTCCAAGCGGTCGGCGCGCCGCGCGACCAGTGCGATGGCCGGCGCGCCTTCTCGGGCGAACCGGAGAGCGAGCAAACGGCCGATCCCGCTGGAGGCTCCCGTGACCACGGCGTGCCGATCCCTGTAGGACACGAGCTTGGTCATTTCTCCTCTCCTCTTTTTTCCCTGCCGCCCGGCGGAACGCCGACCAGCGCCCGGATCACGCGCGCCAGGTGCCGTTTTGTCTGCGCTCGGAGCTGAGGCTCGGTTACATCGCGGCCGAAAAGTTGGCAGTAGTCCGCTGCGGCCAGAACGTGGTGGTGGAGCATCCCCTCGGCCGTCATCAAGAGCAGGCGCGGGTCGGTTTCCGGCTGCAGGCGGTGGCGCTCGATGGCCGCGGCCAGAAAGCGCATCCACCGCCGGGTGCCCAGCGTTGCCCGCTTGGGCAATCCCTCGCCCAAAAAACAGCGGGCGCTCAGCGCCACCCGCGTGCGGTTCCCCAGGAAGAAGTCGAAGAGCGCATCGACGACGCGCTCTGCGAGCTCGTCCGGCTGCGCTCGGCGGAGGGTGTCAGACACCAGCTGTTCGACCTCCTGGTCCCAGCGGCGCACAATCGCTTCGTACAAGCCGAGTTTCGACCCGAAGTGGTGTTGGATGGTGAACATGTGCACGCGGCTTCTGGCTGCGATGGCCCGCATCGAAGTTCCCCGGTACCCGTGCCGCGCAAATAACTGCTCGGCCCGCTGCAGCACGCGCTCGCGGGTGCGCTGGGCCTCGGATGCGGGGCGCCTGCCGCGGCGGGAGCCCCGCTGGGGGAAGCGCGTGGCGGCTTGTGCCATTATTGGTCGCCTGCCCAATTAGCGCGCGGGCGCGGCACGCGTCAAGACGCGGGCGGGAGGAGCCGGGCAATCGGGAATGGCGGAGTGTCGGAGTCGAGCGGAACGCGCGCGTTTGTCGCGGCGCCGGGGCGCATGGTAGAAAAGCGCGAACGGAACGGGAGCGTCGCATTCTTTGTCGCGAGCCGCCGCGGTGCCCGCAGCGCAGCCGCCGGTCTTGCCCAGCCGGGAGATGAAGTGAGCCACACTCGCTGCTCTCTTTCTCCAGCCCGAACCCGGGAAGTGCTTGCCGTCGTCGAGCGCGTGCACCGGGCAATGGCGTTCCGCTTGCCGCCGCTGCGGTTCGAGGAGTTTTTGCGGCGGTTTGACTCCTATCGCGTTTTCGAAGTCGACCTGCCTCCCCGGCTGGACGGGCAACTTTTTCTGAGCCCGGACGGGGAGCTCAAGACGATCTACCTTCGCCGCCAGAACCCGCGCCCGCGCCTGCGGTTTGCCCTGGCCCACGAAATCATCCACGCAGAGCTTCACTTTCCCGAAGGGAAGCTTCCTCGACTGGTCGCGTGCCGCACCTGGGAGCACGGCGGGAACGCGCGCCGGAACTCGATCGAGCGCGAGGCGGACTTCGGTGCGGCGGCGTTGCTGATGCCCACCTGGATGATTGCCGATCGATTGGGTGCGGAGGTTGGGGATCCGCAGGAGCCGACGACGGTTCGCAGGCTCGCGCGAATGTTCCGCGTGAGCGAGGCCGCGATGCAGGTGCAGTTGCGGGAGTACGCCGCAGAGCGGAGGAGGGGTTGAAGGTTCGGCCCGGGGGAAGCGCGGTGGGGTTTGCGGAAGCCGGGCTGGCTTGCCCCGGAAGGAGGCAGACGTGAGGTGTGTGTACTTTGATGCGTTTTCCGGAATCAGCGGCGATATGACCGTCGGCGCGCTGCTGCAGTTGGGAGCACCGGTGGAGTATCTACGCGACCAGCTCGAGCGCGTGGCGGGCAGCTCGTGCCGGATCGAGGTCGAGCAGGTTGCGGTCGGCGGGATTTGGGCCTGTCGCTTCGCAGCGATCGCATCGGAGCAGGCAGTGCTGGGCGAGGGGCACCACGGGCACCGGCGGTATGCGGAGATCCGGGACCAAATCTCTGCAAGCGGCCTCGATCCGGGAGTCCGCGAGCGGGCGCTGCGCATCTTCGAGCGCCTGGCCGAGGCAGAGGCCCGCGTGCACGGCGTGGCCGCGGACGACGTGATCTTCCACGAAGTAGGCGCGCTCGACTCCATCGCGGATGTGGTGTGCGCTGCGGCGGGGCTGCATTCCCTTGCCGTGGAAGCGATCTACGCGTCGGCGTTCCCGAGCGGGTCGGGAACCGTGCACTCCCGGCACGGTCCGCTTCCCGTGCCAGCGCCGGCGGTCGTGGAGCTCCTGCGCGGCTTCGAGCTGCGCTTGGGCGACGGTGCGGGAGAGCTCGTGACGCCCACGGGAGCCGCGATCGTGGCGGCCTTGGGGACGCCCGGTCCGGCCCCGGTCCTGCGCCTGTCCGGGGTCGGTTACGGCGCTGGAGCGGCGCGGCTCGCGGATCGGCCGAACGTGCTGCGCGTGCTCCTCGGGGAAAGCGCGACGGGCATCGAGCGCGACTGCGTCGTCGTGGTCGAGACGAACATCGACGATGCAAACCCCGAGTGGTATGAGTACGCCATCGAACGGCTGTTTGCGGCCGGTGCGCTGGATGTCTGGATGACACCCTCACAGATGAAGAAAAACCGCCCGGGCGTCGTGTTGCAGGTGCTTTGCCAGCCGTCGGATCGGGACGCCGTCGCGTCAGTGCTCTTCCGCGAGACGCCGGCAATTGGAGTCCGATTTGCCGAAGTGGGCCGACTGAAACTGCCGCGCACGGTGGAATGCGTGGCTACGGAATACGGCGAGGTGAGGGTCAAGGTCGCCTCGGGCGGGAGCGGGATCGAAAATGCGGCCCCCGAATTCGAGGACTGCGCTCGCCTGGCGCGCGAGAGCGGGGTGCCTCTCAAGGCGATTTACCAGGCAGCGCTGGCGGCGTTTTGGAGCCGGCGCTTGAAACGGAGCTAGCGGGGATGCGGCAGACGCCGAGGTCGCGCACCGACGCGCCGTCGGGGTCGCGCCGCAGCGAGCATGCCGCGCCCGGATAGCTGCCGCGCAATCGCTCCGCAACGGCCGAGATGTCGAACGGCCTTTCGATCAGGACGAGTACCTCTTTCCCCTCCGGCGGAGCGGGGCGCAGGGGGAAGAGGTCTTCCACTGCCGCGACGCAGCGGCCTTCCAATCCGCGCGGCTTCAGCCACTCGTAGTCGTTGGGAGAAAAGAAGTTCTGCACCAGGGGGTGTACGAGAACAGCGTACTCTCCGCGGTAGTGCGCGCGCAGGTAAAAGGCGGGCACGGTGTACTCGTCCCGGTGCTGGCTCCGAGTCACCGGGTCGACGGCCAGAACGCGGAAAAGAAAGTGGTAGTTGTGCGCCGCAGCGGCGAGGGCCACGGCGCCCAGTGCGACCTCTACGAGCTTTCGCCTCCCGACCTCCTCGCCGGCCCGGAGAAACTTTTCCGCCAGAACAGCGACAAAGGCGAAGGCAAAGGGGATCAGGATCGCGAGCCTGCGGAAGTCGAAGTTCTGCACCACCACCGCGGCCCCCGCAGCGAGCGCGAGGAAGGCGAGTGCGAGAAAGCCGTGGTGCCGTTCGCGCCACCGGAGCGCGGTCGTTCCCAGGCCGAGGACAAACAGCACGGCCGTCAAGGGGGCGAGCAGCGGGGCGGCGCGGCTGTTCAGCGAGGGGAGAACCGCGAAGTGGTCGGAGACGGTGAACGCGTCTGCGGCCAGCGCGATGCGCTCGATTCGCTGCCGGGCGAATGCGGTGGGGTCGGCGGTGTAATAATCGGTGTTCGCGAGCGACCGCCACAAGGCCTCGAAATAGTAGGCGCGCCCTGAGCCCTCGAGCAACCAGAACAGCGGCAGCGCGAATAGGGCGATGACCCCGGCGCAGAGAGCCACACGTTCCCAGGGGCCGAACCGCGCGGGACTCGATGCAGTCCCCCGCGCTGCGAGCGGCAGCGCGAGCAGTGGGGCGACGCGAAAGGCGGCGTAGTCGTAGAGAGCGTAGCCCGCCAGCGCCCCGCTCGCGACCACGGTACTCGGGCGCGGCTGGCGTTGGATGCGGAGCAGCAGGTACAGGAGCAGAACAAATGGAGACAGCGGGGTGTAGACGTCTTCGTTGTACCAGCTCACCTGCACGTGCCACCGGGAGACTGCGAGCAGAAAGGTCGCGAACAGCGCCGCGGGTGCCCGCACGATTTGGCGGGCAAAGAGATAGAATGCGAGGACGCCGCTACAACCGAGCACGGTGGCCGGAATGCGCAGCGCGTGCATGCTGTAACCAAAAAGCGCGAAGGACATCGCGGCCAGATATTGCGGCAGGGGCCACTCCCACGGCCGTGCCCCGTGCTCCAAGATCTCGTATGCGCCGGTTGCCCGCTGGGTCTCTTCGATCGAGGAAAAGCCATCGAGTGGGGGGAAGTGCCCGAGGGACCCGAAGCGATACAGAGCGGCTACCACAAGGACGGCGAGCACCCATTTCCCCTCGCGCGAGAGCGCTGCCCGCGCCCGCGCGAGCCACTCTCGCGACGGGCGACAAGGGTAGCCCGTGGCGAGGTCCAGGCCCAGGCCCAAGGCTGCGAGAAATAGAGGCCCGGCGCCGAGAACCGGGAAGAGCTACGCCCGCCAGTCGCGGCACAGGCAGCGGGAGCCGGCCACGGCTCCGAGAGCTCCGGCACCTGCCGCGATCCATCCGGTGCGAGCGGCCCGCACCGAGGAAAGCGCGGGAGCGCTGGCCGTGGCACTGCGCGGGTCGTCTTCCCTGGCTCTGGGCAGTACGGCTGTTAGGCCGGCGACGGCGAGCGCATCGAGCGCGAGCGCCGCAGCAAGCGGCACCCCGGCTGCGCGCGCGGCTTGCG
>JBBIUR010000066.1:6963-15902 GCA_037440145.1 Myxococcales bacterium | reverse complement strand
ATCTGCTTAGGTGAGCCTCATATCAGAGCGTCACCCATGTTTCTGAACGAGTTCATCCCGCGGAGCGCGACGAGCGGAATGATCCGAAGTCCAGTCTCCCAAGCGACGCTCGTCTCCGAGGGCAACAGCCGGCGGTGGCGCACCGGAACCGCTCACCGCGCGCTGGGAGATTCGAGGTCCCCACTCCCTTGCGTATGTTCAGCGATCGCGGTCTCAACCCAACTGCGGAGATCCAGTGCCCCGAGCCCTCATCCTGGATAATGACGAGCCGCTTTTCGGCCCGGCGAGCTTACGAGCCTCTACCCGACGGACAAGGACATCGCTGGAGGCCGAGGAGCGGCGACGAGCGGCAGCGCTCCTGTCGGTTACGCGCAAGCTACAGCGGATGCCAGTTCGAACCCGCACCCGAGCAGCCCGTGGCAGCGGCATCCGAATAAGCTCTTTCCAACCGAGATGGAAAATCATCCTCGACATCCTCGCCGCGCCAGGGGTATAGGAGCCCGCCGTGCGCGGAGTCTTGAAAGCATTGCTGCGCGCAGCAAGTCAATCAATCGAGCAGGAGGGCAAACGATGGGCACGAGAAGCAGAAAGGCAGTGATCGCTGCGACGACCGTCCTAGCCACGGCCTCGCTGGCGTTGGCGGGGACCAAGTACCAAGCGAACCTGGTTCCTACCAGTTTGACGGCGCCCACCCTGGCCCCCAAAGGGAAGGTAAAGATGAAGGACACTGGCCAGCTCAAAGCCGTCCTCAAGGGGGTGGTCGACGCGAGCAGCGCCCCTGTCACCACGGCACCGGACACGAAGTATGATCCGGGCGACAGCACCCTGGGCTTTTATGTCGTCATCGTGAAGGGAACCTTTGTCGCTCTGGCCGTGCCGTTCGAGACGGTGATCCCTGTGGGCCTCAAGAACGGCAACGGGGCAACGGCCTTAGACCTTTCCATGCTTTTCTCGTTGATTCCGCCCGGCGTGGTCAGGTCGGTCGACGTGACGGGCGGCGAGGTCTGGGGTCCAATCAGCTCTGCCCAGGCACCTGCCTGTGACGCCGTCGTCACTCAAGGATTCACCGTCATCCCGAATGATCCCTCGTGCCGCGATGGCAGCAAAATCGGCGTCGCTGGTATCAACATCCCGTAAGGTCTCGGCTTGCTCTAGGCTGCGGGGAGCCTCGCAGGGGCCCGGTCGTCACCTGCCGGCCCCTGCGGGGCCATGCTCGCAGTAACGCCTCTCGTTTTTTCACTCGCGCCTGCACGAAGGAGGCGCGAAGGAGCTGTCGCGGGGCGCCGGGCGGGGCCCGGCGGCGATTGTTGATCCTGCTGGCCCACGACGCACCAGGTCGGCGCGAGCGCAGTCGAAGTCATCGGACCCACAGCCCACACACTCCGAACCACAAGGCTCCTTTCGTTCTCCCTTTCATTCTCTTTGATTAGAGCGGCGCGCTAGCGCCGCCGGTTTTGGGTACGGCTCCCTTTACGGCGCAAGCTCCCGGCCTCGGTCCATTCCGGCGACGGCGCACTCGTCTTCCACATTGTTCCGTCCCCGGGGTGCTCGGGCCGTGGCAACGGTGCCCAAAGCCAAGCGCCACAATTCCTAGCCTTCGACCCGCTCCGAATCTCCAGGTCCGTCCCGTTCCGCCGCCTCGCCTTCGCAAACGAACCTTGCGATCGCTTTCTCGCGCCGCGCAGAACCGCCCGTGCTCGCGCGCTGCCGAATATTTCACCGCACGCGACGCTGCTCGGAGCCCGGGAAGCGGCGGCTCGCGAAGGGGTGGCGAGCAAGGGCGTTTCTGCCAGCGCGCGGTCTGGGCAGGTACCCGCGCTGCGCGACCAGCGGGGCACTCGGCTCAGGACGCTCCGCTGCTCCGGCTCCAGATGCGCAGCGGCGTGGCCGGCACTTCGGTTACGCGAATTCCCACGGGGGCGAGCGCGTCGTTGATCGCGCACAGAATGGCCGCCGGCGTGGTGTGGATCGAGCCCTCGCCCACACCCTTTGCGCCCAGGGGTGTGAAAGGCGACGGCGTGACGAGTGCCGTCTTTTGCAGCCGCGGAACTTCGTGGATCGTCGGCACGAGGTAATCCATAAACGTCGACGTGTGCGGCTGGGCGGAATCGTCGTAAACGTACTCTTCGAGGAGCGCCGCCCCGATGCCTTGCGCAACGCCTCCATCGATCATGCCTTCCACGTTGGCGGGGTTGAGGCGCGGCCCGCAGTCGTCTGCGATGCAGTACTTGAGAATGCGCACCTGGCCCGTTTCCCGGTCGACCTCGACCATCACCACGTGACAGGCGTTAGCCGCTGTGAGGTAACTCTTCGCCCGCCCCTGTTCGTCGACGGGCGTGCGGCCCGGCGCTGTCCAGACGTAGGTTGCCTCGGGGTTTTGCTCCATGCCCGGAGGCAAGAGGTCGCTGCGCATCAGCATCGTGGCTGCCACTTGGGCCAAGGGCATTTGCGCCTCCGGAACCCCGCGGACGCGCAACATGCCGTCGGCAAGTTCCACCTGCTCGGCCGGCACCTGGAACAAGCGCGCGGCGACTTGGACAAGTTTGTCCTTGAGCCGCTCGCACGCACCCAACACGGCCCCCGTGAGCGCAACGCCCAGCCGGCTGCCCCCCGGACCGAAGTGCGGTGGCGCCGAGAGAGTGTCTTGTGCCACGACGCGCACTTGCTCCATGTCGATCCCGAAGTAGTCTGCCGCGACCTGTGCCGCCAGCGTGTGCTGGCCCTGGCCTTCCGGCGTGAACCCGACCCGGATCACTACCTGACCGGCCATGTTGAGGCTCACCGTGACCCCTTCGGGCACGCCCACGCCTTGCATGCCGACGCCAGCATAGGCGTTCCAGTCGAAAACCCCGGGTTCGATCGTGGCCACGACGCCGATGCCTACCAGCCGCCCCTCCCGCCGTGCCTGCGCCTGTTCGCGCCGCAGGGCACCATAGCCGGAAAGTTCGAGGACTGCGTTGAGAGCGGCCTCGTAATTGCCGCTGTCGTACTCGTTGCCGCTGGGGATCGTGTGGGGAAACCGGTCGGGTGGAGTGAAATTCTTGCGCCGGATCTCCGCTGGATCGATCGCCAGCGAGCGCGCGGCGACATCGACCAGGTATTCGAGCACGAAGTTGTGCGGCGGCGGGCCCATGCCCCGGTACGCGGTGGTCGGAACCTTGTTCGTAGCGACCAGCGTCAGATCGTACTCGGCCACCGGAATGGTGTAGCAGCCGGTAAAACACGAAAGCGGTTTCACGGCACCGAGCGAAGAGTATCCCTCGCCCGTCGCGCCGAGGTCCTCCACGAGCTTGACGCGGAAACCGAGGAGCGTCCCGTCCTTGGAGACCGCCAGCGAGGCTTCGTAAAAGCGGTCCCAGGCTTGGCCGCTGCCGCTGGTGAGATACTCCATGCGGTCTTCGATCCATTTCACCGGCCGCCCGCCCGCCTTCCGCGACAGCAGGGCGGCGATGTCGGTGCCGCGGAACCCCATTTTTCCGCCGAAGCTTCCGCCGCGCGGGTAGCTGACGAGCCGCACCTTGTCCAAGGGCAGCCCGAGAACCGCAGCCCGGCCCATCGCGAGCAGAGACGGAGACTGGAAGGTTCCACGCAGCGTCACCGCCCCTTCCAGGGGATCCCACTGGGCGATCACGCCGAAGGTCTCCATGGGATTGGCACCCATTCGGTGCCAGCGAAACTCCTCCGTGAAGACGTGATCGGCTTCCCGAAACACCCGCTCCACATCGCCCCACGTGAAGACCCGGTGGAACATGACGTTGGTGCCTTTGTCCTCGAACACGAGTGGACCGGACGGCGCGAGCGCTGAAAGCCCGTCGACTACCGGCGGCAGCGGCTCGTATTCCACCTCCCTCCTCTCCAGCGCATCCTCCGCCACGTACCGGCTTGTGGCCGCAACGGCAGCCACTGGTTCCCCCACGTACCGCACCTTATCGGTGGCGATGCAGTGCGATCCCCACCCATCCGGCACCGTCGGCGTCGGGTGGGTCCACCGCAAGGCATCCTCCCCCGTAACCACCGCCACCACTCCCGGCACGGCCAATGCCAGGGCGGCATCCACCTTGAGGATGCGCGCGTGCGCGTACGGGCTGCGCAAGATGGCGCAGTGAAGGATGCCGGGAAGCTGGGTGTTGTCGATGTACGGCGTCCTGCCCGTAACGTGACCGCGGTCTTCCAGCCGCTTCACGTCCTTGCCCACGAATCGCAAGTTGCGCGTCGGAAGCTCCGCTGGAGTGCGGGGTATGTCCATAGTTCCCTCTCGCGATCGGCAAACTCCTGCCCTCATACCAAAGGAGCGCGCTCGCGAACAAGCGTTCACCGCGGCCAGGCGCGGGGCAGGACCGCTGGCAGCCTGCGTCGAGGCCCGCAGCACCGCTCGGGCGGCCGCGTGGCCTCAGCGCGGCGCAAGCAGCTCGCGGCCCCTGCGGACAGCGCCCTGGCCGAAAGAGGAGCAATCCGTGCAGGACGGGCACTCGCAGCAGCCGGTTCAGCCCGGCTCGATACTGCCCAGGTGGATTGGCGCCGGGCCGAAGCGCAGTTCCAGCGCCTTGGCGCGCCGGTAGTAAAAATGGAGGTCGTAGTTCAAGTCGACACCGATTCCGCCATGGAGCTGCTGGGCGAGAAAGGCGACGCGCTGGCAGGCCTCGCTCGTGAAAGCGCGCGCGATAGCCAGCTCGCGGGCAGCAGGGAGGCCGCGGGCCAGCCACGCCACTGCCTGGTAGGTGGTCCAGCGAGCGCCTTCGACATCGGCGAACATATTGGCCAGGTGGTGCTGGACGGCTTGGAACGTCGCCAGTGGGCGGCCGAACTGCACCCGGTTCTTCACGTATTCCGCAGTCACCTCCAACTCGTGCGCTGCGTTGCCGACCATCTCCGCGCACTGGAACGCCAAAGCGCGCGCCAGCGCGGGCCTCAGCACTGCCAGGCCATCGCCCACAGCTCCGACCACGGCGCTCTCGGGGACGGCGGTGTGGCGGAAGCGAACTTCGAACTGCTTGTCCGGAGCAATGGTTCTGAGCTTTTTGCACGCGACCCCGGCAGCTTTTGGATCCACGGCAAAGAGCGTGACTCCCTCGGCTTCGCCGGCCCGGCCGGAGGTACGCGCAGCAACCAGTATCCAGTCGGCAACCGTCGCGTAAGGAACGAAGAGCTTTGTGCCGTCGAGGCGGTAGTCGCCCGGCTCGCGCTGCGCGGCGAGGCGCACGGCTGCCGGCTCATAAGCCGCTTCCTCTTCGGCCACGGCCACGGTGAGCACCGCCTCGCCCGCCGCAACCCGGGGCAAGAGTCCGCTCTTTTGCTCCGCCGATCCTCCCTCGAGAAGCACGAGCGTGGCAAACGTCGTGGCGAAAAGCGGGCTGTCGAAAGCGGCGCGGCCGACCTCTTCGAACAGAATCGCCACTTCGAGCAAGCTCATCCCCGCGCCGCCGTACTCCTGGGGTACGAACATGCCCGTCCAGCCCAGCTCCGCCATTTTTTGCCAGAGCTCCGGCGAATGCCCCGTCGCACTCGCCTCCAGCGCGCGAACGACCTCCCGGGTGCAGTGCGCGCGCAGAAACGCGCGCGCGGTCGATTGCACCAGCCTCTGAGTTTCGTCCAGGTCGAAGTTCACCGGCGCGCCTCTCCGCCGCAGCGCCGCCCCCTTCACGCCCGCTTGGGAAATATGGGCAGCACGTGCGTTGGCGCGACCTCGATGAAATCCACCTCCACGGGCATGCCGATGTAAAGCTCCTCGGGGCGCGTATCGAGCATGTTGGCGATCATGCGCACGGGCCTTTCCTCTTCCATTTCCACCAAAACCACCTCGAAAGGCACGGCGTACAGTGGGTTCACTTCGCGCCGGAACACCGCGTAGCTGTAAATTCGGCCCCGGCCCGCCGACTGTTCCCAGTGCAAGTCGAAGCTCTTGCAGCGATGGCACATCGGCCGCGGGGGATGGAGCCACTCGCGGCAATTGCCGCAGCGCTGGAAGACGAGCTGGCGCCGCCGGATCCCCTGCCAAAACCCCTCTTCGAACGACTCCGCAACGGGCTCGAAGAAGTATTTCAGGTACCGCCGGTTGAGCTGCAGTGCCATAGGCGTTTCTCCTTATCCTCCAGGGAGGCGTCACCCTGCAGTGAGGATGAGCGCGCTGGTCGGCACGCCGAGCCCGCCGGTGACCAGCACCCGCTCGGCACCTGGGATCCGCGCGGTCGAGGTGCCGCGGATCTAGCGCACGGCCTCGGCGATGAGATTCATTCCATGGATGTACGCTTCGGACAGCATGCCGCCCGAGGTATTGATCGGCAGCTCGCCGGTGGGGCGAATCCGGCCGCCTCCTTCGCAGAACGGCCCGCCTTCCCCCTTGCGCACGAAGCCGAGCACTTCGAGCTGCATCGGGACGAGCGGAGTGAACGCGTCGTAGAGCTGGGCTACCTGGATGTCCTTCGGCGTCATATCCGCCATGCGGAAGAGATCCTTGGCGACCTCGCCCAGCTCTGGGATCCCGATCTCAGGCCGGTAGAAGCTCGTCATGCAATACGAATCCCACCCAGTGCCCTGGGCGGCTCCCGTGATGAAGGCCGGGATCTGTTTCAAGTCTCGGGCGCGCTCAGGGGTCGTGACGAGCAGCGCAACGGCCCCATCGTTCTCGAGGCAGGTGTCGTGGAGCCGCAGAGGCTCGCACACCATCGGCGAAGCGAGGTACTCGTCCATCGTGAGCGGCCTGCCGTAAAACATCGCGCGCGGGTTTCGCAGCGCGTTCTCGCGCCCCACCACGGCCACGGCCCCGAGCTGCTCCGCGGTAGCGCCCGTCTCGTGCATCCAGCGGCGCGCGAACATCGCCACCCAGGAGGTCGGGCTCTGCAGCCCGTAAGGCATGGTCATGCTCCAGTGGGAATCGATCGGGATGTTCACCGGACGGCCGTAGCGCATCAAGCCGCTCGCGGCTCGGATGGCGCGAAAGCAAAGCACTACATTGGCCAGACCCAGCGCCACTGCAGCCGCCGCGTGCATCACGGTGGCGCACGACGCGCCTCCGCCCCACGGCGCCTCGACGAAGTAGCGGAGGTTGCGAATGCCCAGGCATCGCGCCACATCCGACTCTGTGGCGAACTCGATGGCCACAGCGCCCGCAGTGCCGAAGCGCACGCAGCCGTCGATTTCCTCCGGGTCGAGCCCAGCGTCGGCGCACGCGGCGAGTGCCGCATCGACGGCCAGATGGATTTCGCTCCGGCCCGCGTTGCGCGTGAACTCCGTCGAGCCGATGCCGACGATGCACGCGCGGTTCCTCAGGCTCCGATCCACTTCCGCCATGGCGCCCCCTAGCCCCGCGACGGCAATGCGAGCACGGCCGCACCCGTCACGTGAGGCCCGAGTTGGTTCTCCCCGATTACGGCCACCTCGACGAGGTGGAGGTCTCCTTCGCGGTACTTGCGCGTCACCTTTCCATTCAGGCGCATCGTGTGCCCGGGAACGTTCGGCACCCCGAGACTGATCGCGAGCTTCTTCAGCTCGCTCTCCGGGCCCGCCCACTTGCCGAGATACGTGCCCACGAGGCCGTTCGTCGTCAGGATGTTCATGAAGATGTCGGGCGCGCCCTTTTCCTGCGCGAACTTCGGGTCGTGGTGCACGGGCATGAAGTCGTGCGACGCCCAGATTGCCCCCGTGACAATCAGCGTCACGTCGATGGCGCGGGTCTGCTCGGGCAGCTCCTGCCCCTCGCTCACATCGTCCCAGTAAAGCGTTGCCATTTCTCCCTCCTGCGGTTCCGCCTCGTTCCTCCCAGCCCGGTTCTGCCAGCTCAGCCGCTGTACAGGCGGCGCGTATCCAGCGGCGGCCGGTACTTGAGCACGCGGAAGCGCGCTCGGGCTACTTCCTCGCCGCGCTGGTTCGCGAACGTGTACAGGAGGTCGACGTACCTGCCGACTCCCATGCGCGTGTAGTGGTCGTACTCGGAAACGCGCGCCACGGTGATCCGGTAGCGAAGGGTGTCTCCGGGGCGGATCGGCAGCAGGTATTCCTGCTCCTGTGCGGTCGCGACGACGCCGTGGTACCCCATGGCATCGATGGCGCGGAAGAGCTGGTTGTGCGGGTCTTCCGGAAACGGCGGCTCGTTGCGCAAAAAGCGGTTCAGCGCTTCCCGCATGGGGTCGAGCGACCACACCTGGACCATCACTGGGGGTGCCACGATACCGCCGTATCGGCCTCGCGCGGCGGCCTCGGGGTCCGTGTAGAGGGGGTTGGCGTCCTGCATCACCTCGCACCAGTGGCGTATGTCCGACTCGCTCACCTCGTCGTGCCCCTCGTGCCACTCCGAGCTCGCGCCCACCAGATGCGCGATGCGCGAGAAATCGAACCCGACCTCGGCCGGGGACGAAAAGGGCCGGATCTCGCCGTGCTCGAAGCGGCTCATGCGCAAGCCCCCCTGGCCCCTTCCGCGCCACCGGCGTGGAGCTCGCGGAATTTCAGCACGCGGTACGCCACTCGGCTCACCGCGTTGCCCGCCCCGTCGTAAAAGGTGTACGCGAGGTCCACCAGAAAACCCGCTCCCAGGCGGGTCAGGGTTTCCTCGCGCGAGACGCCCGCCACCCGCACGGCGAAGCTCAACCGATCGCCGATCGAGACGGCTCTCAGGTACTCCTGTTCCAGGCCGATTCCCACTGCGCCTCGATATCCCGCGGCGTCCAGAAGCTCGAAGAGTTTCTCGTGGGGCTCCGCGGGCACTTTCGGCGGCCACAGAGCGGGCATAGCCCAGACCATCGTCATCGTGGGCGGAGCGCACTTCTCCCCGCGTCGGATCTTGCTCTCGTACTCCGGGTCCGGGTCACCCATCACTTCGCACCAGTGCCGGATATCGGACTTGCTCACCCGATCCAGAGCGAGAATGCGCCGCGATTCCTTTCCGATCCACTCCTCGAGGACCTTGCGATCGAAGCCCATGCAGGGAATCCTCCTCGCAGTCGAGC
>JBBIUR010000066.1:0-6925 GCA_037440145.1 Myxococcales bacterium | reverse complement strand
ACCGCCACCACGTCGCGCAAGACCTCGTTCGCCCCGCCCCCAAACGTGAGCAGCATTTTCGCGAGGTACTCGCGCTCCACCCGGCCCCCGAGGGGCGCCCACTCCTCGCCCGGCTCGAGCTGGCCCAGAAGTCCCATCATTTGCAGCCCAAAGCCGTGGATCCGCTGGAACAGCTCCGACCCGAAGATCTTCGTCATGGCTGCCTCCGCGAAGGGCATCCGCCCCTGATCGATCATCCAAGCAACGCGGTAGTTGAAGAGCTTGAGCACTTCCGCATCCCGCGCCAGTTCTGCCAGTTTGGCGCGCACCCATGGCTCTTCGCCCACCGTCGCGCCATCGCGCCGCGCGGTCTTCGCCCAGCGGTCCAGCTCCCCCAGCAGCCGGCTGGCGCGCGAGTGCGGAACGAGCGTGATGCGCTCCATCGCGAGCTGCATATTGATGTACTGCCAGCCCGCGTTCTCCTCGCCGATGCGGCAGGCCGCGGGCACGCGCACATCGTCGTAATACGTGATGTTCGTGCGAAACGCGCCCATGGTGTACAGCGGCTCGACCCGAAATCCCGGGCTGCGCGTGTCCACCATGAAAATCGAAATCCCGCGGTGCTTTTTCGCCCCGGGATCCGTGCGCGCAGCCAGCCAGATATAGTCGCAAAAGTGCGCGAGGCTGGTGAACACCTTCTGGCCCCGGATGACGTAATGGTCGCCATCGCGTACCGCCGTCGTGCGCAGCGACGCCAGATCGCTCCCGGCTTCCGGCTCCGTGTAGCCGATGCCCACGTGCAGGCGCCCGCGGAGAATCGCTGGCAAAAAACGCCGCTTTTGCTCCTCTGTCCCCGCCTGCATAATCGCCGGCCCGACGGTGTTGAGCGCCAGCATCGGAATGGGCAGCGCGTGGTAGCCGACCACGGCGTCGAAGAAGAGGTACTGGTCCATCGCCCCCTTTCCCTGACCGCCGTACTCCACGGGCCACCCGATTCCCAGCCATCCGTCATCGCCGAGCTGCCGCAAGGCTCGCGTATACTCCGGCGCCTCATCCGCACCCCCGCCCTCGGGCAACCGCTCGAGCTCGGCCCGGAGCGCCGGCGTCATCAACCGGTCCAGGTACTCATATGCGCGCGCTTGCAGCGCCCGCTGCTCCGCTGTCAGCTCGAAATCCACGGCGCCCGTCTCTCTCGCAGCTCCGACCCGGGATTACCATTATCGGTAATTGTATTGGCGGCGCCGTCTACCAACTGCGGCGCGCTCTGTCAAGAATTGCGCGGCCTTCCCTAGCACAATGCCTCAGCTTGCCCCTAGATATGCTTTTCACGATTTGCCATCATAGGCGATTGTGAACATAGTCGTTCCGGGAATTCGCGGCAGGCGGGGCGCGGTCTGGTAGAGCGGAGCGGCATGGCGCGCCGGGTCCGGAGCCAGAGGCGAAACCGCCTGTGGGCGAAAACGCAGCGGCCCGCAGCCCCGCCGAGCCGCCGGGCTGCGCGGAGCGCAGAGACGCGCGCAAAGGTGATTCGCGCGGCCGCGGAGTGCCTGGCCGAATACGGTTATGCCCATGCGACGGGGACCCGCATCGCGCGGCGAGCAGGGATCTCCTGGGGAGGCGTGCAGCACCACTTCCGCACCAAGGACGCGATCATTCAGGCAGTGCTCGACCGCGCCTTGGACGAGTTCCTGGAGGCTGCGCCCCGCGTGGCCGCGCCCGGTGCGCCGCTTGAAGAGCGCGTGCGCGCACTCGTCGAAGGGGCCTGGCAACTGCTGAACGAGCCGGGTTTCCTCGCCTTCTTCGAGGTGATGCTGAGTCACCGGCGCGCGCCGCAAGCGGGCCCCGCAGCGCGCTACCGGGCCCGGGTGTGGAAGGCGATCCTCACCGTCTGGAACCTGTTGCTCGGGGACGTAGACTTGCCGGCTGCGGAGATCGAAACGGCGCGGCGCGTGGCGTTCACTACTCTCGGGGGCATGGTCATGGAGCGCCTCATGCGCACCGACGCCCCAGACTTCGACCGCCCGCTCCGGATCCTCCAGGAGCACCTTCTGCGGTTGCTCCGCGGGGCGCAGCCATGAGCCGGCGCGGCTCTTGACCCCGGGGCCCCTGCGGGACTAAACGAACGTTTATTCAACTCCAGACTGTAGAGAGGGATGTGCCGGGAGCGAGATCCGCCGCCCGGCCCGAGGGTCGTTATGCGCACGGAGCTCTGCGAACGCTTGAACATCGAATTCCCGATTTTCGCCTTCAGCCACTGCCGCGACGTCGTCGCCGCAGTGAGCAAAGCGGGCGGCTTTGGCGTGCTGGGGGCCGTGGGTTTCTCCCCGGAGCAACTGGAAATCGAACTTCGCTGGATCGACGAGCGAGTCGGCGACCGGCCCTACGGCGTGGATATCGTGATCCCGGGGAAGTACGAGGGCATGAGCGAGATCGACCCGGTCAAACTCGAGCAGCAACTCCTCGCGGCCATTCCTCGCGAACACCGGGAGTTTGCCGATCGCATCCTCGAAGAGCACGGGGTGCCCAAGCTTCCCGAAGGCGAGCAACCGGTGCGGGCGCTGCTCGGATGGACCCTGGCTACGGCGACACCGCAGATCGAAGTCGCCCTGCGACACGACCGGGTGCAGCTGATCGCCAACGCGCTCGGCACGCCACCGCGCGAGGTGGTCGACGAGATCCACGCGCACGGGCGGCCGGTAGCGGCGCTCTGTGGCTCGCGGAAACACGCCCTCGCTCACAAGCAGGCCGGCGTCGATATCGTGGTCGCTCAGGGCTACGAAGGCGGCGGGCACACGGGAGAGATCGGCAGCATGGTGCTTTGGCCGGAGGTGATCGACGCCGTCGCCCCGACGCCGGTGCTGGCTGCCGGTGGCATTGCTTCGGGCCGCCAGATCGCCGCGGCACTGGCCATGGGAGTCCAGGGCGTGTGGACGGGCTCGCTGTGGTTGATGGTCCAAGAGGCGGACGTGCCGCCCGCGCAGCGGGAAGCCTACCTGCAAGCCACCAGCAGCGATACGGTGCGATCGCGCTCGTTTACCGGAAAACCGTGCCGCATGCTGCGCAACGCGTGGACCGACGCGTGGGAGCGCCCGGATGCCCCGCGCCCGCTCGGCATGCCCCTGCAGTTCATGGTGATTATCGACGCTGTGGCGCGGGGCCACCGCTACGCGGACAAGGCGAGGGCGGTGCTGTTCAGTCCCGTGGGGCAAATTGTAGGCGCGCTCCACGAGGTGCGCCCGGCGAAGGAAGTGCTCTACCGCCTGGTGGAAGAGTACCTGCAAGCAGTCGAACATTTGCAGCAGCTGACCGGGCGGAGTGCTGCGCGCGGCGGATCTTAACCGAGCACACCTCGAAGCCCGTCATCCCGCACCCGCCCAGAGACGGTCCCGCAAGCCCGAGCTGCGCTCCGTCCGGCGCCGAACGCACTCGGCGATAACCTCGCGGCTTCCCTGGAGGGTTACCTTCCGGCGCACCCGCGTGACGGCCGTGTACAGAAGCTCGCGCGTCGTCACCGGCGAGGGCTGTTCCGGAAGCAGCAACACGACCTCGTCGAACTCCGAACCCTGGCTCTTGTGCACCGTGGTCGCGTATGCGCTCTCGTGCGGCGGCAATCGCGAGGGGGAGACGCTGCGCAGCTTGCCCCCCGGGGCGGGAAACACGACTCGCGTTTCTGCACCCATTCGGCATGCAATGCCGACATCGCCGTTGAAGAGGTCGAGGTTGTAATCGTTCGCCGTAATCAAAATCGGCCTCCCGTCGTAATAGGGCCGCTCGGGCTCCACGAGCCCTGCCGCACCCAGCCATGCCGCGATCCGGGCGTTCAGCGCCTCGCTTCCGTGAGGGCCGCGGCGATGCGCGCACAGGACGCGGAATCGCCCGAAAGCCTCCAGCCGCGCCTGCGCCTCGCGCTCCCGGAGGTACGGCGCAAAGCCCGCCAGGATCACGGAGCGCACCACGGGATGGACCGGAGCCAACGGCGCGGGCTCTATCCATCGAACATCGGCAAGCTCCCGGTCTTCGAGAATCGCCAAGACCTCCTCGGCGTCTCCGGCGCGGATCGCCCGCGCCAGCCGGCCGATTCCGCTCCCGGCACCGTAACGGTAGCTGTGCTGCAACTCGACGATGCAATCCCAGATGCCCGTGTCCGCGGGGGCCTGCGGCGAGACGGAAATTTTCTGCCCCGCCAGCTCCGCGAGCGCCGCGGCGGCCTCGCGCGAGAACTCGCGCGGCGCGCCAGTGCGGCAGAGATCCCCTAGGACTGCTCCGGCCTCTACGGATGCGAGCTGGTCCTTGTCGCCTACGAGCACGAGCTTCGCGGCGGGAGGCGTCGCCCCCACCAGGCGGTTCATCAGTGCTAGGTCTACCATTGAGGCCTCGTCGACCACGACGATGTCGGCGCGCAGCGGGTTTTGCTCGCTGTGGCGAAAGCGCACCTCCGCGGGCCCGGAAGCGCCAAGGCAGCGATGGATCGTCGCCGGTTCGATCCGCAGGGCCTGCCGCAGCGCACCCGGCAGAGAGAGTTCCTGTTCCGCGCGGCGCAGCGACTCGCCGAGGCGCGCTGCGGCTTTCCCCGTCGGAGCCACGAGGGATACCCGCGGTGCAGCGCGGCCCGCGTCCAGGGCTTCTTCGATGAGGAGTGCCAGGATCTTCACCACGCTAAACGTTTTCCCGGTCCCAGGACCACCCGAGATCACGCACAGGGAGCGGAGCGCGGCGACGGCCGCCGCAACTCGCTGCCAGTCGACGCCGCTCGCCTCGCGGCCCGGAAACCACCGCGCCAGGCGCTCCCGCAGGCGCCCCCGGTTCGACGCCTCCCATGCCATCCCTTGTGCAGCGCGAGCTGCTAGCCGCTCGGCGAGCTGCTGTTCGTGCTCCCAGTAATTGCGCAGATAGAGGCGCCCTGCCCCGTCGAGCACCAGCGGCGCGGGCCGGCTGCCGTCGCTCACCAGCGAGCTGGAGCGCAGCGCTTCCAACCACGCCGCCGCTGCGGGCCACTCCACACCGTCCACCGGCCGCCCTGCCTCGTCGAGCGCGTCACGCTCGGGGCAGAAGCCGCTCACGGGAAAGCAGACGTGCCCCTGCCGAACCCTGGCGCTCGCGAGCGCCGCCGCCAGGAGCACTTCCAGCCGCGCTTCGCCCCCGATCCGGCCCATCGCCCGCGCGAAGTGCTCGTCGAGAGCCGACAGCAGGCCAGCCGCGCGCAAGCGGGAGAGTGCCTCCATATCAGCTTCCCGCGTCCAGCACCCGGCCGAGTGCCTCGATGCGCTCGCGCGGGGGCCGGTCGAAGTACACCCCGCAGCCCCGGGGGTGCGCGGGCGAAATGCCGCGCACGAAAAGATAGTACACGCCGCCGAAGTGCCGGTCGTAGTCGTAGTCCCGCAAGCGCAGCTGCAAGTAGCGGTGCAGAGCCACCGCGTAGATGTGGTACTGGAGAAAGTAGTGGTGCTGCGCCATCAGAGCCGGGAGGCGCGCCGGGTCGTAGTCCGCAGCGCTCGCGCCGAGGTGATGGGTCTTGTAGTCGGCGATGTACCACTGCCCGCCGGATTCGAAGACTAGGTCGATGAAGCCCACGAGAAAACCGCGCACGGCAACGCCGACCTGGGCCACGCGCCCCGCGTACTCGGGGGGCAGCGGCGGGCGGCCATGTTCCTCGAACACCCGCGCGAGCGCGTCGCTGGTCAGCCGCGGGATTCCTTTTGCCCTTCTCTCGGCGCAGGCGGGAAATGCGAAATACATCTCGCAGAGCCTGCCCTCGGCGGGGATGTCGCGCAGCCGCAGCGGCGGTACCTTGCCGTCCAGCGGCGTTTCCAGTACATCGCCGATAGCGCCCCGCAGCGGCGCGACCCACTCCGTCCCGATGCGGGCTCGCGCCAGCTCGCTGCGCACGAGAGCTTCCTCTGCGGCCGGATCGCGCTGGGCAAAATCGAGGCGTTCGAAAATGCGGTGGATCGCCTCTCCGGCGGCCCGGCCCGCTGGAAACGAGGCGAGCCGCACGGTTGCCCCGCCCCCACCGGGGCCCGGTTCCGCGGGGCCCGCCGCAACTGCATCCCGGTCGAGCTCCTCCTCGGGATCTTCCGGGGAACGCGCTCCCGCCGCGACGAGGCCGGAAAAACTGGTCAGTTGCCAGGTTTGGTCCAGCACAGTTCGGAGCTGCCGGCACGCCAGCGGGCGTGGCGCGGCCGCGGGCCGCCGGTAGCGCGCTCCGGCAGAGAAGTCGAGTTCGCGAACCTCGATGGCGCCGCCGGCTGCGCGGGCGATTTCGTCCAGGCGCGCCCGGAGCTCCGCCTCCGCGGGCGCGTCTCGGTCTCCAGCCGACTTGCCCGAGGCCAGGTATTGCTCCCATCGCCCGTCCTGCGGGCCGAGCAGATACCCCAGCGGCGACAGGGCCGCACCCCGAAATACCCCCCACACCACGCTGCAGCGCTGCTGCGCCCGTGTGAGCGCGACGTAGAGCAGCCGCATTTCCTCCGCCAGCAGCTCGCGGCGGGCCTCGCGGGCTGCCTCCTCGCAGCGGTCGACATCCAAGATGAGGCACGCTGCGCCCGCCGAGTCGTGAAAAATCAAGTCGCCCTCTTTCGGTCTCTGCCTGCCAAAAACGGGGCGGAAGAAAAACGGGCAATAGACCAGCGGGTACTCCAGGCCCTTGCTCTTGTGCACGGTCACGATTTTCAGCGCGCTCTCGTCGCTCTCCAGCCGGATTTGCGCCGCATCCTCCGCCAGCGCCCCCCGCGCCGCCTCGTCCGCGCGCATCCGCGCGAGCCATTCCACCAGCGCCGCCGGGCCGTGTCCGCCCTCCACAGCGGCGCGGTGCAGCAGCTCAGCCAGATGCAAGACGTTCGTCACGCTCCGCTCGCCGCCCGGAGTCCGCAAAAGCCGCGCCTGGACGTCGGCCCTGTCGAGCAAATCTCGGAACGCGGCAACGAACCCGCGCTCGAGCCACTGCGCG
>JBBIUR010000065.1:0-16046 GCA_037440145.1 Myxococcales bacterium | reverse complement strand
GCCGGCACGTGTCGCGGCTGGCGCGCGCCGGCCTGGCGGCAGCCGCGGGGAGCGGCGCCGCCTACGCCTGGGCGGCTGGCCCGCTCTTGGTGCGAACGCTCGCGGGAGCGGCTGCGGGGCCCTACCTGGGCCTCGCAGTCGCCGGCATGCTCCTGCAAGCGGCTGCGTGGACGGCGCAGGCCGGTCGGGGTCGCTTCGAGGCCCGGTGGCTTACCAGCGCCTCGATGGGGGCACTCCTATCCGTTCTCGGCACCGCCGTGGTGCGGGAAGCGCGCCGCTTGGCGGTGCTCGGCGAACCTGCGGTGGAAGGCGGCGCGGGGGGTCTGGGTGTTTTCTTGTTTTTTGCGGCGGTGAACGCGCTGGCCATTGGCTGGTGCGCCGCCATCGTGGTGCGTTCTCGGCGGCGCGCTGCGGGCGCACCTTGAGCTCGATTCGATGCGGGAAGGCGGTGCCCGCCGTTCACCGGCGCACCGTGCGCTGCAGCTCGCGGCGCATTTCGCGCTCGCGGATCGCGCGCCGCTTGTCGTAGAGCTTTTTGCCGCGCGCGAGGCCGATTTCCACCTTGGCGCGGCCTTCCTTGAAGTAAACGCGCAGGGGCACGAGTGTGTAGCCGCGCTCCTTTACCTTCCCGAGCAGGTGCTGGATCTGGCGGCGGTGCAGGAGCAGCTTGCGCGGCCGCACGGGGTCGTGTCCCGCCGCGGCGGCCGGAGCGTATGGGCTGATGTGGGCATTGAAGAGCCAAAGTTCTCCGTTTTCGATGCGGCCGTAACTGTCTTTCAGGTTCACTCGACCTGCGCGCACCGATTTCACCTCGCTGCCCACCAGAGCGATGCCCGCTTCGTACGTCTCTTCGATGAAAAAGTCGTGGCGCGCGCGGCGATTCACCGCGACGTCGTGTTCGCCCATCGGCGTTTTTCTACTGGCCACTTTTCGAACCTTCTGCGGAGCCGCTCGGATTCGCCGCTGGCCCTGCTTCGGCCGCAGCCAGCTTTGCCAGCGGATGGCCGAGCAGGCCGCGGTGTCAGCCTCCTGAATCGTCTCGCGGTGCAAGGGACAAGGGGACGGTCAGGCGTACCAGCGTCCCGCGTCCGGGGCTACTCGTAACGCGGAGATCGGCGCCAAGGGCAGCCGCGCGCTCTTGCATCCCGCGCAGGCCGCTGCCGCGAGCGACTGCGTGGACGTCGAATCCCACGCCGTCGTCTTCGACTTCCAGTACGGTCTGGAGACCCTCTTGGCCGAGCGCAACCCGAATGCGCGTGGGGTTCCCGTGGCGGATGGCGTTGGCGATGGCCTCCTGCGCGATGCGGTACACGTCGGGCGTTGCCCAATCGGGCACGGAGGCCGCTTCTGCGAGCGCAAGCTCGAGTCCGACCCCGTATCGGGTCGCGAGCAGGCGCGCATGCTCTGCGATTGCGTCGCGCAGCGAGGCGCGCCCGAGATCGGGTGGGCGGAGGAGATCCACCACTCCGCGCAGCGCGACGATGGCCTGGACGATCGAGTCCGTGGCAGCGGTGAGCTGTGGCGATGCCGCCTGGCGGGCCAAGGTCTCCAGTCGAAGCTTGGCTGCGCTCAGGTCCTGGAGCACAGCGTCGTGCAGCTCGCGCGCGAGCCGGCGGCGTTCCGCATGGCGCGCCGCCAGCGCCGCCTGCTGGCGCGCCGCGCGCTCCGCCTCGACCCGTTGCTGAATCTCGGCCAGCGAGCGAGCCATTTTGTTGACCGAGGCAGCCAGCGCGGTGAACTCGCCGGCAGCCTCGAGGTCGATGCGATGGCCGAGGTTGCCCGTGGCAATGATCGCGGTGGCTTCGGCGAGGCGGTCCAGCGGGCGGACGAGCCATTTGCGGATGGCATTCATGAAAATCAGGGCCTGCACAAGCGCCAGCGGCACCAGCGCCAGGATGAGCGCCGTGTCGAACCAGCTCAAGCGCTCCCTGCGCGCCTGCAGCCTGTGCGCGGCTCTCCGATAGCGATCGGCGAGCTGCCGCAAGGCGACTCGGGTTCGCTCCGGGTCGCCGCGGTCGAACGCGGCACGCGCTTCGTTCACCAGGGTTGTCTCGTCCGGCGTCTGCGCGATGGCCTCGATGCCGTTCAGTCCGGCGGGAAGCGCCCACAGAGAAGCCGATTGCACGTGCTCGACCAGCGCGAGCTGGCGCTGGTTCAGTACGAGGTCGTCCAGCAGTTGCTTCCAGCTCGCGCTCAGCCAGAAAAAGGCGAGGACGACGAGGAATGCGGTTTGGACGCCCGCGAGGAACAGCAGGGAAAGGCGCAAGCGCAGAGACGAGGGCGCGGCTTGTGGCGGGGCGCTGCCTGCGCGGCATAGGGCCGCCGCCGTGAGTATGGGGAAGAACGCGAGCGGCGCCACGAGGATCGTCGGAGACACTGGGCTCCGCATCCAGGGGTACACGACGAACAAAACTGCGGGGGCGAGAGGGGAGGCGAGGGCGCCTGCCAGCGCGTAGCGGAGGGCGTTTCGAGCCACAAGCTCGGCAGTGACCCAGTGCGCAATGACGAGCCGCGCCAGGTACAGCAGAATGGCATTTGCGAGGACGAGGTGGCTCGTGTACAGGAGCGGCAGGAAAAGAGACGGGTCGCGCGAGGTGGCGTGGAGCCCGACCGCGAGCAACGCCGCGGCGCTGTACAAGGCAGTGAGGGCGATCCGGCGTTGCCCTGCTCCGGTGATTTCTTCCGGGAATGCGCTGGCGAAGTGGAGCAACGCGGCGGGTGTGAGGGCGTGAGCCGCGAAATAAACGGGGGTGAACCAGTACGGTCCATAGACATCCGCGCCGGTGAAGAGTGTGAGCGCGGTCACCACGCACAGGAGCAAGAAGGACCCGGCTGCGCCATGCGGGCGGCGCCGCGTTGCGGCAAAGGCGCCGGCGATCAGAAAGCAGAGGCCTACCGCGAAGTACGTCGCATAGATTGTTAGAAAATCTGCGCGGCTGAACTGCTTGACGGGCATGGTGACCGAAAAGACATCGGCACGCTTGCGGAATCGGTACTGCGCGGGGAACGCGGGGGGCAGAGAGGCCAGGTGGCGCTCGAGGTCGAGCCCGTCTCGCACCGGTTCTCCGTCGATGGCAATCACTCTGGCGAAGAGAATTTCCGCAGCGCGCTCGAGCGCCCACGCAGGCCGGGCAATAGAGACCACAATGCCATTTTCGGCTACCAGAAACCCGGGAAATGGCTGGCCGATGCGCCGGGCACCGTTGGCGACGCACACGATCCCCACGGCCACTGCGGCGAGCACGAGTCCAAATGCCTGCCAGCGCTGCGCGCCCGGCTTCATCGGCGACCCCGAGCCCCGCTGATGGCTGGCGCGTGTCTGAGCGGGCTCACGGCGGCACTCATACTTGCGGGCGCCGTGCATGTCCACGCCTGGCTTGCCTGGGCGGTGGGCGTGCCGCTGGCGTTTCTGACCCGTAACGGCGCGCGGCTGCGGCATGCTCTTTTGGCTGGCTGCGCGTTCGGAATACCCGTGGCGTTCGAGCAGGTTCCCTGGGTGGCGGTCGCGGTGCGCAACTACTTCGGCCTTTCGGCGCCGGCGGCTACGGCGGGTGTGGCCGGCCTCGCTGCGATCTGCGGAGCATTCTGGGGAACGGTCCTGGGCGTCGGTGTGGGCTGCGCGGCGCGCGCCCCGGCCGCATGGCGTGCCGTGCTGGTTGGCGCTGCGTGGGTGACCTGGGAGCGGCTGCTGCTGGCTGGGTTTCCGAGCTATCCCTGGGTTTCGCTTGCGGCCACTCAGGTGTCTGCGGCGCCCGTGCTCGCCGCAGTGGGCGTGCTGGGCAGTCCGGGGCTCTCGCTGGTCGTGGTGACGTCGGGGGCGGCGCTCGGGGGAGCTTGGTTGGCTGCCGGCGAGGGGCGCCGGCGGGCACGCTGCGCTCACGCCGTTCTCGCTGTGCTTTTGCCGGCGTTCGCTCTGGCAGTGGGGGCGTACCGCGCAGCCGGTCACCAGGCAATTGCAACCTCCTCGCGCTGCGCGATCACTGGCGTCGACGCGGAAATCCAGACCGGCGACCTGCCTGCCGAGCAGGTGCTGGAGCGGTACGAGAAGGCCAGCGCGGCAGCCGCCGGGTCTGCAGCCGTAGTGTGGCCGGAGTCAGCCGTTCCCGGGTACCCGCTGCTGGACCCGGTGCTCCAAGCGCGGCTGCGCGAGGTCGCGCGGCAGCTGCGCGCAGTGCTCATTGCAGGTGGGCCGCGCATCGAATGGAGCGGGGCCTGGCAGCCCGTGCGGCGCAATTCGGCCTACCGCGTCGAGGGCCAGGGGCGCATCGAGTACTACGACAAGCGGGTGCTCGTGCCGCTTGCCGAGTACTGGCCCGCCGCGGCTTGGGTTGCCGGTCCGGCGTGGATTGCCGCACACGCAGTTGCGCCGGGCGAGCGTGCTGCCGTCTTTCGGGCCGGCCCGTGCCGCTTCGGCGTTTTGCTCTGCTCGGAGGCTGAGCGCTCGGACCTTGCTCGGGAGGCCGCGCGCAGCGGGGCCGACGCTCTGTTGGTCTTGAGCAATGACGCGCACCTGCCGTCGCGCGGGGTGACGGCAGAAATCGCGCAGGTGCGCCTGCGCGCAGCCGAGACCGGGCTGTGGGCGGTTCGAGTTGCCAACGGCGGAAGAAGCGTTGCGATCGACCCCTTGGGCCGGGTTGCAGCCGAGAACCGGGGCGGCGCGCTTCGGGTGGGAATTGGCGCCCCGGTGCCGGCAGCGGCTCTCGTCCTCGGGCCTGCTATCGAAAGGGGCTGCGCCGTTATCGCTCTCTGCGCTCTGGCTCTGCCGGCAGCGCGCTGGGTGCTCCGCCGCCGCGCACCCTCAGGGGCAGCGCAGCGGTGAAATCGCCTCGGCCTCAGCGACCTTGGATCGGACACTCGTTGCCGAAACTATCGGTAAGGGGAGGGGATGGCGCGGGCCAGAGGCCCATGTCGGCGGCGGGAAGCAAGGGAGCGCGGAAGAGCTGCAGCGGCAGCGGCCGCGAGTCGCGGATGGCGAACCGAAAGGGCGATGCTCTGCTGCTGGCCCAGAAGCGATTGCCCTGGACCCGGATGACGAGGTCGCTCGCGTCGTTCAGCCGGCACACAGAAACCCCCAGGGTACCGAAAACGTGCACAGGGCGGATGAGCTGCGGGTAGAGCATCCCGTAAAAACTGACGCCGTTGATTTCCATGTCTCCGATGTACCCGTAGAGCCTGCGCAAGCGCTGCAGGGGCTGCAGTGGAAAGAGCACGGGACCAAGCACGGCTGCACCAGCGATTTCCACGGGCTCGGGCATGACGAAGTTGCCCTCGCAGCCCGGCATGGACATCGGCTCGCCGCCGAAGCGAGCGGGGATCCATACATCTCCGTTTGCCCCCATCGCAGCTAGAGCCGGCATCTCGCCTTCGGTGCCCTGCAAAAGAGCTGTCATGTCGTTGCTCGGCGGCAGGGCGACCAGGTCCCAGGCGGCGATGATCGCCGTCAGGCGATCACCCGAGCGAACCAGGATTTCCACGGGGCCGGCGAGCAAGCGGCCCACCGGTCCCCGCGTGTCGGGAAACGGAAAGCGCAGTGCCTGTTCGCTCATGGCCGCGACGCGCAGTGGCGGAAGGGCGATGGGATCGCCGAAAAGGGAGCGGAACGTGATCGCGACTTCGTTTGCGCCCGGCTCGGTGCGGAAGCCGCCGGACGCCGCTACCTCTTCCGCATTGAGCACGATCGTCAACTCGTGCCCCGGGTGGATGAACGGAGAGCTGGTAGCCCCGCGCAGCGAGGGATACACGGGCACAGGCGGCGCTGGGCACTCATGCCACTTGAAGGCGTTCGCGTGGGAAGCGGCACCGAAAACCGCCGCCGCAACCGCCAGGGGAAGCCACGGCGCAAGCGCGCGGAGGTGTCTGCGGACGCGACATACCATGCGCGCGATTCTAGCATTGCTTGACGCGAAAAACCCAGTTTGGCATCCGCCCTTGCCCTGCCGGCGCACGGCGTGGCGGAAGCGCCTGTCGCCCGCGGTCTGGCCACCGCAAGCATTGCTTTTCCGGGCCGCACCTGTGGTAATGTGCTTGTTGGCTGCTTTTCGGGGCTGGATATGACAACGCGGGTTTTCGTCGTCGACGACCATGCGCTCGTTCGCGAAGCGATCGTACAGGTGATCGATCTGGAAGAAGACCTGCAAGTGGTGGGCGACGGAGCCGGGTCTGCGGCTACGCTCGAGGCCATTGGCCGGACGAATCCCGACGTCCTCGTCGTCGACCTCGAGATGCCGGGTATTCGCGGCTGCGACATGATCGCGACCGTCCGCAATCGATGGCCGAAGATGAGAATCGTCGCGTGCACGATGCACGCTTCTTACGGGTACGTGACCGAGGCGCTGCGCAAGGGTGTCGACGGCTATGTCCTGAAGAGCAGCCCGAGCGCGATGCTCCTCGAAGGGATTCGGCGGGTAGCGAGTGGACAGGGGTACATCGACCCGGCTTTGCAGACGGACGTGATCCGCTTGGTTCACGATGGGGCGCAGCGGCTGGCCACCGAGCTGACAGCCCAAGAAATCGAGGTGGTGCGCCTGGCCGCGGAGGGAATGAGCAACCAGGAGATCGCGCACCTGACGGGCCAGTCGGTGGAGACAGTCAAGCTCCGGCTGCGGCGCTGCTTCCAGAAATTGGGTGCGGCGGACCGCGCCAATGCGGTGGCTCTGGCTCTTCGGCGCCACCTGATCGCGTGACCTCAGAAGAGGTGGCGGCTCCGGCGGATTTGCTCGCTGCGCTGTTTCTGGATTTCCTCGAACTCGCGCTGGAGCTTTTCCGCGGCCGCCCGGTCTCCGCGCTGGCGCGCCGCGAAGAGCTCGACTTGTTTCTGCACCGCGAGCTCGTCGAGCCGCTGCAACTCCGCACGCGGATCCACCGGCACGGCCGTGCGATCGGCGGCCGGCGCGGAACCGGCGCCTAGCGCGATCCATAGCGCGAGGGCCAGCCAGCGAGAATTTCCAGAGCGCATCTTACAGGACCTCCTCCCACGATAGGACGCGGACGGGCTTGGGGACGTTGCCGGTCGTCGTGGATGTCGAGTCCGCAAGCCGCATACACCAGGTGCAATAGTAGGCAATTGCGCTGCCTCCGACCTTGATCTTTAAGTCCCCAGTCCACAGCGAGCCGAGGATCGTCGCGTTGCCGAGGAGGTTCGTCTCGGTGCCGTCGCCGAGGCCATCGTTGATTACTGTGGCGCCGCGCACGATGATCCAGCCGATGAAGTCGAAAGTGCCGTTGATCGTGAACGAGCCGTCGACGATCAGGATCCCCGCTCCCGATGCGTGTCCGTTCGCGTGGATTTTGACACTGCTCGCAGTCAGGTGCGTGATCTGGGGCTGGTCGACCGTGCCAAAGGTCTTGTTCCCGCTGATCGTGGAAGAGTCGTCGGTGACCACACCCGGGCGGCTCAGCAGATCGGCGATGAGTTGATTCAGATCGGAGACGCTCGGGCCGCCGCTGGTCACGACGCTCGGGTTCAACGGGTTCTCGCTGAAGTCCTCGCCGCGCACGTTGTCCTTCTGCTGGTCGTTGAGGCTCACCTTGACGGCATTGGTCGCTCCGTCGTTGCGCGTGGCGATGCCCGGCTCCACGGTCCCTCCGGGAACCAGGCTGCCGAAGCGATCGTGGTCGTTGCCGTCGATGGCGAAGGCATTTCCCGAAAACTGGGAGCTGATGATATCCGAGGCGAGATAGATGGCTCCCCGGCCGCGGCCTGGGGACGTCGGGTCGCGCTCGACCAGCGCGCGCACGATGCGGCGCGCGCTTGCCGGAGCGAAGCCGATTGCCGTGATTTTCCCTCGAGTTGCCGGGCGGACCGGGTCCGCGCTGACATCGACGCGATAGCGGTATGCGGGATAGCCGGGAATGGCTTGCGGGTTCGGGGAGAAGCGGGAGGCCCACTTCTCCACGATGTCTTTTTCGAAATCGACGATGCCCGGTTCATTGACGATGTTCAGAGCGCGGAGCAAGCCTGCCTCTGCGGCGTACAGCGCTTGGTTTCCTGTGTGGTAGTGCGTGGTGGCCCGCAGGTCGTAGGTGGCGTAGAGCAGGGTCGCGATGCCGAGGGTGAGCAGGAGAAGAAGAAGGAGCAGTGTGGCGACCAGTGCAGAGCCACGCTGGCGGGTGCAGCGGCAAACGGAGTTCACGGACATGCGGTGCTCCGAACAAAGAAGCGGTTTCGCAGGTCTACCTGGGACGAAAAGGCTGCGCGCGGGGCCGAGCCTCCCCCGGGGTCTGCGGGTGCCCCGCGCAGCTCGAGTTCCATGCGCACGGTGCGGACGGCGCTTCGCTGCGCTGGGCTGAGAGCGGGCGGCGAGCCAGCGGGAAGCAGCTCGGAGCCAGAGCCATCGAAGTACCGAATGCGAGAGCGCGATGCGTTGACCCCCGTTGCGAGAATTTCAGCCTCGCCACCGGCGGTCCGCCGAACGCATGCAGACTGGAAGTCGTAGGCGTAGAGGATGCTCTCCCCCGCCCGGTCGATTGCACCGCTTCCGTCGAGATCGCTCTGAAGCTGGATGAGATCGGGCCGGGCTTGTGCGATTCCTTCAAAGGTCTTCGCGCAGGTGGGGTCCAGTCCCGCGCGCCGGACATCGCGGCTGAACAGCTCGACGACGTTGCGACCCGCGGTTTGCACGTCGAGCTGGGTCGCCTGTTGCCGGAGGGCGAAGAGCTGCCCGCGATGCAAGGTGCCGGCTGCGGCCAGGGTGACCACCGTCACGGTCATGGCTGCGAGAAGCTCGGCGATCGTGTATCCCCGCGATGTGCCTGCGGGGAACTTCATGTGCACGTGGCTGTCGTGCATACGTACGTGACTCCCTGCACTGTGTACGGCACCGGGCCGGTCGCCGAGACGCGGACTACGACCAGAGCGAGCCCGCGCGCAGGTGTATCGGGTAGGACGGTCCACGAGCGCGAGAAAACCCCGCCCGGAACGCCGCTCGCCGTCATCGGGTTCGCGGGATCCGCGTGTTCGCCGGGGGCCAGATCCGTCGGCTCGGTTGTCGGGTCGAGCGCTCGCAGGTGCTCGATCTTGTCGTTCACGAGCGCCGCGGCTGCCGTGATGGCATTGCTGCGTTCGTTCTGGCGCGTGCTGCCAATGGTCGTGGTCGCCAGGCCGGCGGCGGCGATGGAAAAGAGCGCCAGGGCGACCAGCACTTCCACCAGGCCGGTACCGCGATTCGAACCCACTCGCTTCATTTGACGACCACCCGCCCTACTGCGCTGGCGGTCACCGTTTTTTTTTGGCCGAGGGGATTCGCGAGAACGATCGCGGAGGGGGCCGCGGCCAAACCCTGGCGGTCGAACTGAGGGAGCACCTCGCTCGTGCTTTCCAGCGTCACGGAGGCGGGGAGGGTGATCGCGGGCCCATCGGGTTGAAACGCGAGCCCGTTTTCGCTGCGCTCGAGCCAATAGGTCACCTGGCCGTCGGGCGAGCTGCCCAGCCGCAAGCGGCAGTAGGTGTTTTCGCCCACGGCTTTCATGCGCGCCCGGCTGATTTCGAATGCGAGCTGATTGGCTGCTCGCGCAAGCTGATACTCGAAGGATAGGTAGACTAGATTCGGTAGGGCAATGGCGGAGAGGACGGCACCCACGGCGATGACGGTGAGTAGCTCTGCGAGCGAAAATCCGGACGCTGGCCGCCGGTGGTTCGCGTGACCGCCGCTCATTCGGATCCCCGAGGGTCAGGGATTTGCGACAAGCGTGCCGCAGGTTTTCGCGAACCGGGGCGCATCCAGTGGTGCCAGGCCCCGCGGCGCCGGGGCCAGCGCGTGGGCCGTTCCGATTGCGCGCGCTGCGTTCGCGCGCGCGGCTACCTGTCTGGCGCGGCGTGCCTACCGCTTAGGACGAGAAAAGCTACCCAGTCGGTTGCGAGGCAGCTCTGCTGCGCGCAGCGGTTCGGGGTCTGGGTACGACGGCGGCCCGAGTGCGCAGCCGCGGCGCAAGGGGGCCCGAAGCAAGCTGCGTCACCCCTTTGCCGGACGGCACAAAGCGGCGCGCATCTGGCGGCGGGAGAGGCTCGGTGTCGGGTGTGATTTCGGGCCGGACAACGAGGGGGCGGTTTGCTTCATCGACGAACACGATTCGCGGCTTCCAGCGCCGTGCCTGCGCCCCAGTCATGCTGCCGAAGCAAGCGATGATCAGTTTGTCGCCCGCGCGTGCCTTGTGGGCTGCTGCGCCATTGATGCAGACCGTTCCCGAGCCCGCTGGCGCCGCGAGGGCATACGTGGTGAATCTTTCCCCGTTGGTCACGTTCCACACCTCGACTCGTTCGTAGGGGAGGATGTCGGCGCGATCGAGAAGTTCGCGGTCGATCGTGATGCTTCCCTCATAGTCGAGGTTTGCACCGGTGACGGTGGCCCGGTGAATTTTTCCCCGCAGCATAAGGCGCAGCATTCACAGCCCTCCTTTCGCTTCTGGGCGTTCCGCCTGGTCACAGGTCAAAGGCCGCTGCGCGCTTGCGCCGCTTTCTGCGCGTTCCGCAAGGATGCAGTTGTCGATCAGCCGCGTCCGGCCCACCCACACAGCAAGGGCCAGCAGCGCAGGGCGCACGACCGCTGAGATTTCAGCCAGCGTTTCCGCATCGACGAGCGCGAGGTACTCGACCCGCAGTGACGGCTCCACCTCCAGAGGGGCTCGGGCCGCGGCCAGCAGGGCGGCAGCTTGCCGTTCGCCGCGCGCGAACTGCTCGCGCGCGGCGGCGAGAGCCTGGGGCACTGCGAGAGCAGCGCGTCGCTCCTGGGGACTCAAGTAGGCGTTCCTCGAACTCAGCGCCAAGCCGTCTGCGTCGCGCACGGTGGGTACCCCGATGATTTCGACATCGAAGTCCAGGTCGCGGACCATCCGGCGCACCACGACCAGTTGCTGGAAGTCCTTTTCGCCGAAGATGGCGACGTGGGGCCGAACAATGTGGAAGAGCTTGGCGACGACAGTGGTCACGCCGCGAAAATGCCCGGGCCGGTGCGCGCCGCACAGACCCTGGGTCAGACCCTCCACCTCCACGTGCGTCTGAAAGCCGGAGGGATACATCGCGCGTTCGTCCGGCGCGAAGAGCACATCCACCCCCAGGGGCTCCAGCAACGATGCGTCCCGCTCCAAGTCTCGGGGATAGCGGTCGAGGTCTTCGGCCGGGCCGAACTGAAGCGGGTTGACGAATACGGAGACCACGGCGGCGTCGGCCCGCCCGAGGCACTCGCGCACAATGGCCAAGTGACAGGCGTGCAAGTATAGCATTGTCGGTACGAGCCCGACCCGCCGCCGCTCGAGCCGGCGGGCTTCTGCCCAGGCTCGCATTTCCGGGATCGCCGTGATTCGTTTCATCGGGAGTGCTGTACCGAAATCGGCGCCGCGGATCCGCTCACACGCGTTCGCCCGCAGCCTCGCGCGGTACGCTGACCAGCGACGGGAAGGAGTGCGCCTCGGTGGGGAACTTGCCCGCGCGGACTTCCTCCACGTATGCAGACACGGCTGCGGCAGCGGCGGTGCGCAAGTCCGCATAAGACTTGGCAAAGCGTGGTCGCGGCCCGCTGGTCAGCCCGAGCACGTCGTGCAATACGAGGATTTGCCCGTCGCAGTGCGGCCCCGCGCCGATTCCGATCGTGGGAATCGCGAGGCAGGCAGTGATCTCGGCTGCGAGGTCGAGCGGAATGCCTTCGAGGACCACGGCAAAAGCCCCTGCCTCTTGCACGGCTCGCGCGTCTTCCAGAACCCGCTCGCGCTCTCCGGCCCCGGTGCCGCGCTTGCGGCCCTGCACCTTGTGCCCCCCCATCCGGTGCACCGACTGCGGGGTAAGCCCGACGTGGCCCATCACGGGGATGTCGATGCGGGTCAGAGCGCGGATGGTCTCTGCCATAAAAATCCCGCCCTCCAGCTTGACGGCGTCGACGTTGCCCTCCTTGATCAGCCGGCCGGCATTGCGGATCGCATCGCACGGAGAGACTTGATAGCTGAGAAACGGAAGGTCCCCCACGAGCAGGGCCCGCTGGCGCGCCCGGGCCACCATGCGGCAGTGGTAGATCATTTCCTGGAGCGAGACCGGCAGTGTGGTCTCAAGGCCCTGCACGACCATGCCCACGGAGTCGCCCACCAAGATGATGTCGACGCCGGCTTCGTCGACAAGGCGCGCGAAGGGAAAGTCGTACGCGGTGAGGGCGGTGATTTTTTCCCCGCCCTTTCTTTTCAGAATGTCCGGGACGGTGACTCTGCGCTGCATCGTAGCCCTCCCGACCGATCCGGAGGCCGCTTTGCCCCGCAAAGCCACCGGAGATCACCCGCGAGCCCCCGAGCGCTGATGCCGGTCGGCGCGCCGTCGCCGCCAGCCGCTCGCTTGCAGGCCCCCGATCTCCGCCTGCTCCGTCTCGGTCCTTTGTCGCCCGCCGGAGCGGGTTTACCTGGATCCAAGCGGTATGTAGTGCTGGACTCCCCTTCCCATGCCGTGGATCTCGCGGATCAGGTCCCGCAAGTCCCCTGGGTTCCCAACGAAGTCGATCTCCGACGAGTCCACGACCAGGAGGGGCGTCGCATCATAGCGAAAAAAGAAGTCCCGATATGCCTCCGCAATCCGACGCACGTATTCTGGAGATATGCGCCGCTCGTACTCGCGGTCGCGTCTCCGCAAGCGTGCCAGGAGCACTTCATTTCTGGCCTGCAGATACACGACGAGGTCGGGTTTGGCAAGGCGGCGGTCCAAAAGAGCGTAGAGCTGGCGGTACAGGGCCAGTTCCTCGGCGCCCAGGTTGACCTCGGCGAAGATCTGGTCGCGCGCGAAAAGGTAGTCCGCTACGAGATCGCGGGCGAAGAGGTCCAGTTGCGCCAGCTCGCGCTGCTGGCGGTAACGGCTGAGGAGGAAAAAGAGCTGGGTGGGAAAGGCGTACTTCTGCGGGTCTTCGTAGAAGCGGCGCAGGAAGGGGTTTTCTTCGGGCTGTTCCAGAAGCAAGCGGGCGCCGAAGTGGTCGGCGAGCAAGCGCGCCAGGCTGGTTTTGCCCACGCCAATGGGTCCCTCGACCACAATGTATCGGAAGCGCTGCACCGCCGTCGCGCTCTGCCCTCGGGGGCGCGCTGTTACCACAGCGCGGGGCAGGAAACCAAGGGTGGTCCGCCGGCTGCGCCCGGCCACACGGGGGTCGTCCTGGCGCGGGCGGGCGCTGAATCCGCTGTTCGAAAGAGGGGAGCACCGCGAGGCCATGCGCCGCCGGGCAGGTCGTCCGTAGCCTGGAATCGCCGACCGCGACGTGTGCGAGGCCGGCCGTGGGAGGCGGGTCCAACTGCGGGGCGTTTTCGACTCCACTGCCCGCCGAGATCGCGCCCGCGACCAGCCCCAGAGGAAGGCATGGCAGCGGGCGGCGGTTCTGGGCGGCGCTGGCTCGTAGCACGATGAGCGGGAGTAGGCCCTCGACGTCCGCGCGCTCCCCGCTCGCCTTGCACTCGGGTCGTGCTGGGTGCCATCTTGCCTTCGTGGCCGGCCGCAGTACGATCGCCAAGACGTGGCTCGGCCAATCTCTGGCGCACCTCGCTGCTGCGAGAGACAGCGCGGGGGCGGGTCACCACGAGTCGGCCTGCTTTCAGTCCCAGGAGGCGGGCGAGAAGGCGCTGAAAGCTTTCCTCTACTCCCGGGGCTGCACGTCGATCGTGACGCACAGTCTCCGGCGCCTTCTCCAGGAGTGCGTTCGAGAAGAGCCCGGGTTCGGCGATCTCGATGACGCCCGCCGGCTCCTGGACCAGTGCTACACTCCGACCCGTTACCCGAACGGCCTCGACGAGGAGATCCCTCGGCCAAGTACTACGATGCAAGGGACGCCGAACGCTGCGTCGAGTCTGCTCGGTCGATCCTCGAGCGCGTGAAGCGATCCTGGCGAAGCTGAAAGCGCTCCGCGAAGTCTTGCGGCGCGACCTTGGTGTGCGGGGCGTGTACGTCTTCGGCTCTTTCGCGCGCGGCGACGAGCACGAAGGCAGCGACGTCGACTTACTGATTGTGGGCAGGATTCCGGGCAGGATGGTCGATCGCATCGGGGAAGTGTTGCCGCGAACCGATCTCCCCGTAGAGCCGCTCGTGCTTACCCGCGAGGAGCTCGCCCCCTTCGAGCCGCGGGGCCTCCCTTGATCGCGCGCATCGAAGGGGAAGCCGTGTCGATTTGAGCCAAGCTGGGGTGGGGGCGAGCGCCGCTGGACTCAGGCCGGCCTGGGGGAGAGAAACCGCCTCGTCCGGCCTCGGGCGGTCGCACGCTCGACCGGGCCGCGGCTCACGCGCTCTTCCACTGGCGCGCGGCCTGGAACGGCCGCCCCAGAGGCCGCTTCGACACGGCCGCGCTATCGCGGTCCGGGGAATCCGCGACCGCGGTGCTGTCGCGCAGCGAATTGCGCGCGCCGCGGGGCGGCAATCCGTTTCGGCCGCCGGGCCGGCTGGGCGGGCTGCGCTATGGGTACCCCCGCAGCCTCAGCCCGGGACCGGCAAGCGCTTGATGCGGTGCACGAGGTAGGCGAGCCGCACAAGATCGGCCGGCGTGGCACCGGTCGCTAGCGGGCCGACGTTCCAGATCACGACGTGCCGGAGGCCGGCCGCAACGAAGGGCTTTAGCTCCTCGACGATTTGGCGCACATTTCCAGCAAAGACAGCGTCCTGGAGCAACTCCGGCGTGACTTGGCGGCAGGCCGCATCGATCTGGGCCTCACTGATCTCTTGCGGCACGAAGGCGGGGAAGCCCTCGAAGTCCGCACCCAGGGGGTGGCAAAGGCCGTGTCGCTGCCAAACGGCGCCAGGGACCAGCATCGCCATGGCGCCAGCGGCGCGCACGCGCGCGAGCCGGGCGAGAACGGTGCGGCGGTCGGGGCCGAGTGCTGTCTGGATTTGCATGGCAGCCTCGAAGCTGTTGGGGTCGCGGCCCGATTCGACGGCAGCAGCGCGAATGCGCTCGAGGCCCGAGCGATATTCCAGCGGGCTCATCTTTTTTGTCGGGTACCATCCGTCGCCGTAGCGGCCGGTAAGGGCTAGCATCCTCGGGGCATGTGCTGCGACCCAGAGGGTGGGTGGCTTGCCTCGATACAGGGGCGTCGCGAAGACGGCCTTCCGCAGCCGCCAGAAGGTGCCATCGAAGTCTACGGGCTCGCCCTTGCTATCCCAGAGCGCGCGGATGATGCGCAGCGCCTCTTCGAGCCGCGCAACGCGGCGCGTGAAGGGAATTCCGTACGGCTCAGTGTTCTCCCGCTCGCCATTGCCAATGCCCAGCACTGCTCGGCCTCGCGTGAGGTGGTCGAGGGTGACGGACGCCTGCGCCAGCGTGGCAGGGTGGCGGCGCATGGGCTCGGTCACGCCAGTTCCAATGCGCACCCCGGGGACCCGGGCCGCCATCGTTCCCAGCATGATGAACGGATCGAAATACGCGTCGGGAGAAGGAAGTACCTTGGCTGCCGGCGCTAGCTCCGGAGTCCAGACAGAACGGGGGATAAAGCTCAAGTAGTGGTCGGGCACGAACAGCGAGTCGATTCGCAGCAGGCGGAAGAGGCGCACGCTCAGAAGCTCGAGCTTCAGCGGCGCTGTGCAGTTGGTCTCGATGCCGACCTGAACGCGGCTTGGTCTTCCCATGGCAACTCCTTCCCCGACGCGGCTGGCCCTCGGGCGCGGAGTGCTGCCCCGACCAGCTCTCGATTTTTCTGCAACTCCTCGGAGGGCCGATCGTAGCGGGAATTCGCGCTGAGTCTACGCGCTGGCCGCGCTTGCTATCCGGCCGCTTCCGATATAGCGCCTCGAGCCGCGACGAGGCCCAGCGGACTTGCGCGAAAATGGCGGCGAGACGGCGAGCGAGGCGGGTCCGACTCCAGGTAGCGGCAGTGGGGCTTTCCATTTCGGTGCACGCCGGGCTGCTTGTGGTGGCGCAGTTCTGCGAAGTGGTGCGGCCGGGCGAAGGTGAACCGATCCGGGTGGTGCTGCAAGCCGGAGGTGGTGGAAACCCCGGTGTACCTGAGGGAGCAGCTCGCGCGCCTGCGGAGCCGGCCGCAGTGGCTGCGCCCCAGGTGCGACAAGTGCCCGCGGCTCCGCGGCGCAGATCAAGCAGCTCGCCGGCATGCGC
>JBBIUR010000064.1:0-16190 GCA_037440145.1 Myxococcales bacterium | reverse complement strand
ATCTGCTTAGGTGAGCCTCATATCAGAGTGTCACCCATGTTTCTGAACGAGTTCAGAGGGCTCAGGCTCGGCTCGGCGTTGTGTAGCGCGCGAACGCGTGCAGCGCGGGCGAGCGCGGCCTCCGCTCACTGCGCCCGTCCAATTGCCCCGGCCCTCCCCGGCCGTTTCGTGGCAGGCACCACGGTCCCCGGGGGAGCCGGCTGCGGGCTAGCTGGCAGCGCAGGGGTCTTCGCCACGCGATCCCCTGGCCCCGTGCTCACGCCCGCGATCCATCGCGATCGAGCGCGAGCTCGCGAAATGGCATTTTCAGCAGCCAGCGACGGAGTGTGGGTGCAAACTTTCAGGAACGAGAAAAGCAAGAAAAGGGAAGCGGGCGGCGTCGCAGATGGCTCGCTGCCAACAACCAAACTGGAGACCGGGTGAACGGATGCGCTCTGCGACGCTCGGGGTGCGGCCGCTACTGGGCACGGTCGTGCGCGTGGAGTTCTGCAAAATGGTTTCGGTCCTCGTCGAGAGCCTCTGCGTTCCTCCCAGGCGAGGCCGGACCGGAGCAATTCTCCGGAGTTCATGCTTGGGAGCTGGGTCCCGCGCTTCCCGCTCCCTCACCCACTTCTCCCGCCGAACCCAGCGCGAGCAAGGTGTTCCCCTGCCGTCGGCGCGCGGTGCACCGCGCCCCAGCTGGCCAATTCCCGGACGATTCCGCTCTTCGGTTGCCGGGTCTCGCGCCACGGACGCACCTCGCCTGGGTCCGCAACAGCGAGCCCGCCGCGATCCACCAGATCGCGGACTCGTGCTACACGGCACCGCATGGACTGGAAGCTGTCGCTCTCGACCTTTGTCGCGATTTTTCTGGCCGAGATTGGGGACAAGACACAGCTTGCAACGCTCTCCCTTTCGGCTGGGGGGTCTTCGAGTTGGGCGGTGTTTCTCGGCGCCGCTCTGGCGCTGGTGACGACCTCGGCCATCGCCGTGCTTGCGGGCGAGGCGGTGAGTCGGGTCGTCTCACCGCAGTGGCTGCGCCGTGCCGCAGGGGTTTGCTTCTTGATGCTCGGTGTTTACTTCCTGTTCGGCGCCAGCGACTGATTCCCACCGCTGGACAGGGTTTCTTCGGACGAGAGGGCCCTCGGCAGGACCGCACCTTTTCCGTCTCCGAATGCGCCGGGGCTTCCCAGCCCGCGCCTCGCGCGCGACAAGCGCGGGCAAAGCTCCCGCCCGCGGGAGCAGGAGATGTTAGCGAGGGAATTCCCCGAGGTCCGGCCTTGCCCTCGGTGGGACGCATGCGGCGGGTGGAACCGCGCGGCGTTGGGGGGTGGGACACGAACGAGGGACGCCGAAACGCTCGATCCGAGGTCGAAAAGCCACCGAAGGAAATCCCCCTGCCGGTGCGGCCGGAAAAAGCGCCCGCGGCTCTGGCGTGACTCGACGGCAACCGCGAGACTGAAATCGCGCGGGATCCCGGTGAACGCGCCGTGCCGAAGACACCCGGCCCGCGGCGCGCCGCGCGCGCTGGCTTGCGGCCAAGGAGCAACCGCCATGGCGCGGGAGCGGAACGCGCTGCCGCTGGCGGGCGGAACGCGCGGATGCGCATCCCCGCGGACGGGCGGGAGGGGTGTGCGAGGCGCGAACGAAAGTGGAGCCGGGCAATCGGTTTGACCCTCCGACCCGTTTCGTGCTACGGGCCGCGCTGCGGTACAACCCATTGCCAGAAAGAGAGGAGACCCGTCGCCGCCGGGGCCGTGCGACTTTTTCCCCGGCACCCCGGTGGGCGTCGCCGGTGTGGCAGCACGTTCACCCGACCAAGCCCCGCGAAGATGGGGACGGGCATCCAAAGGGGCCAGCGGCGAATTCTACGAGCGCGCCGCTGGTGCCGGGTCCGGCCGCGAATCAGCGTCGAGAGAAAGGCGGTCGGATAGCATTCGGACCCTCCTTCGCGCTTGCCCTGGCTCTCGCATCGGTGCTGGGGAGCGCGCGCGGCGCGAATGCGGCGCGGTTTTGCCCGGGCGATTGCGACCGCAGCGGCCTGGTTTCGGCAGCCAAGCTGCTTCGCATGGTCCACGTGGCGCGGGGCGTCGCGGAATTCAATACGTGCCCCGCGGGCGAGTTCGATGGCGACAGTCAGGTCGGGGAAGACGATGTCGCCGCGGGAATCCGCAGTCTTTTCGGGGCGTGCACGGCGGAAGTGCCAGTCTACGAAATCCTGCGCACGCCTTCTTTTGATTTGGTCTATCCGGCGCCTGACGTTCCTCTCGCCCAGGCGGTCGCCATGGGCACCTCACTGGAAGCCTTCGGCCGGGCAAGCCCCGAGGAGTTACATGCTTTCGCTGAGGAACTTCTGGAGCAAAGTGGTGTCGCAGAGCGGATCGGCCAGATTGTCGTGTACTTCTACGATCAGAGGACAAGTCAGGATTGCGAGGAATGCCTCGCCACGTGCCCGCGAGGCCCGAGGGCTGTTGCGTTAGCAGCCCCCGGGGAGACTGTTTCTGCTTCACTCGATTGCCGAGCGACGCGCCGCAGCGCGTGGCTGTGTTGCTCCTCGAAGAAGCCGCCGATGAGCTTGCCGCGGTCGCTGTTTTCCGGGCGCCCTGCAAGGGAACCACTCTTCTTTCCGGCGGCGTGAACGATCTCTTCAGCCCCACGGTGGGCGGCGAGCCCGCAATGCCCAGCGCCGGTCTGGCAGCCCTGATCGCTCAGAACTCGAGCAACCCGCCCGCCAGCTCCGACACGGTGACAGACAACCGGCACTTCGGGCAGTCTTTCTCGTTGCCCTCGTCGCAGTGCGTTTTCGGCGCGTGGGCGGTGCTGCGCGCGGGCCCGCTCTCGAGCCCGTTTCCGGGAAGCCGCAACGACGCAATCCACTTGGGCTTCGTAAACCCCACAGGCCAGTTTACCGGGGCCCACTGGGCCGCTTTCTTCGGCAGCGGAAACACGGGCTTGCCGGCGTTGCTCCCGAATCAGTGGTTGCCCGGCACGTATCCCTTGCCCCAGGGTGCCACGTTCGTACTGAATCTCGGGGCGTTGCCTGGCGGTGCGACTCTTCTCGGCGACCTCGATTCCAAGCGGTTCCTCGACGTCTACGTCCTGGACGACACGGCCATCCACTATCTCGACCTGGTCGCGAAGCTCTGTCCTTGCCCGGAGCCGAGTCCCGAGCCGTGCGGGCTCGAGCCGGGTGGCGTGCAGCGGAGCGTGTCCGAGCCCGGGCGACGTGTGCGTGTTGCGCCCGGACGCCGGCGGGTGCGAATGCCGTCGCGCCACGCCCACCCCTACGCGCACACCCAGGCCGTGCGGGATCGAGTTCGAGGAGCCGGGAGTATCTTTCTGCACGGGGGATTGCCCGAACCCTGGCGAGCTGTGCGTGCTCACCGCCCCAGATCGTTGCGAGTGCCGCCAGCCGACCCCGACTCGCACGCCCACGCCGCGGCCCTGTGGCTTTATCGGTCTCCAAATGTGTGGCGGTGCCTGCCCCAACCCTACCGATCTGTGCGTGCCGATGCCGGATGACTCTGGCTGCCACTGCGTGCCCGGGGTGACCGAGACGCCGACGCCGTCCCCTTCGCCAACTCCGACCCAGCCACCTACGGCGACACCGACGCACACGTTCACCCACTCGCCGAGTTACACGCCGACCCGCACGGGGACGCCGAGCTTCACGGCGACCCCGTCGAGCTCGCCCACGGGGACACTCACTTTCACCCTCGTGCCGACTGCGACCCCGACGCCCAGCGCACCGCCGACGCCTTCGCCCACAGCGTCCCGGCCGCCCACTCCGACCCCGACTCGCTCGGGAAGCTTTACGCCCACGGTTACTCCGACCGCCGTGGCATCGCCAACGCCGAGCCTCTCGTCCTCGGTTTCCGCCACCCCGACGACGACCAGCGGGTGTCCGGGTACGGTGTGCACGCCGACACCTACGCCGACGTGCGTGAGTCTGCCCACGGCTGCCGTGGGCTGGTGGCCCCTCGACGAAGGGAGCGGCGCGACGGTGATTCAGGACATCGGAGGTCTGGGGAACAACGGCGTGCCTCAGCCGGGCCCGGTGCACAACTCGTTCTCGAATGGTCCCGTGACCGTGAGCGGCCAGGTGGGGACGGCCCTCTACTTTTTCAGCGGTGCCGAGTACATCGAAGTGCCGCATGCGCCGAGTTTGAATTTGGCTTCCACCGACCTCACGATCGACGGTTGGTTCGCGGCCTTTCTCCCGGGGTCCCCCGGGTTCGGAGCGCTGCCGAATTGGTCGCCGGGACAAACGTTCTACTTCGCGGTGGCAGACAAGGTAGACCCGTTCACGAACACGGGTTACGGACTCGCGGTTCGCACTACCGCCAGCCCGGCACCTGCGAACCCGCCGAACAACTTCGCGGTGAACGTAACCGTGGACGTTTGCTTCCTGCAGGGCAACAGTGGGGTTTGCGCGCAGTTGTATGCAGGCTCCGCTTTCTACAACGCCACCACCTTTTCTTACTCAGTGCCTTCCCCGCCGTGGCCGTACACGGGACAATGGCTGCACCTGGCCCTGACGGTGGATCGCGCCGCCGACACCGCTAGGTTCTACGTGAACGGCAGCCCGCTAGGCAGCAGCTTCTCGCCGGGCCCAGGAGTGAACGACAATACGCTGCCGCTGTGGTTCGCGAAGTCGCGTTGGCCGGCGAGTCATTTCGAGTTCAGCCTGGACGAAATCGAAATCTTCGACCGCGCACTTTCTGCAAGCGAGATTGCGGCGCTCGCCGGTTCGGGTGGGAAGTGCAAGACACCCACTCCAGTGGTGCGCACTCCCACACCTTCGCAGACGGCAACGTTCACGTTCACGCGCGTGCCGAGCGCAACGCTGACACCCAGCGCATCGCCGCTGCCTTCGCTCACTCCCACGCTGGCACCGCAACCGTGCAGTTTCATTCCCGGCACGGTGTTGTGCGGCGGGGCCTGCCCGAATTCCAACGAGCAGTGCGTGCCCTTGGCGGACGGTACCGGCTGCCAGTGTGTGCCGGGGGTGACCGAGACGCCGACACCCTCGCCCACACCGACCCGGCCACTGACAGCGACACCTACGAACTCGCCGAGCCGGACCTCCACCCGCACGATAACGCCGAGCTTCACGGCGACACCTTCGCGCTTGCCGACGGCAACCAATACCGAGCGGCCGAGCTTGACACGGACGCTGACGCGCACGCCCACGCCCACCCGCACCCTGAGCCACACGCCGACGTTTTCTCTTACCGTGCCCCCTTCACCGACCAACTCGGGCACCCGCACGTTCACCGCTACTGCCACGGCGAGCCCGACGCGCACGCCCACGCCGAGCCCTTCTCGTACCTCCACTCGGACGGCTACACCGTGTCTCGGCGAGGTCTGCGTATTCAAGATCCAGGACTTGAATGGCGACGGCACGCAGGATCCGGGCGAGCCAGGTCTTCCTGGGTGGACAATCCAGATCACCCTTACCTCTAACGGTACCCCGGTTACTAGCCTCGCGACCGCTAGTGGCGGTTCGATGTGCACCGGGCTGGCGGGCGGGCAAAGCTACACGGCCACCGAGGTGCAGCAAGCTGGCTGCGTGCAGACGTTTCCGCAGGGGAACCACGTCTTCTTCCTCGAGTGCAACCAGCTCGTGAACTTGTCTTTCCTGAATCGCTGCCCGCTACCTTCGCTGACCCCGACCCGCACGGGAACGCGCACCCTAACTCCGAGCTTCACTCCCAGCGCTACGCCGACGCGGACGCCGACCAGCACGATGACGGCGACTCGGACCTCCACAACCTCCCCAACACGCACGCCGACACCGAGCCGCACTCTGCCGCCGAGCCCGACGGGGACGCCGACTTGCCCGCCGAACACAGGATCGATTCAAGTGACCAAGGCCACGGTGTGTTGCTTGCCAAACATCAACCAGACGATCCCGAGCAACCAGCCGTTTCCCTTCACGACCCAGGGCGCGGGGCTTCCGTCCTCTTTCACCCTCGACACGGATCCGTCTACTGGCACGCCGCAAACGGTGCTCTTCCAATGCCTCGCCCCGGGAAGCTATCGAATCTCCGAAGTTGTTCCGGCCCGGTGGGCTCTTGTGGGCCGCTCGTTCGCGCCTCCAGGATGCTGCTCGTTCGGGCCAGGGCTCAACGATATCAGCATCGCGCTGGTGGGCGGGGCGAGCGTGCAGGTGGGCTTTCAAGACGCTCCGCTGAGCACACCCACTCCGACAGCCACCCGCACGCCGACGCGGACGCCGACATCGCCGGCTCCCTCGGAGTGACGCATCCGCCGGAGCGCTTGCCATCCCGTGACGTGGGCGCGACGTTCCGCTGCTCTTCCATTCCGCAGGTCCCGGGGACCGCGGGGCGGAAGGCTTCGATTCGGGAGGCGGCAGGCTGCGAGGAGCGAACGACACCGGTGCGACTTCGGCGCATGCAGTCCCCGGCTGCTCGTGAGGAGGGTTCTGCGAAAGCGGGCGGCAGGCAGCGCCTTTTCTTCGCACGACCGCATTTCACTGGTGCCGCAGATGCCGCGTCGAGTGCTCTTCGGCTTTTTTTTGAAGCAACGGAAAATCCGGGTGAGCTTTTCCGTAAAAGGTGGCACCCTACCTTCGTTCCCGATCGCCGTGCATCGCTGACCGTCGAAGACAGGGGAGGCGCATGAAACCATCGATCGTTGCGTTCGGGCGCCCGATGCTGGCCGCCTGGATTGTCACCGTGTCCGCTCGCGCCATGCCTGCGCGTGCCACCAACTATCCGTTCGGCTCCCGCCCGGTGGCCTACACCGCTGGATCGATCCTCCCGGATCACCTGCCCCAGGGTGCGCTCGACCAAGCCGTGCGCGGTTTCTACGACGCCTGGAAGGCCGAGTACGTAACGGAGGCGTGCGGCCCCGGCCGGTTCGTGGTTCGGTCGAAAGCCTCCCCCGGCAACCTCACGGTGTCCGAGGCGCACGGTTACGGCATGATGCTCATGGCGTTGATGGCCGGACACGATCCGCAGGCAAGGCGGATCTTCGATGGAATGTACGCCTACTTCCGCGAGCACCCGAGTGTCTTCAACGCCGACCTGATGGCCTGGAATCAGGACAAGAGCTGCGCGGACGTGGAAGGCGGCGATAGCGCATCGGACGGGGACCTCGACATTGCCTACGCGCTGTTGCTCGCCGGCAAGCAATGGGGCGATTGCGGGCGGCTCGACTACTCCGGGGAAGCGCGGGACGTCCTCGCAGCCATCCGGCAGGACGAGCTCGATGCGACCGGGCAGTACGTGAAGCTCGGCGACTGGGTCGATCCCTCGAGCCCATACCACAACTCGACACGGACGTCCGATTTCATGCCAGACCACTATCGCAGTTACAGCGATGCAACCGGAGATCCGGTGTGGATGGGGCTCCTGGACCGCACCTACAGTATCGTGAGCGCCGTGCAGGTAAACCATAGCCCCGGCACCGGCTTGCTCCCCGACTTCATCGTCGACCCTCTCACGGCCCCTGCGCCGGCGCCCCCGAATTTCTTCGAAGGTCCGCTCGACGGCGGCTACTCGTACAATGCGGCGCGCGACCCGTGGCGACTCGGCACGGACTTTGTGCTTTCGGGCGAGCCCCGTGCTAGGGCAGCACTGCAGGCGATCAACGCCTGGATTCGCGGTGCCACCGGAAACGATCCCGGCAACATCAAGAGCGGCTACGGGCTCGACGGCTCGTACACCGCTGGAGAAGACTACCTTTCGATGGCGTTCGTGGCGCCGCTCGGCGTCGGTGCCATGGTCGACGCCTCGAACCAGGCGTGGCTGAACGACATCTGGGATTTGGTTGTGGCCACGCCGATCGAGGCCGAGGGGTATTTCGAAAACACGCTCAAGCTCCTGGCGATGATCGTCATGTCGGGGAACTGGTGGGCGCCGGAGCGAGTCGCCGCCCTTCCGTGCTTTCCCGAGACCACGCCGGTTTGCAGCAATCCCGGATACGTGAGCAACCTGCGCGTCGCCGTGCGCGGGCTGAACCGCGAGCCGGGAAGACAGCGGCTCGTGGTGCGCGGCGAAGCCTTCTTTCCGCAGGGGATTCCGGTCGCGGCGTTCGACGGCGGGGCACAACTGCTGGTCGAGGATATCGGAGCGGGCAGTGCGGCCCTGTACGAGCTGACGACGCGGACCGACCCCATTCCCGCTTCGGCCGACCCGGCCTGCGATCCAGATCGCGACGGCTGGGTGGTGCGCGGGAAGCGCACCTTCTATCGCAACCGCTCGGGGGCGATAGACCCGCCGGCTTGCACGCCGGGTTCAGCGCGCGGCTTGGGGGCGTTGAGTTACTGGCACGGCACGGACAAAGATTTCCGCTTCCGATTTGCAGCGAAGACCGCGATGGCCGTTCCGGTGGGCCCGCTGCGGGTATCAGTCGTACTGGGCAACACACCCGAGGCGGGGATAGCCGGGAAGTGCGCAGCCGGGCTGACCAGTGCCTGTCAGGCCCGTGCCTCCGGAGTTCGCTGCGATAGCGTGCCCTAGGAGTTGGATCCGCGCGCGTCGTTCTGGGTCGAGAGCACGAGGGCGTTTAGGGGCGGTCATCGCCAGGTAGCGATGGGGTCGCTCGGTATAGTAGCGAAGCCATGGCCAGGGCCGCGCTCGCCGGGCGAGGCGGCGAAAATAGCCGAGTCGTCGTTGGCTGGAGTAGCGACGCCGCGCCCCTGCGCCGCAGTGCCACGCTCGGACGCGGGATAGGGAGGGCTCTTGGCCCAGTCCACCAGCAGGGTCTGCATGAAGAGTTGGGCTCTGGCGTTCGCTGGGGCTAGAGCAAGTGGAGCGTCTCGCGGGTGGTACGGCTCCGAGCTGGTTTCGGTCACGACGCCGCCGGCGAGATCGACGACTCCGCCCCCGTCCAGTACACGAAGCACGGCGCGTCCGACCTCACGCCGGGCCCCCATCTATCCACGTAACACGGCATCGCCTCTCGCGGCATCCCTTGTCTTTCCTTTAGCGGCGGTCTCCCGGATAATTGCAGCATGGATCTTCGAGGGCTCCCGGGCGCCGATCTCGTCGAGCGGGGACTGCAGGACCTCGAGGCTGGCCGGGAGACGCCCGAGGCATTGCTCGTAGCCATCGGAGCGCCCCGTCTCAACCGGCTCGGGTTTCGGATTACCTCCGTGCCGGATCCGGAGCACCGCCTTTACGCGCTGCTTGCCAAGGAGGCGCCCGAAGATGCGCACTCGCGCTACAATGCTCTGCTGCGGCGGTTGGTGAGCTTCGAGCGGGCAGCAGAATGCGTTTGCCGACGGACCGCAGCCGACTGCTGACGTTCATGGCGCAGCTGGCCGAGCGCTCGCGTGCGCCCGGCCGCGTCTACCTCACCGGCGGCGCCACAGCGGTCCTCCTTGGCTGGCGCACCTCGACGATCGACATCGATCTCAAGCTCGAAGGTGGCGCCGAAGACCTGCTGCAAGGGATTCCGCGGTTGAAGGACGCCCTCGGCATCAACGTCGAGCTGGCAGCACCAGAGGACTTCATCCCCCCCCTGCCGGGCTGGCGTGACCGGAGCCTCTTCATCCGCCGCGAGCGGGTCATCGACTTCTTCCACTACGACCTGTACGCGCAGGCGCTTGCCAAGATCGAGCGCGGGCATGCGCTGGACCTGACGGATGTGCGCGAGATGCTCGCGCGAGGTCTCATCGATCGCCAAGTGGCACGCGAGCTGTTCGCGCGTATCGAGCCCGAGCTCTATCGCTACCCTGCGATCGATCCGCCAACCTTTCGGCGCAAGGTGGACGAGGCGCTGGCGGAATCGGCGTGACCCGGCACGCCGTCCCCGGCTCCCCGCGGGTCGCGGTAGGCACGAATGCTCTGCTTCTCGGGTGTCCCGACGTGCAGATCACCCTCCGGTGCTCCTTCTCGGCTCCCGATTCTCGCTTCCCGTGCGGGGAGCTTCTCGGTGGGCAGACAAGACAAGCCGGGGGAGGGCTTGACCCTCGACTATGCTTGAGGGTGCAGAATGGCCGTCGCCATGAAAACCATTCTCTGCGCTCTCGGCGCGCTCGTGTCCACGCTTCCTTGGTGCTGCATCGCCCCCGCCCTTGTCGCTGTGCTCGGGGCGACGGGTTCGAGCGCAGCGGGGGCTGGTTTCGCGAGCCCCGTAGCCAGGCCCCTACTTCAGGGGCTCTCTCTCGCTCTGCTCGCCCGGGCCCACTATGACGTGACCTGGAAAAGACACGGGGCCGCGTGGGCCAAGGGAATCGTGTGGGCATCGACGGCCTTCGTCCTGGTAACGTGGTGGTTTCGCCTGTGAGGAAGATTTTCGGCCTCGCTTTCCTTCCCCTCGTGTTTCCGAGTCTCGGCTGCGAGTACCTGGGCGCCGGCCCCGGAAAGTCGCCCGTCGAGGCGGAGTATCACTTTGTCGATGCTTGGCCGCGCGCCGGAGAAATACCCTTCCGCGAGCCGTTCGGAATTGCCGTGGACCCCCGCGAGGGGAACGTTCTGGTGAGCGACGCGCGAGAAAGCTCCGTTTTCGTGCTGGCAGCGACAAACGGCGCACTCCTCGGGCAAATCGGTGCCGGTGCCCTCCGCAAGCCCACCGGCGTCGCCGTTGGTCCCGATAGCGCGGTTTACGTCTCCGACTACGAGCTCGACGTGATTTTCCGGTTCGATGCCGGAGGCCGCCTTCTTTCGTCGTGGCATGGTCCGCACCCGCAGTACTTCGATGCGCCGAGCGGACTGGTCGTGAGCGGGACCTCAGTCTACGTGGCGGATTTCTACCACAAGGTCATCCACGTTCTCGACCGCGACGGAAAGCCTACCGGCAAGCTCGGTCACCCCGGGCAGTGGGGCCGCGGTGCCCTCGACTATCCCACGGCCGTGGAAACCCTCGCGAGCGGGGATCTGCTCGTCGCCGACGCGTACAACCACCGCCTCGTCCTCTTCCGCGAAGACGGGCGACCGGCGGGCACCTGGGGTTACCACCTCCTGGGGATGATTCCGCGCCCAGCATCGGGATCCCGGGGCTTTCGCATCCCGACCGGTCTCGCCGCCGGCGCCGACGGGCTCGTTCACGTCGCCGACAGCGGGAACAGCCGCCTCGTCCTTCTCGACGAAAAGGGCCGGTTCGTTACGGACTGGAAAATACCCCGACCGAAAGACTCCTTCCTTACGCCCGTAGGCGTCGCGGTCTCTCTGGACGGGAGGCGGATTTACGCGACCGACATCGCCAACCGGCGCATTCTCGTCCTGGAGGTCGTGAGATGATGGTGCCGAACTCCGCGCCGTCCAGGCCTCGGCCAAGACCCGGGCGGGCAGGGCAACTCTTCGTAGCGTTCTCGGCCCTCGTGTCCCCTTGTGCCACGGTGCGAGCCGGACCGATCACGTTTTCGACCGCCCTTCCGATTCCGGAGGGACAGGCCATCGTTCGCGGCCAGGCGTTCGTCGCTGCAGCGAGTCGCGAAAGCGACGGGTCAAAGCGCGATTTCGCCGCTGTCGCCTCCCCGTGGGTTTTCGTCTACGGGGCCCGCCGGGACCTTGCCCTCTTCCTTGCGATCCCCGGCGTGGTGCACAAGTCGCTCGCAGCCGAAGGCCCTGGAGGAAAAACGGACCGGGACGCGAGGGGTTTCGGGGACGTTTCCTTCTTCGCCCGCTACACTCTTTTCCAGAGGGATCTGGCGGGAGAAACGATGCGGATCGCACCTTTCGCAGGATTCAAGGCGCCCACGGGCAAGGACGACGTCGAGGACGAGTCGGGGAGGCTTCCGCGGCCTCTCCAGCCCGGGTCGGGATCCTGGGACGCGTTTCTTGGGTCGGTTCTCACCTGGCAGAAGATCGACTGGGAGTTCGATCTCGACTTGGGCTACCGATTCAACGGCCGCGATGAAGGATTCGCGTTCGGGGACCAGGCGTTCGCCGATGCTTCGTTCCAATACCGCCTCTGGCCTCGCGAGGTCCGCCGCGGACTTCCCCGTTTCTTCTACGCGGTTCTCGAAAGCAATCTCGAGTGGCAGGACAAGAACAGCGCTGGCGGGAAGCCCGAACCGGACTCTGGGGGGTGGCGATGGTTCCTGGACCCGGGTGTCCAGTACGTCGGAAAGCGTTTCGTCCTCGAAGCGATCGCGCAGCTCCCCGCTGTCCAGGAACTCGGCAGCGAGGCTTTGGAGACAGATTTCCAGGTACGGGTCGGCTTCCGGTGGAACTTCTGGATGCCCTTTTCGTGATGGCTCGAGGAGATCGCGCAGCCCTCGCCTGGAAGGAAGAAGGAAGTGGCTGCTTCCCGCACGGAAACGCCTTTTCGGGCCACCCCGGGGCGACGCGCTCGGAGCCCTCGGGGGACGAGCGCGCAACGCCCGCCCGCTGTTCGGCCGCGCGGAGCGGCGCCCCTCTTCTGATCTTCTCTGCGGGCAGTCCTATTCGGAGGTCGACATGACACGCATTTTCGCCAAGGCGCTTTTGCTTTTTTCGGCGGCCGTGCTCTCGATGGCTCTTTTCCGCGCCACCACTCTGCGCATGGCCGGGGAAGAGACCCGAAAGATCGTCGTCCAGGTCGGCGGGCTGGCCTGCCCCTTCTGCGCTTACGGCCTTGAGAAGCGCTTGGGCCGCCTGCGCGGCGTCGCGAGCGCAGAGACGGACATCGCACAGGGGCTGGTGGTCCTGCGGCTCGAAAAAAACGCGAGCCCTCCGGCCGAGTCGGAAATCCGCGAGGCCGTGAAGCGGGCGGGTTTCACTGTGCTCGAAATTCACGCGGTGAACGCGGGTGAAGTTCGCGATGGCCCGGACTAGGTGAACGGCACGCGTTCGTCGGAGCTTATCTCCGCGCGGGAAAAAGCCCCGCATTTTCCTTCCGCGTGCCATCGCGCGCAGCCAGCGGGTGTGTTCGGCGCAGCCCAAAGGCGGGAGTGTGGCAGATTTCCCAACACTGCAAGCCCCATCGGGCCTCGTCCGCTGACGCCCTGCGCTGCACAGCTTCCGGGGCCATGCGCCCGAGGGAGAGGGCTGCGCCGAAAGGGCCCCGCTGACCGGAGCCGCTGCCGCGGCGCCCGCTGTCGGTGGGTCGCAGAAGAACGTGGAGTTCTCGGGCGCAGTGGCGCCCCAACGGGATGAGCCGAACACCTCGCACAGGGAAGGGGGAATCTCAGGTGCAGCTCCATTCCAGGTGTCGCAGTACGCGCAGGCTGCGTCTCCGCTGCCCGCCGCACTGCGCATGAGGCCAACCTGGACGCGGAGGGGATATGCTCGCGCGCGCTGCTCACCTCCTGCCGCCAGCCCCGCCTCTCGCCCGGCACGGCGCCCTCACGGCGCGGGCTTGCCGAGTGCTCGGTTCCCGCGCTCGTTCCTGCAAGCGCCTTTGCAGGAGGCAACTGGGGTTGCAGTTTCTCTTCGGCCGGCGCGACTCATGTGGTCCAAAACACGTGCGGCGCTGAGGCGTCCCTCCGCGCGGATGGAGCCGAGTACCACCAAGCTTATATTGCGTGCGACAGCCTGGATACCTTGCCCGCGCGCTGCGAGGTCGTCCACGTGCAACGTGGTCCAGCCGTAAGAGTGCCCTTGAGTCGGCATCCTGCCCCACGAGACCCGGGGCGCGGAGTGCTTAGAGGCGCTGCGTTCGAGGCACCGGAGACTCCTCGGGGTCTAAGCACTTAGGCATTTCCGCCCCGGCGACTCGGAGCTGCGGGATGAAAAAGGGCGGGTGCAGCGGAGGGTGAAGGCACTGGGGTGAAGGGAGGTGATCGTCCGAGCGATTGTAAAACAAATCGTGCGCGGTTGAGGCCGCCTGGACCTGCGGCATGACGGGCTGCCAGATGCGGCGGCTGAAGCGGCGCTACGAAGCGTTCGGGCGATGATAGCGCAGCGGGATTGGCGCGGTGGAGAAGCCGCGGCGCAAAGGGATCGCTGTGGAAACGGTCGCGTGGATCCATCCGCTCAAACGCGGGCGGTACGGGGACTTGTCGGTCGAGGGCGTCTGGCGAAAGGTCCGCGGCTGCCAGGGTCTGATCGATGAGCGTGGCTTCCAACGCCAGTGGGCTACGGTAGCCAGCGGCCGAGTGCGCGCCGCGTTGCGGCCAAACGGGTGCCATGCACTGGGCGGCAGCAGGGTGGCGCCACAAGGCTCGCGAACTCGCGTACCGAGGGCGATTCTCGTTCGGTCGTGCGCCGCTCGGTGAGTCTCCATGTTCCCTTCGCGGTCGTAAGATGGCGTATCGACGGCGTGGTCGAGGCGGCGTGAGAACCCACTAGGTGGTGGCGCCAGCGATAGGCCAGAGGCTCGGCGCACTTATTCCCGATCGCGCCGTTCCGGGTTGCGTCCCGGAGAGCGGTCTCAGGTTGTGCACCCTCGCTTGCAATGCGCTCTGGTTTGCCCGCGCACTCACCGGCTGCAGTTTACCTCCGCCCCCGCGGGCCGGTAGGCTCGCGCCGCTCGCCTCTCGACTTCCCCGCACTGAGCAACGCTTTTCACCGCGCGAACGATCTCGTGCGCCCCCACGCGGCCGTCTCCGTCCGCGTCTAGGGAACTGCAGGACGAGAGCTCCGACGGTGCGAAAATGAGCGATGCCCCGTGCTGAACCTCGGCGCTGGTTACCACGCCGTCGCCATTGCAGTCGCCGGCGCACGTCGCGGAGTGGACCGTGAAACTCCAGCCGTATTCCGCCTCCAGCGGGTTGCCGCTGGCGTCGCGAACTCCGGCGGTGACTGCCGCGGTGTATACGCCCGCCAGCCACGGCTCGCGTGCCACCAGAACCGCCTCATTCGCCGTGCCGTCTCAGCTCACAGAAGCAGCGACCTCCCCGTGCGGACCCGCCAAGTGGAGGGCCGCCGCGCTGATCGTGTTCGGGTCCATCGCTTCCGAGAAGCTGACCAGAACGAACGGCGCGTACAGCGGGCCGCTTGCATCCGTCGCGACCGGTTCCCGAGGGGCCCCATTCAGCACCGCGCCGTGCTCCGGATAGGTCCACAACACCATCGGAGCGGTCCGGTCCGCAGCCGATGGCCGCACGAAGATCCTGATCTCCGCCGGCCGGCTTTCGCTCACCCCGTTGCTGGTGTGAACGTGAAGCGGTCGAGGCCGGTGAAGTTGGCGGCGGGCGTGTAGGTCAGACTGGGCGGGATGCCCGTCAGCTCGCCATTGAGCGGAGGCTCCTGGATTGTGTAGGTCAACGGGGCGCCGCTTACATCGCGCCCGCGCAGCTCGATGCCGATCGGGGTCCCGTAGCTCGTCTCGAGGCTCTGCGGCTCGGCAACCAGCGGCTGTACGGCGTTCACCACCGTGTTCGTTGCCGTCTCCTCGGGCACGCTCGGGAAGTGCACGATTGCCTGGTTGGTGATGACCGTCCCGCTCGGCAGATCGGGCTTCACGCGGACGGTGAACGTCCGCTCTCCTTTCGACCCCGCCTCGCCCTTCGGCGCCAGTTCGCCGACCTCCCACGGGATGGTCCGGGTCGCGGGCAGGAATTCGCCCTCACCGCGCAAGTCGAGCGTCGTCTCGTCCAGGTGCGGGCTCAGCTCGTCGGTCACGTACACGCCGTAGGCGCGCCCTTCGCCGACGTTTTCGTACTCCACCGTGTACGTCAGCTCCTGGCCGGGGGTAACGTCACCTGCGAGGCCGGATTTTGCGTTCGGATCGCGTGCCGCGCGAATGGCCGTGCGCCGGATACGGCACGTCGCATCCTCGCCTGCGGCCGCCCGACTGGCGTCGGTAGCGCCGAGCGCGCCTGCGTCCCTCGCTCCGCAGCCGGCGGCGCGTGTCGTGATTTGCAGCGCTGCGCGCGGTCCGCTCTGCGGGCAGCGCACGCAGCCTTTGCCTTCTACGCACTTGCAGAAGTCGTTGAAGCAGCCGCTGTTCACCACGTACGACTTCTCCGGCACGAGCAGGCCATCCTCGCAGGGGATCCTGCGGAAGCTGCACTGTTCGAAGAGCGAGGTCCAGGTGCTGCGCGCGGCGCTGTTGTCGCACGTGAGCAGATCCTCGCGGCAAGGGAACACCACGCCTTGCTGGCCGGCGCAGTCCGCCGCGCACTTGGTCATGTCGATCACCTCGCCCATTACCGGCACCTGCTTTCCGAGGCCGGGCACGTACTCGACCTTGAGCAGGGGGCGAATCGCGTTCTGGCACTTGGCGCACGCCTCGACGTTCGTGCCTTTGCTGAGGCCGCAGGGGAAGCACGAACTGATCTTGAAGGCCAGGCCGATCGTTTTGACCGTTTTCTTTACCACCGCCAGCGAGAGCTTCGGTGCCACGCAGTTGAAGAAGCAGCGCGCAAAAGA
>JBBIUR010000063.1:0-16569 GCA_037440145.1 Myxococcales bacterium | reverse complement strand
AGGATCCCGGGGCGCGGGTTGCATTTCACCCGATGACCGAGGCCGACATCGAATGGCTGGTCGCCCGCTTTGCGGATGCAGCGGTGCGCGCCGTGAAAGCGGGGTTCGATGGCGTGGAAGTGCACGCGGCGCATGGGTATCTGATCGCTTCGTTCCTCTCGCCGGCCACCAACAAGCGCACGGACCGCTACGGGGGATCGCTGGAGAATCGGGCCCGGCTGCTTGTGGAAGTGCTCCGCGCGATCAAAGGCCGCGTGCCGCAGGGCTTTCCCGTGTGGTGCCGGCTGGATGCGAGGGAGTTCCGCATTGAAAACGGGATCACCTTCGATCAGGCGCTGCGCGTGGCGGAAATCGCTGTGGCCGCGGGCGCCGACGCGGTCCACGTGAGCGCGTACGCGGATCCGGCCAGGGGTGCGGCTTTCACTGAGGCACCGCTGATTCACCAGCGATGCGGCTACGTGCGCTATGCGGAGGGTGTCAAGAAACGCGTGAGTGTCCCGGTGATTGCGGTGGGGCGAATTGAACCTGAGGATGCGGGCGAGATCATTCGCACGGGCAAGGCGGACTTCGTGGCCATGGGGCGAAAGCTGTTGGCCGATCCGGAGTTGCCCCGAAAGCTCGCTGCCGGGCGCGCCGAAGAGATACGCCCGTGTATTTACTGCTACACGTGCGTCGGGGAGATTTTTCTGAATCGGCCTGTCCGCTGTGCTGTCAATCCGGGGGTCGGGCGGGAGGCGGAGCTGGAGATGCGGCCGGCAGCAGCGCAAAAGCGCGTTCTGGTTGCCGGCGGCGGACCGGCGGGAATGGAGGCCGCGCGCATCGCCGCGCTCCGGGGACACCGCGTGAGTTTGTGGGACGCAAGGCCGTGGCTTGGAGGCAGCGGCTTTTTCGCCTCCCTCGTGTACGAGCCAAACGAGGCTCTCGTAGCGTATTTGGAACGGGAGCTGCGGCGTCTGGGAGTCGACGTGCAGCTCGGGCGGGGCGTGACGCCGGAGGCCGTCCGCGAATTGCGGCCCGATGTCGTGCTGGTCGCAGTTGGAGCGTCGCCCGCGCCGCTTCACATCCCGGGGGCCAGTCGCCGGAACGTGCTCGGCGGGCAGGAGCTCCGCGCGCTGTTCGACGGGCTGCTCGGGGGGCTCGGGAGCGAGAAGTTGCCGCTGGCGAAAAGGATTCTGCTGGGAGCGGCCTGGGTTGCGGGGGCAACGCGAAGGATCTGGCTGGTGCGGCGCCTCGCGCATCTGTGGATGCCGCTGGGCAAGCGCGTCGTCATTCTGGGCGGCGGGCTAGTCGGCTTGGAGTTGGCGGACTTTTTGAGCGAGCGCGGGCGCCAAGTGGCAGTGGTCGAGGAAGGTGCAGTGTTTGGCCGCGAGATGGCGCTACCGCGCCGGTGGCGGGCGCTGGACGAACTGCGCCGCAGGGGGGTGCAACTCCTCGCAGAGACGCGCGTCGAAGCGATCGAGGATCGGGGCGTTTCGTGCATTCAAGGCGGCGCGCGCCGGTTTTTGCCTGCCGACCACGTGCTCGTGGCTTGGGGTGTGCGGGAGAGCGGAGAGTTGGCCGAGCGACTAGCGGGGTTGGCGCCGGCAGTCCATTCCCTCGGGGATTGCCGGCAGGTGGGGCACCTCGAGGGAGCTCTGCGCGACGCAATGGAAATCGCTCGCGCGATCTGAGCGGGCAACCCGCAGCGCCGGGGAGCGAGCGGGACGCGCACTTTGCGCGCCTGCGTCAGGGCGGGCCGGCGGCCGGTCAGGCGCCGGCCAGCTCCTGCCAGCGGGGGAACCGAAGCGCGCGCGTGGGGCAACGACAGCGCGCCCGGTGCTTTCGCCGGATCAGGCCCGCGGCGCTCGTCACCCGTTGACTTCACTCCTTTTGCCTGTCGCTGCCCCAGAGGTCGCGGCGGGGCTGGCCCGTATAGAGTGGCTTGCGGCGCTCGTCGAAGGCGCGAACAGCCTCCGGCAGATTGTCGGTCATGCCCAGCAATAGTTGCGTCCGGTCCTCCAGTTCGATGGCGGCCGCTAGGCTCGGGCTCTCCAGGTTCGCCCACAGCACCTGTTTGGTCATTTGCAGCCCGAGCGGGCTATACGCGCACATTTGCTCCGCCATCGCGATGGCCTCGGACATCAACTCCGAGTCGGGCACCACCCGAGACACCAGCCCCATGCGCAGCGCTTCTGCGGCGTCCACCAGCCTCCCGGTGAGCAGGATCTCGCTGGCGCTGGCGGCACCGATCAGTCGCGGCAAGAGCCAGCTTGCGCCGAGCTCAGTGCTGGTCAAGCCGTTCACGATGCCAGTGGCGTTGAACACAGCGGATGCGGACGCGATGCGGAGGTCGGCACACAGGGCGAGGCACATGCCGCCGCCGTACGCCGGGCCATTGACGGCGGCGATGATCGGCTGGCGAACGCCGCGCATCGCCGAGACAAGCTGCGAGTAAATACGCATTGCGCGCGGGCCGATCTGGGGCACCGTGAGGCCTTCGGAACCGGGAACAGCGCCATGGTCCTTGAGGTCCAGGCCCGAAGAGAACGCGCGCCCAGCGCCCGTCAAGATAGCCACGCGGCATTCATTGTCGCGGCCGATCTGGTCCCAAGCCTCCTTCAGTTGCAAGCACAGATCGACCGACATCGCGTTCAGCCGCTCCGGGCGATTCAACCGGACCACGCGAACATGTGGTCCCGCGTTTTCCACTAGGACGAGGGGCATCGGCACTTTCCTCACCAGCTAAGCTCGCACCACCTCCACGGGTGCTCCGCGCGGCGCGTGGCCGGGGGCGCCGTAGAACATGCGGTAGTGGAGCTGGCCGTAACCCCCTACCAGGTGAATCGGTTTCCACGGCGCCGTAACCGGTTCTTGTTGCCCGGCCCAATTGCGGAACTGGTATGGCTCCCAGGCATGGTAGATGATCACTTCGCCGGGCCGGACGGCGGGCGAGACTTTCGCAACTGCTTCGAAGGCACCCGCGTCGTTGAAGACGCGAATACGGTCCCCGTTTCGGATCCCCCGCGGCTCGCAGTCCACCGGACTCAGGAAGCAAGCCGGTTCCCCCCTTTGCAGGCGCAGCATCAGGTGATGGTCGCGCCAGATCGCGTGAATCGACCACCGGGTATGGCCTCCGTTGATGCGCAGCGGGTAGCGGCTGCTCGCGTGTGGCGGTTCTTTGTGGACGGGCAGGCTCTCGCCTGCTTCGAGAAACCAGGGGTGGTCCAGGTAAAACTGTTGCCTTCCCGTCAGAGTGGGCCACGGGACTTTCTTCTCGACGAACCACCGGTGCGGCCAATGCGTGTCGCTGGGGTCGTAGTCGCTGTAAGTGGCGTAAATCGGCGTCGGGCGGGCCGGAGCGGTCACCGGCACAGCCCCCTTTCGCAGTGCTTCGCGACCGCCGAGGTTCCCCACGCTGGGGCTGGCGCGCATGATGTCTTCGATCAGCCGCACGGGGTCTTCGGGATCTCGCGGTTGAAACCGCCCGTCACTGGTCCATTTGTCGAAGACCCGGGTAAGGTCGAGCGGCCGGTCGCCGTATCCGCGCACGGTAGTGATCCGTCGCTCGCGAGCACGCGTCGCGATTTTCTCGGTGAGCAGGCCGAAGATTTCCCATTCGCTTTTCGATTCGCCGAGGGGGTCTGTCGCCCGCTCCGACAGAATGACGTAGGGCACATAGCTCTGCGCGTACTTGATCCCGTACTTTTCGTAATAGCCCGCGGCCGGGAGCACGTGGTCGGCGTGCATGGCCGAGGTACTCATGCGGAAATTGACGGCCACGATGAGGTCGAGCTTGGGCCAGAGATGTTTGCGCGCCAGTTGCGGTGCGGGCCACCGACGCAGGGGGTTCGAGCCGGTGAAGATCAGGACCCTGGGCTTTCGGTCCGGCCCCGGCCGGATCGGGATCCAGCCCTGATCGACGGCCTGCTTCAGATAGGCGTCCGTCGTCCGCGGCAGGCTCGGGTCCGGCTGCGACCATGCTTCCCGGTAGCCCCCGTGAACGTACAGAAACGGCATGAGGGGCGTGAACCCCTGCTTGCCGCTGAACGCAGTGAAGAGGTCTTCGTAGTCGCGAGGCGTAAGGCCGCGGATGGCTTTTGGCAGGATGCGGGCATACTCGATCAGGCTCATGTCGAGGCCTGTTCCCATCTTGTCCAAGCCGTCCAAGCCCCACCACGCCGCAACGCGCAATCCGCCCCCGGGTTTTCCCTGGTTTCCGGTGAGGGCCATGAGCAAGATCATTGCGCGCTGGAAGAGGTCGCTGTGGTAGTGCTTGCATGCGCCCCACGAGGCGAAGATCATCGCCGCGGGGGCTTGGGCGAGGCCGCGAGCGAAGCGCCGGATCAATGACGGGGCGACGCCCGTGATCGCGGTAGCCTTCTGCGGGGCGTAGTCAGCGAGGCGCTCCACCAACCGCTCGAATACGGGGCGCACCTGGATTTGGCGTCCATCGGCAAGGCGCACCGAAAAGCGGCCGCGCAGCGCCGGGCGCATCGACCCGAGCTCGAGCGAACGGCCTCCGTGGCCCTCGCAACCCGGAACTTCCGCGATTTGATTGCCCTTCTCGTCCCAGAACTAGAAGACACGCGGGCTGCCCCCCGGGTGCAGGTCGGAACCGCGCAGGAACCGGTGGCTATCGTCGCGGACGAGGATCGGGAGGTCGGTCTGCTCGCGGACATAGTCGGCCCGATACAGGCCTTCGGACACGATCACGCGGGCGGCGGCCAGGGCGAGCGCAGCATCCGTTTCCGGCCGCAAGGGGATCCAGAGGTCGGCGTGAATCGCCGTGGCGTTGTAGTCGGGGGCCACGACGACGAGGGTCGCACCTCGATAGCGCGCTTCGTACATGAAGTGCACGTCGCTGATCCGCGTGTAGGCCGGGTTGCCGATCCGCACCACGATGAAACTCGAGCGAAACCAGTCGTCCGAAGTTCCCTCGCAGTTATACATGCCCCAGGTTTGCACTGCGCCGATCGGCATGTCGCCCACGCCAGCCCACGAGTCCAGAACGGTGGTTTGCAGCGCTTCCGTAAAGCGACCCTCGCCGGCGGTCTCCGGCCCATAGCCGCCGTTGGTCGTCCCGTGGTCGTGCACGATGGATTCCGTGCCGTCGCTGGCCGCCGCGTCGATGATGCCGTCGGCGATTTCCGTGAGAGCTTGGTCCCACGAAATCCGTTGCCACCGCCCTGAGCCGCGGGGTCCCACGCGCTTGAGCGGATAGCGCAGGCGCGACGGGGCCAGCTGCAAGTCGGGCGTAGCAGGCGCCTTTTTGGCATCCCCGGGGGTTGAAGTCCGGGACGTCGGGGCGCGAGGCGCGGTAAACGGAGTTCTGCTCTTCTCGCCAGGCGATGCCGTCCTTGACGAAAACGTTCCAGCTACACGCGGAGATGCACTTGGCAATGCGGTCCCAACTCCAGCGCTGGCGGTAGATGTCTTCCCAGGTCCGGTATTCTGCGAGCCGCGGCGGTGCATCCAGCTCGACCGCTTCGGCGAGGCGCGGGCGGAAGTGCAGGCGCGAGAGTCCGAGCGCGAGCGATGCAACTGCTGCGGCCGACCCGATCACGAAGCTGCGCCGCGAGAGGGGCGCATGCAATAAAAAGATGTCCGCGTTGCTCGTTTGCGGCTGCCTCACTCTAAAACCTCCTCTCAGAGCGTCTGGGTTTGCCTGCGCCGCTGTTTCCCACGCCGTGCCTGTCGCGGGTTGGCCTGCCGGTGCCTTGCTTTGCGAACCCCGGATCGGATATGAACAAGTGTTAACCTAGCATTGCCGTGTCGCAAACGGCAAGTGGCGTCGAAAGCGAGCTTTGGTCTGCGAGGTCGGCGGTCTGACCTCGCGAGCGGCGAACAAAGCGAAAAGGTTGAGAACACTGGTGGCAGAGCTGACGATTCCGGCTGCTGTGGAAGCCGCAGCGAAGCGGTTCGGGTCGCGCTTGGCCATTGTCGACGGTGAGGTCCGGCTGAGCTTTGCAGAGCTAGCGGAGGCCGGATTGCGGGCGGCGCGGGCGTTTTGTGCACTCGGGGTGGAGCCAGGGGACCGCGTGGCGATCTGGGCGCCGAACATCCACGAATGGGTGATTGGGGCGATCGGGCTGCAGGCTGCCGGCGCTGTTTTGGTGCCGCTCAACACGCGATTTAAGGGGGCGGAAGCGGGCTACGTGCTGGCCAAGAGCGGCGCCCGCGTGTTGCTGGCGATCGAAGAGTTCCTGGGTTTCCGGTACGTCGACATGCTGCGCCGCGCCTGCGGCGGTTTTGGGAGCCGGTGTCCGGTGGCGGAGCTGCCCGAGCTGGAGCGGATCGTGTTTCTGCGCAGCGAGGGCGCGGTGCCCCGGGGGTGCCTGGCGTGGGAGGAGTTCTTGGCCCTCGCGGCGCAGGTGCCGGAGCGGGCCGCGCGAGCTCGGGCTGACGCAGTATCCCCGGAGTGCCTTTCGGACATTCTCTTCACGTCGGGTACGACCGGGCAGTCGAAAGGGGTCATGACAGCGCACGGTCAGAACGTTCGCGCCTTCGAGGCGTGGTGCGACATCGTAGGCCTGCGTGAGGGAGACCGCTATCTCTGATCGTGAACCCCTTTTTTCACTCGTTCGGGTACAAGGCCGGCTGGCTCGCGTCGATCTTGCGTGGAGCGTCGATGTTTCCCCAGCCCGTGTTTGACGTCGCGGAGGTGCTGGAGCGGATTGCGCGCGAGCGGATCACGGTCCTGCCGGGTCCCCCGACGCTGTACCAGTCGATCCTTGCATTTTCGGAGCGGCAGCGATTCGATCTCTCCTCGCTTCGCCTGGCCGTGACGGGTGCAGCTGTGATTCCGGTGGAGTTGACCCATCAAATGCGGCGGGAGCTAGCGCTGGAGACGGTGGTCACCGGTTACGGACTCACGGAGTGCTGCGGAATCGTGAGCATGTGCCGGCCGGACGACGATCCGGACACGATCGCCACTACCGTGGGGAAGGCCATTCCCGGGGTGGAGGTGCGCTGCGTGGGGAAGGACGGAAAAGACATGCCGCGGGGCGAGCCCGGAGAGGTCGTGGTGCGGGGGTACAACGTCATGCGGGGCTACTACGCCGACCCCGAGGCTACTGCGGCGACGATCGATCCAGAGGGGTGGCTTCACACGGGCGACGTCGGTACGTTGGACGAGCTCGGCTACCTGCGCATCACCGACCGCCTAAAAGACATGTACATCACCGGCGGCTTTAACTGCTACCCGGCAGAAATCGAGAAGATCCTCCTGCAGTGCGAGGGCGTAGCCCGAGCGGCTGTCGTCGGCGTGCCGGACGAACGGCTGGGCGAAGTGGGGGTGGCGTTCGTGGTGCCGCGCCCCGGGGCGAGCTTGACGCCGGCCTCTGTGATCGCTTGGTGCCGGGAGAACATGGCGAACTTCAAAGTGCCTCGTCAGGTGCGGCTCGTAGATTCGTTGCCCATGACGCCGTCCGGCAAAGTCAAAAAGTTCTTGCTTCGGGAGCAAGTGCTCCGGGGACAGCAGGGCCCTGGGAGCTGACGGCGGGCGGGCTCTCCGGACCCGGGAGGTGGAGGAACGCCATGTCGAATGGGCGCGGCCGAGTTCCTCACTTGACCGAGCCCGGCGGGTTTGTGCTAGAAACGAACGTTTGTTAGTTTCGCTGCGGGAGCCCAGGTGTAGGGGGATTCGGGTTCATGCGCGATGCTGTGATCGTCGAGGCCGTCCGGACGCCCATTGGGAAGGGCAAGCCGGGGGTGGGCTGGTTGCACTCGTTTCACCCGGCGGAGCTGCTGGGCCTCTGCCTGCAACGGCTACTGGAGCGGGCTGGGGTGCCCATGGAGGCGGTGGACCAGGTAATTGGCGGGTGTGTGACCCAGGCCGGGGAACAGTCGTGCAATGTAGTGCGGAACGCCTGGCTCTCTTTGGGAAAGACCTACAAGGTTGGGGGTACCACCGTCGACACGCAGTGCGGGTCGGGACAGCAGGCCAACCACATCGTCTCTGCCTTCATTCGGGCGGGGAGCTTTGATGTGGGGATTGCCTGTGGCGTCGAGTCGATGAGCCGCGTGCCGCTGGGAGCCAACGTGATCCACGGGCCGGGTTTTTTTCAGACACCCAACTGGCCATGGGATTCGGCGCCGGACCAGTTCACGTATGCGGAGCGGTTGGCCAAGCACCGGGGCGTGACTCGGGAGGAGGCGGACCGGTTTGGCCTCGCGTCGCAGCAAAAGGCGATGCGGGCGCGCGACGAGGGGCGGTTTGCCAGGGAGATTCTGCCGATGGACGTGCCCGTGTTGGACGCAGAGGGGAAGCCGACTGGCGAGAAGCGCCGTGTGGATTCCGACCAGGGGATTCGCGAGAGCAACCTGGAGGACCTGTCGAAGCTGAGTCCGGTCCTCCCCGGGGGCATCCACACGGCGGGCAACACTTCGCAGATATCCGATGGGGCTGCTGCAGTGCTCTGGATGTCGCGAGAGAAGGCGCGCGAGTTCGGCCTTAGGCCGCGCGCGCGCCTGGTTGCGGACGTGGTGGTGGGGACCGATCCGTACTTTCTGCTTGACGGGCCCGTGGACGCGACCCGCGCAGTGCTCAAGAAAGCCGGCATGACCCTGAACGACATCGACATTGTCGAGAACAACGAAGCCTTCGCCGGCGTCGTGCTTTCCTGGGCTCGAGTGTTCGAGCCCGACATGAGCAAGGTTAACGTCAATGGCGGCGCTATCGCGCTCGGCCATCCCGTCGGCTGCACGGGGTCGAGGCTCATCGTGACCGCGCTGCACGAACTCGAGCGTGCCGGAAAAGGTACAGCTCTGCTCACGATGTGCTGCGGTTCCGCTGTAGGCACGGGTGCGATCTTGGAGCGGCTTTAGCTGGCGCAGGAGGTTTCCGGATGCAGCAGCAATGCGCGCCGGGGGTGCAGTCGAAGTGACCGGAGACAGTGCGCGCCTCGGACCGGGCGGCAAGGCGGCGCTGCGGGAGCGACTGCAGTCGTTCGTCGGACGCGCAATCGGCCCCGCTGCGATCAGCCCGGATCCCGTCAACGAGCCGATGATCCGGCATTGGTGCGAGGTGCTGGGGGATCGCAACCCCGTCTACACGGACAAAGAGGCCGCTGCGCGCTCTGTGCATGGCGGTATTGTCGCGCCTCCAACAATGTTGCAGGCGTGGATTCTGCCCGGAGTGGAGATGGCTCGGCCGTTCGCGGAGCAGCCTCAGGACTTGCAGAAGGAACTCCATCGCATTTTGGAAGAAGCGGGCTACCCCGCCGTGGTGGCTACGGATTGCGAACAGGAGTACCACCGCTATCTCCGCCCGGGGGATCGCCTGCGGGCGACGACGGTGATCGAGGCGATCTCCGAGGAGAAGGCCACAGCGCTGGGAATCGGCTTTTTCATAGACACGCAGACCACCTTTCGGGACGAGCGGGGAGAGGCCGTTGGAACCATGCGGTTCCGCGTGCTGAAATTCCGGCCGCACGAACAGCCTGGCTCGACTTCCTCCGCAGCCCCCGCCACCAAACCACGGCGCTTGCGGGTGCCCATGGGGCATGACAACGCGTGGTGGTGGGAAGGGATTCGGCGGGGCGAGCTTCTCATTCAGCGGTGCACGCGGTGCGGGAAGCTGCGCCATCCGCCGCGGCCGATGTGCGGCGAGTGCCAGTCCACCGAATGGGATGCAGTGGCGTCGGGGGGCGCAGGCACTGTGTACAGCTACGTGGTTTGCCATCATCCCCAGTTTCCGGGTTACGAGTACCCGCTGGTGGCGGCGCTGATCGAGCTGGACGAAGGCACGCGGATCGTGTCGAACCTAGTAGGGGTCGAGCCCGGTGCTGTGCGGATCGGAATGCGGGTCCGCCTCAGCATCGAAGCGGTGGACGAGGAGATGTGGCTTCCACTGTTCCGGCCGGCTCCGGAGGAGTAGTCGTGAACGCACGGAAGACGGTGGAGTTGGTGCAGGTGCACGTTGGGGATTCGCTGCCGGAGCTCACCATCCATCTGACGGCGACCCTTATCGTCGGTGGGGCCTTGGCGTCGCGCGACTTCACTCCGGTGCACCACGACCGGGCGGCAGCTCAGGCGCAGGGGATGCCCGATGTGTTCATGAACATTCTCACCACAAACGGCCTTGTGGGGCGTTACGTTACGGACTGGGCCGGACCCGATGCGGTGCTCAAGAAGGTCCGCCTCCGGTTAGGTGCCCCGAGCTTCCCAGGCGACAAGCTCAAGTTCACTGGCTCTGTCATCGCCAAGGACGAAGCGTCTGGCGTGGTGGGCCTTGAGGTAGTGGGCCGCAACAGCTGGGGCACCCATGTCACGGCTCACGTCGAAGTAAGGCTGGCGATAGCGCGCCGGGGATGAGGACGACGCTAAAAGATCAGGCGGCTATTGTCGGCATCGGGGCGACCGAGTTCTCGAAAAACTCCGGCCGGTCGGAGTTGCAGCTCGCTGCCGAGGCGGTGCGAGCGGCCTTGGAGGATTGCGGGCTTCGGCCTCGGGATGTGGACGGGAGGACCACGTTCACTCTGGACACGAGCGATGAAATCGAAGTAGCCCGCGCGGTCGGCATCCGCGATCTGACATTTTTCAGCCGCGTGCCGCACGGGGGTGGGGCCGCCGTGGGATTGCTCCATCAGGCGGCGATGGCGATCGCGACCGGTGTGGCAGAAGTGGTCGTCTGCTATCGCGCTCTTAACGGGCGTTCGGGACAGCGATACAGCGCTGGTGTCGGCGAAGGGCCGACGACGTCGGACCTGATCCACTGGAGCTGGTACATGCCCTACGGTTTGCTGACCCCAGCGAGTTGGGTCGCGATGTTCACCCAGCGCTACATGTACGAATTCGGCGTCACGTCCGAGGATTTGGCGCACGTGGCCGTATCGACCCGGAAACACGCGGTGAACAATCCCCGCGCGTTCTTTTACGGCAAGCCCTTGACGATCGAGGAGCACCAGAGGTCGCGGTGGATCGTCGAGCCGTTGCGCCTGTACGACTGCTGCCAAGAAACCGATGGCGGGTGTGCAGTGGTTGTGACGACGCCAGAGCGCGCGCGGGACCTCAAGCAGCCACCGGCCATCATTCGGGGAGTCGCACAGGGAGCAGGGGCGGACCAGGAGGTCATGACGAGCTTTTATCGCGACAGCATCACGGGTCTCCCGGAAATGGATCTGGTGGCAGCGCAGGTGTACCGGCAATCGGGTCTGGGTCCGGCAGACATCGACGCTGCCATCCTTTATGATGCCTTCACACCGATCGTTCTCTGGCAGCTCGAGAGCTTCGGTTTTTGCGCCCGCGGCGAGGCGGCCGGGTTCGTGCGCGCTGGCAAGCTGCAGGTCGGGGGCCGTCTGCCTGCGAATACGCACGGAGGGCAGCTCAGCGAGGCTTATATTCACGGCATGAATGGCGTCAACGAAGGCGTGCGCTTGATTCGGGGCACGTCGGTAAACCAGCCAGCAAAAGCGGAACACGTGCTCGTGACTGCGGGCGTCGGCGTGCCGACCAGTGCCATGATTCTGGGCAGAGTTCCTTGACAGGGCCTTGTCGGCGGGCGGTAGCACGGGCGGCAGGATCGGGTCGCATCGAGGAAACGCGTGGGGGGGATCGATGAGATCGCGGTTTCTTGATCGTTGGATCGGCGTGGCGTTGGTGCTGGTATGTGCCGCTGCTTCGAGGGTAACTGCCGGCGACGCGAAGGAGGTTGTTCCCGGACTGAAGGTCGGGGACGTGCTCGATCAGTCGAACTGGCAGCTGGCAAGAGACCTGCGGCCGCCTGAGATTCTGCGCCACTACGAACGGGGCGAATACCGCAATCCGATCGTGGAGTATCCCGTGGGGAACGCGCACTGGGAGAAGGCATTCGAGGAAGCGACGGAGCAAAACGCGGCCAAGCTCGACGTGGACGAGCGCGGCACGATCATCGACCGAGCCACCGGCAAGCAGCCACCTTATTACTACGGGATTCCGTTCCCCAAGATCGACCCGGACGACCCGAAAGCTGCTGTAAAAATCATCTGGAACCAGTTCTTGGCGTATTGGGCTGGCGGCAATTCATACAACCGGACACTCGTGGGAATGATGAGCCCAAAGCGGATGGACCGCCGTATCGTGGCGGATGGCTGGTTCAATTTTTACGACGGCCAGAGCCCGAAATACCGGACGCCGAACCCGCTGAATTTGCAGAGCCAGTTCCTCGGTGTTTCCCTGGAGCCCGCGGACTTGCAGGGCACGGCTTCGCTTACCTGGCGATACCGTGAGCCCGAAAAGCGCGACTCTGTGTGGGCTTTCATTCCGGCTTTGCGCAGGGTACGCGCCGTGAGCCCGGCGAACCGTTCCGACGGATACCTTGGTTCCGACATTAGCGGCGATGACGGGTTCGGCTTCGACGGCAAGCCAGAAGACTTCGAGTGGGGACTGGTCGGGCGCCGCGAAGGGCTCCGTTTTGTCGATCCGGCCACGGTTTCGGGACCTCTGGAAGTCGAGCCCGCCCCCGGTGGTGGCTGGACGACGCTCGCGGAGATGAACGTGATCACGGTGGGGTTTGAAGATCCGAATTGGACCGGCGTGAGCTGGGCGCCTATCGGTCTCGCCCTCGCCAAACGGCCGTTCTGGGTCGTGGAGGCCATACCGCGCGACCGCTACTACTTGTACGGCCGCGTCGAGGTGTGGGTCGATGTGGAGACTTGGGACGCTGCGTGGAACCGGAAGTTCAGCTGGAACGGCGAACTCATCAATACGTACCAGATCACAGCACGGGTGAACCATAAGGTCGGTTCGGCCGACAACCCGGACTGGCTGCCGGCGTCGACAAAGGCCTGGGCTTGCGCGGAAAACGTGAAGATGAACCGCGCGACGATCAGCGGCATGCGCTCCGACCCGCATGCCGCGTACCGGCGCCGGGTCCCGATTCCCGATCACCTGTTCGATCCCGGCTCGTTGCCTCGGTTCGGAAAGTAGTTTCACGATGGGGGACGTAGTTTCATTGCTCCCCGGTCTCCTCGCTCGACCTCCGGTGGTCTTACCGACAGGGCCGACGCCAAGCCGCTAGGGTCCGCCTTGAGCAATGAAACTACGTCCCCCATCGTGAAACTGCGTCCGCCGTGTGAGGAGGAGCAGATGAGCGCCCATTGGGAGACTCGCCGGTATCAGCTCTTTATTGGCGGCAGGTTTGTAGACAGTCGCTCCGGCCGGACGTTCGAGTCGATTAGCCCGCACGACCGCTCAATAGTTGCCGTGGTTGCGGAGGGAGATGAACAGGACATCGATGCTGCCGTTCGCGCGGCTCGCGAAGCCTACGAGGGCATATGGTCGCAGATGCCTTGCGCCGAGAGGGCGAGGCTCCTGTCGCGGGTCGCAGACTTGATCGAATCGAACCTGTCTTTTCTCGCCGAACTGGAAACGCGGGACAATGGCATGCCCATCGTCCTGAGCACGGGGATGGCGGGCGAATGCGCCGCTGTGTTCCGCTATTGGGCTGGCATGGCGACGAAAATTCACGGGTTCACGGGAGCGCCGATGCGGCCCGGAGAATACCTGGGATACACCCTCCGCGAGCCCCTTGGGGTTGTGGGTGGGATCACGCCGTGGAATGGCCCGTTGATCATGGCGGCGTGGAAGATCGCCCCGGCTTTGGCATGCGGAAACACGGTCGTGCTCAAGCCAGCGGAGCAGACGCCGTGCACGGCGCTCGAGCTGGCGCGGCTGTGTGCCGAGGCTGGTTTGCCGGACGGAGTGGTGAACGTCGTCCCGGGGTTCGGGCCCACCGCTGGTGCGGCTCTTGCCCGTCATGTCGGGGTGGACAAGATCGCATTTACCGGTGAGTGTGCGACGGGGCGCCTGATCGTCCAGATGTCGGCATCGAACCTGAAAACCGTCACGCTAGAGCTAGGAGGCAAATCGCCCCACATCGTCTTCGCAGATGCCGATTTCGAGGCCGCGGTGGCCAACGCGGTTTTCGGCCTCTACACGAACACCGGCCAGATTTGCTCTGCAGGCACGCGGATCCTGGTCGAGAAAGAGATCTACGACCGATTCGTGGAGCGGTTTGTGGAGCGCTCGCAGCAGATTGCAATCGGCGATCCCCTTGACTGGAATACGCGAATGGGCCCGTTGGTTTCGGAAGAGCAGCTCCAGAAGGTCGAGCGCTACGTGGAAATCGGAAAGAGAGAAGGGGCTGTGCTGCGGTGCGGGGGGCGCCGGCCCGAGAAGCCGGAATGCGCGCGCGGCTTTTACTACGAGCCGACCGTCTTTGCCGAGGCGGACAACAGAATGCAAATTGCCCAGGAGGAGATCTTCGGTCCAGTGGGCGTGTTCCTGCGCTTCCGCGACGAGGAAGAAGCGGTGCGCATTGCCAACGACGTGGTTTACGGGCTGGCTGCGGGAGTCGAGACGCGCGATCTCAGGCGGGCACTGCGCTTGGCGAAACGGTTGCAGGCTGGCACCGTGTGGATGAACACCTGGCACATGATCGAGCCCAACGCGCCCTTCGGGGGTTACAAGCAGTCGGGGTACGGCCGCGAGAACGGTTTTCCGATGATCGAACACCTTACGCGGCTGAAACAGGTGTGGGTGGACCTGAACGACCAGCCGTTCGACTTTTTCTCGATGTAGGAGTGCCGGCGAGCGCCTTGGCTGTTCCGCCAGCCGGAACGCGAGGGCGGTTTTCCAAGGGTGGCCGGCCGCTTCGTTGCTGTCAGCAAACGCGGCGAAGGCTGCCGGACGGGTTGGCAACCAACGCGCTCACAGAGGCCCCCAGCCCGTAGCCCCTAGGATGCGCTCGATTTCTGTCCGATTGAATGGCCGGGCGCCCTCGTGCGAAGTGTCTTTGATCTGCCGGCCATCCTCGTCCACGATCCGGTCGAGTTGCACGCGCTCGATGTCAAGGTGGTCCCCAACTGCTACGCGGATGCGACCTATTTCTCGGGGTGCGTCTACGCGGGATACGTCGAGGATTGCAATCCCGTCATCGCCCAGCGCGGCGTATAGGTAAGCCACGTTGTGGGGCGGTTCGAATGCATTGGCCACGAGCAAGCCGTAAACGGGGCCCATCGCAGTGTATTCGGTAATAGGCACGGGATTGCGCGGGTCGGATATGCGCGCAATCCGCAAGCCACCCGCCCCGTCGGCGATGTAGAGATACTCTCGCTCCATCGAAGGTTCCGTCGCCGAGCCGGCGTCGTAGTGAAATTTGGCGAAAACGGCGCGCGCGTCTGTGGTCGGCAGAGTTGCGGTGACGTAGGGGCTCCGAGGGTTGTCGAGGTTGACCAAGCGCACTCCCGCTGCGCCATCGGCCACATACGCCATCATGTGGAACGGCTTTACTCCAGCAGCCGGAGGGTTTGAGTAGCCCGGGAGCGTGGTTACGTCGGACGCATCGTTCTCCTCAGGCGCGTCCCCGTTCAAGTCTAGACGGCTCGCCACCTGGAGATCCGTCGGGTTTCGAGCGTCGACGACGGCCAAGCCGCCTGGACCGTCTGCAACCAGGAGATACAGGCCGTGCGTCGCAATCGCCCTCGCCTCCCGAGTGCGGAGGTTTCCCGAGGGGCGAGGCTGCAGTGGGTCCGAGACCTCGTAGGCGAAAAGGCCCTCTTCGCCTGCGGCCGCGTACAGCATGGCGCCGGCGAGGGCCAGATCCCTCGGGTTGGGCAGCGGGGTAGTGCTGGCGATGCGGGGTTCCCTCGGGTCTGAAAGGTCCACCGCTACCAGCCCGAGAGTGCGGTCTCCGACAAGCGCAGCGCGCACCTTGCCGGTGATTGGGTCCGTGAATGCCAGCAGGGCCTCGGGATCCGGCAGCGCGAGGCTCGCAAGCACGAAAGGTGCGGCCGGGTTTTTCCGATCGATCACGAGCAGCGAGCCATGCGGTGCAGGAGTGAGGGCGAGGAGGTACCTCCGGGAGAGGTTGAAGCCTTCCGTCCCCAAGCCGAGCGCAGCCGGGTTGCGGTGGCATTCGACACAAAAGCGAGCTGTTTTCCGGTTCGTGTGCGGGTGCACGGGGTTGAGAGCGAGGCCAGAAAGGCCGCGTGCCGTCACGGGCAGTTCCTGGTCGAGGAGCATCTGCCCCTGTGCGCCAATGACCGTGGCGAGCACTTGGCAACCGGTCACGTACGGGGCGATTTTGCCCTCGGCGTTGTAGCCCATCTGGAAGTTCTTGAAGTTCACGAAGTACTTGTAGTCGGTCGCCGGTCTCCCCGGCGTTTGCTTCCCCGCCAACATGTCGAGCGCGCGCTGCCCCAAGTCGCGCGAGAAGTGGCACCCGTAACAGTTGTTCTGCCACGCGGAATGGCAAGCGTAACATTCCAGGCCTCCCTGCTTTTTTAGGTGGTTGGAATTCATGGCCATGGCAGCCAGTGGGTTGTACGCGGGATGCTCGGGATCGACGATGTCTTTTACCTGAGGGACTACGTGGACAGCCCCCGTCACTTTGGAGCGCAGCACCATGCGGTCGCCTTCCCAACCCAGATTCGGAAGCGGCGTTCCCCTCGACGTGCGCATGGACCCATAGGTCTCAGGAGTTCCATGACAATCTTCGCACTCCACCTCGGTCGCTTGGTCCATGTGGCTGTAAATGTTGCCATCCCCCATGATTTCTCTCCGGACATGGCAATCGATGCAGTGCAACCCGCGCTCGTTGTGGATGTCCGG
>JBBIUR010000062.1:12301-16779 GCA_037440145.1 Myxococcales bacterium | reverse complement strand
GTGCGGAAGGAAACAAGCGGGCCCGGATCCGGCCGCCGCCTCTCGGATAAAAGCCGGCCCGGCACAGATCGATCTCCAGATGCAATCCCATCCGGCGCAAGAACGGCTGCCACTGGTGGATCAAGTAGTCGTAACACGGGCTCCACGGAACATGGGTGCCGCCCTCGATCTCCACCGTGGAAACTGACGGCGCCGCACACAGCGGCAGGAAAATCGTCTGGAGCACGAGAGCAGTAGATCCCGCAGTGCCGATGTCGAAGCGGTAGTCACCCGGGCGCACGCCCGCGGGTTCGAACGTCAGCTCGCGCGACCCGAGAGCTGCCCCCTCGACGCGAGCGGCAGAGACCGCAGCGGCGGCCTCCACCGCCTTCAGATGCTGCGCCATCAGCCCGGGTTTCGGCCTGCGGGCCCGGATGTTCGCAACGCGCACAGCGGAGCCGGTCAGAGCCGCCAAAGCCAGCGCGCTGCGAAGGATCTGCCCTCCCCCCTCCCCGAACGATCCGTCGATCTCGACCATTGCAGGCTATCGGCCTCGCGCGCGGACCTCGCTTTTGCCGCCCAACGCGGACGCGAGCACGACCGGGATCAGCCCGCTGCGCCCGCTCGCCGGTTCGCCCGCTCCGCTCCTCGCCGCAGCGGGTAAAAGACGAGCCCCGTCAGCAACTTCGGATAAAAATAAGTCGACTTTTCCGGCATGGTTACCCCGGCGCGGCAGGCGGCGTCGATGGCTGCGATCGGCGCGGGGCGGACCAGAACCGCGATCTGCGCGTCTCCGCTGGCAACCGCAGCAAGGGCATCGCGCTCGCTCTTCACGTAGAGGAGACTCCCTTCTTGCGCTGCAGCGGCGGGCTCGACACCGAGGATCCGGCGCAGCAGCAAGCGGTCGGCCACAGCGACATCGAGGCACCGGACTGCGGGAGCCAGGTCGGCAGCTTCTCGACCCATCACCTCCGCGTCGGCAAGCTCGGCGAGGTAGAGACACGCCGCGCGCTCGATAGCCAGCACGAGCCGCGGACGATCCGGCGATTCGCGGTGCGCCTTGTCCAGCGCAACGCCCCCCTCTGGATTCGCGGGAAGTTCGCGCAGGCGGAACCAGCGGCGAGTCCGATCGAGAAAGCTCACAGCATGGAAGCCGAGAAGCCCGCGCAGAACCCGGTGCGTCGGCAGCACGACAAGCCCGGGATCGCGCATGCAGCACAAGTATATTAGGACGAAGTTCGCCGGATCGTCGGCACCCAATGCGCCCGCGCTGGCAAGGCGCTCGCGGTACGCCAGCGCGGTTTCGTAGCGGTGGTGCCCGTCAGCGATGAGAATCCTCTGCCCGCGCAGCGCCGCGCAGATTCCCGCGGTGGCGGCCGGCTCGGAGATCTGCCACAGGCGATGCCGAACACCTTCGTCGTCCACCAGGTCCATCAGAGGCGGCATCCGCTCTGCCTTCTCGCGCACTTCCTCGAGAACGGGGTCGGCCTCCGGGTAGAGGCCGAAGATCGGACTCAGATTCGCCCGGCACGCCTCCAAGAGGCGCAGCCGGTCTGCCTTGGGAGCGGCGAGCGTGCGCTCGTGCGGGCGAATGCTGCCCGTCTCGAAGCCCTCGAGGCGCACGACGCCGATGATGCCGAAGCGCCGTCTTGGCTCCCCGCCATCGAGCGAAAAATCCTGCGCATAGCCGTAGAACGCAGGGGTCGGGTCTTCAACGAGCACCCCGCGCGCCTCCCAGTCCGCCAACCGCTGCGCGGCCGCCGCGTAGCGATCCTCCTCGCGCGCCAGGATCAAGCGAACCGCATTGAACTCACTCCGCGCATACAAAGCGTCGCGCGCCGAGGTGTCGATGACGTCGTACGGCGGCGCCACGACCCGCGCCAGATCCCCAACTCGCGCAGGATCGTACCGCAGAGCGCGAAACGGCCGGAACTCCGCCATCGACTTATCCTGCTCGGAGAACCTCGAAAATCGCCTGCTCCGGGACGGGTCCGCGGCGCAAGACGCGCGGTTCGCCCACCAGAGTGAACACGGTGGATCCGCCCCCGCCGGGCACGGGACCACCATCGACGTAGACGGAGACCGCATCGCCGAAGTAGCTTCGCGCTCGGCCCACCGTGGTCGGCGGTTCCGCGCCGGCCGGGTTCGCGCTCGGACACGTCACCGGAGCTCCCAGCAGCTCTACCAGCCGAGCCGCGATTGGATGGCTCGACTGGCGAACCCCGACCGTGCCCGTACCCCCGGTTAGCTCGGCAGGCACCGATGGCAGTGCGGGCAATACCAGGGTCAGTGGCCCGGGCCAGAAACGCTCGATCAATGCTGCCGCTGCCCGGTCGACCTGCGCCACCAACGCGCCGAGCATCTCACGGCCGGCCACGAGGACGCCTATCGGCTTTCCCGCCGGCCGCCCTTTGAGCCGCACAAGTGCTGCCAGGGCGTCGCGGTTGGTGGCATCGGCGCCCAGGCCGTACAGCGTCTCCGTCGGGTAGACGACAAGCGCGCCTCGGCGGAGTGCGGCCACTGCAGCTTCGACGGCCGCGGACGCTTCAGACCACGCCGCGTTCCTGCTGCAACCTGGCATTCTTGATTTCGACTTGTTCGGCCAGCTCCTGCTTGAAATCTTCCAGTCGCGCTGCCAGCCCCTCGTCCGCCAGCGCCAAGATCTGCACTGCCAGCACGGCAGCGTTTTCCGCCCCCGCAGCCCCGACTCCCATGGTTGCGACAGGCACGCCGCCCGGCATTTGCACGGTGGCCAGCAATGCATCGAACCCACGCAGCGGCGTCGCGTCCAGTGGCACGCCGATCACTGGCAACGTCGTATGCGCCGCCAGCACCCCGGCCAGGTGCGCCGCCCCACCCGCTCCGGCAATGAGCACTCGCAGCCCCCGCGCACGCGCTTGTGCCGCGAAGGCAGCAGCTTTGGCAGGAGATCGATGTGCCGACAACACGCGCACCTCGTACGGCACCCCGAAATCCGCCAACCGCTTTGCCGCGGATGCCATGACATCCCAGTCGCTGTCGCTCCCCATCAGGACGGCAACTCTGGGCACTGACTTCTTCGCTCTTCTTGTGCTCCTGCTCATGGTTCCGCCTCGAACGGCCCCGCGCCGCTCGCCTGTGCCCCTCCCCCGCGGGGGGGAGGACTGCAGCGCCGCAGCGCACGATAGCCGATGTCGCGGCGAAAGTGCATCCCGTCCCAGGTGACCTCGCCGACCGCCCGATACGCCTCGGCCACAGCATCGGCCAGGTCCTCCCCCAGCGCCGTCACGCCGAGCACCCGGCCGCCATTGGTCACGTAGCCGTCACCCCGCCGCGCCGTACCCGCATGGAACACCACGCCGCCGCGCCACCCGCGGAGCTTTTCCAGGCCGTGGATTTCCACCCCTTTCCGGTACGGGCCCGGGTAGCCCTCCATGGCCAGGACCACACAGACCGCAGCGCGCGGGTCCCACGCCGGCTGCACGCGGTCGATCCCCCCGTCCACCGCGGCGTCCAGCAGGTCGAGCAGGTCGCTCTGCAAGCGCACCAGCACCGCCTGGCACTCAGGATCGCCGAAGCGCGCGTTGAACTCGAGGACTCTCGCCCTCTCCCCTTGCACCATCAGGCCCGCGTACACCACGCCGCGATACCGGATGTCCCGCTCGCGCAGGGCGTGCAGCAGCGGTGCGAAAACCTCGTCCATGACCTGCTGCTGCACCGCAGGTGTGACCACGGGCGCAGGCGAGCACGCCCCCATGCCCCCGGTGTTCGGCCCGCGGTCGCCGTCATAGGCGCGCTTGTGGTCCTGCGAAGGCGGCAGTGGCAGCCACGCCTCGCCATCCGTGATCGCCATGAACGACGCCTCCTCCCCCTCCAGGTATTCCTCGATCACGATGCGGTTGCCCGCGTCGCCGAACAGCCGGCCGCAGAGGATGTCCCCGATGGCCTCCTCCGCCTCGCGAACCGTGGAGCACACGATCACCCCTTTGCCGGCCGCGAGTCCATCGGCCTTGACGACGACGGGTGCGCCGACTTCGGCGACGTATTTCCTCGCTTCGTCGGCGTCCGTGAAGACGCCAAAGAAAGCTGTGGGAATCCGCGCGCGCCGCATCAGCTCCTTCGCGAACGCCTTGCTGCTTTCCAGAGCCGCCGCGGCCCGCGTGGGACCGAACACCCGCAGCCCGCTCTCCGCAAAGGCGTCGGCGATCCCCAACGCCAAAGGCAGCTCGGGGCCCACCACCGTGAGGTCGATCCGCTCCCGTTCCGCGAACCGCCGCAGTCCCTCGATGTCGTCCGCCGCCAGACCGACGAGCTCCGCGATCTCCCCAATCCCGGCGTTCCCGGGCGCGCAGTACAGCCGGCTCACCCGGGGCGACTGCCGCAGTTTCCACGCGATCGCGTGCTCGCGCCCGCCGCTGCCCACGATCAAAATCTTCATTCCACGGCTCCACCCATCCACGCACGCCGGCACTCAATGCTTGAAGTGCCGCACCCCGGTAAACAGCATCGCCATGCCTGCT
>JBBIUR010000062.1:6785-12284 GCA_037440145.1 Myxococcales bacterium | reverse complement strand
GCCGCGATCACCTGTTCGTCGCGCGCGCTTCCCCCGGGCTGGATTACTGCCGTGGCACCAACCCGAGCCGCTGCCTGAACGGCATCGGGGAACGGGAAAAAGGCCTCACTGGCCAGCACCGAACCGCGCAGGTCGATTCCGAACCGCTCCGCGCGCGCAGCCGCGATTAGCACTGGGTCCACCCGCGAAGTCTGCCCTCCCCCAATGGCCAGCGTTCGGTCCTCCGAAACGAACGCCACCGCGTTGGACTTCACGTGCTTCACCACGCGCAAGCCGAACGCCAGGGCGCGCAACTCCGCTTCCGTGGGTGCCCGCCGCGTCACCACCTTCGCGCGCGCCGGGTCTTCCATGGCGAGGTCGGGCTCCTGGACCAGCAGCCCTCCGTATACTCGCTTCCAGTCCTTCTGGCTGCGATCGATCGCTTCCAGATTCCAGAGCATGAGCCGCCGGTTCTTCTTCTTCCGCAGGATAGCGAGCGCGTGCGGATCGAAGTCTGGGGCGATCAAGACTTCGGAGAAAATCTCGTCCACAGCTTGCGCGAGTTCCACGCTCCACCGCCGGTTGGTGATGATGATGCCGCCGAACGGCGAATCGGGATCGGTAGCAAACGCGCGCCGGTATGCCTCGACGTCGGTATCGGCTGTACCGACGCCGCACGGTGTGTTGTGCTTCAGGATCGCCACGACGGGGCGCGGGGCAGAGGCGAACTCCAGCATGAGCTGCATCGCCGAGTGGATGTCGACGATGTTGTTGAACGAGAGCTCCTTGCCGTGGAGCTGCCGGCAGATGGAGAGAAAGTTGCCGTATAGCGCCGCGCGCTGGTGCGGATTCTCGCCGTATCGGAGATCCTGCGCCTTGCGCAGCTGGAGGTGGAGAGTTTCTCCGAACGGACTCTCGCCCTGCAAAGCCCCAAGGTAATCCGCAATCGCCCCGTCGTACCGGGCCGTGAGCTGAAACGCCTTTTTCGCGAGCCGGAAATTCGTCGCTGCCGACACCGACCCGCCGCTCTCGCGCATCTCCGCAGCGACCGCGGTGTAATCTGCCGGGTCGACGATCACCGTCACGTCCCGGTGGTTCTTTGCCGCCGCGCGCACCATAGAGGGGCCACCGATATCGATGTTCTCGATCGCCTCCTCCAGCGAGCACCCTGCCCGGGCCACAGTGGCCTCGAACGGGTACAGATTCACGACCACCATGTCGATCGGCGCGATGCCGTGCTCGCCCATTTGCCGGGAGTGCTCTGGAGAGTCGCGCCGTCCCAGAATCCCGCCGTGGATTTTGGGATGAAGGGTCTTCACTCGACCGTCGAGAATTTCCGGGAAGCCCGTGTACTCGCTCACCATGGTCACCGGGACTCCAGCAGCCTGCAGCTCCGCCGCAGTCCCACCGGTTGACAGGATTTCCACGCCAAAGCCGCGGAGCTCTTGGACGAAGTCCACGAGACCTGACTTGTCGCTCACGCTTACCAGTGCCCGGCAGATTTTGCCCATGATCTTCCGTCCTCGACGCGCGCAGCCGCTGGAGCCCGAGAACGCGCCCGTTCGGCCGCAGCCCTCGCGGATCCAGCCTGCGGGCGCATTCCAATCAACGGGGATGCCGCTCGTTACCAGAGGGTTCCCCCGTTGTAAAGGATCCGGGGCGCGGCTATCGTTCCGGCATGGAGGTCGTGCTCAACGGAGAGCGCAGGAGGATCCGCGACGGCATATCGGTCGCCCAACTGCTCGCAGAGTTGGGGTTGAATCAGCGCCGCCTCGCCGTGGAAATCAACCGCGAGGTGTTGCCGCGCGAGGCGTTCCCGGAGCGGCGCCTGGCACCGGGGGACGTCGTGGAAATCGTGCACTTCATTGGCGGGGGCTGATTCCGCGATGGAAGACCTGTTCGAGCTGGCTGGGAAAAAGTACCGCTCTCGCCTGATCATCGGCACCGGCAAGTACAAGGACTTCGCGGAAACCCGCCGGGCAATCGACGCCTCGGGCGCAGAGATTGTCACCGTCGCCGTGCGCCGCGTGAACATCACACACCCCGGAAAAGACAACCTGCTCGACTATCTGGACCTGAACCGCGTCACCATCTTGCCCAACACCGCGGGGTGCCATACCGCAGGGGAAGCCATACGCACGGCCCGGCTAGCACGCGAGGCCGGAATCGGAAACCTGGTCAAGCTCGAGGTGATCGGAGACGACCGAACGCTGTTTCCAGACGTCCCGGCAACGCTCGAAGCTGCGAGCATCTTGGTCAAAGAAGGCTTCACCGTCCTCCCCTATATCAACGACGACCCCGTGGCTGCGAAAAAACTGGAAGAGATCGGCTGCGCCGCGGTCATGCCGCTGGCAGCGCCGATCGGTTCGGGACTCGGCATCCGCAACCCGTACAACCTGCGAATCATCCTGGAGCAAGCGAAAGTGCCGGTCATCGTGGACGCCGGGGTGGGCACGGCCTCGGACGCCGCGATTGCAATGGAGCTCGGGTGTGACGCGGTTTTGATGAACACGGCGATTGCCGGCGCGCGCAACCCCATCGAAATGGCGCACGCCATGCGGTTAGCCGTGGAGGCGGGGCGCCGAGCGTATCTGGCCGGGCGCATTCCCCGCAAGCTGTACGCGACGGCGTCCAGTCCGCTCGAAGGCCTGATCGGCTGAGCGCCCACCGCTGCGGGGCCCGCGCGCATTCCGCGAAAGCCGTGATGGCCTTGCCGTTTCGGCTCTACCTCGTAACCGACCGGTTCCAATGCGGCCTCGAAAACCTGCCCGCGCGCGTCGCTTCGGCCCTGCGCGGCGGTGTTGGAGCGGTGCAACTGCGGGAAAAGGACCTGCCCAGCCGAGCCCTGCGCGAGCTAGCAGCTGCGCTGCTCGCGTGCTGCCGGCGCCACGGAGTGCCGCTACTCGTGAACGATCGGGTCGACGTTGCCCTCGCGGTAGGTGCCGACGGGGTGCACCTCCCGGCAAACTCGTTCCTGCCCTCAGAGGCTCGCCGGCTACTCGGCCCGGGAAAACTTATCGGCGTCTCCACGCACCACCCGGCCGAAGTGTCGGCAGCGCACCGCGCCGGCGCGGACTTCGCCGTCTTCGGCCCCGTGTTTTCCACACCGTCGAAGCAGGCTTTCGGCCCTCCTGCCGGCCTGAACGGACTGCGCGACGCCGTCAAAGCGGCTCCGATTCCCGTGTTTGCCATTGGCGGCATTCACGCCGCGCGCGTGCCGGAGGTGCTTGCGGCAGGCGCCTACGGCGTTGCGGCAATCTCCGCCATCCTGGGCGCCGAGAGCCCGGAACAAGCCGCGCGCGAGCTGTGTTCTCTGCTCGCGCAAAGCCCCTGCCCGCGCGCCGGATCGTAGGGCCGGCCGCCGGCGCGGGTCACCGGTGGCCAGACGGCTTCCACTCTGCGAGGACGAGTGCGTCGGTACAGAAGGCCAGCTCCGGCAAGCCATCCAAGGGGAAATAGCCCACGGCGTCGAGATCGTCTCCGGCTTCCAGCGTGCCTCCCACGACGCGACCCTCGAACCAGATTCCCACGGTGAGCTTTTCCGGGTCGTGGAAGTTCGAGTGCACGGCGATCACCCGGCCGATTTCGGCTTCGAGTCCCGTCTCCTCCCGGAGCTCGCGCCGCGCGGCCGCGCGCACCTCCTCGCCCCATTCGACGAATCCGCAGGGCACGCACCAGCGACCCTTTTGCTGGCCGCGCCGGCGGCGCCCGAGGAGCACCCGCCCGCCCTGCCATACGACGACCGCAACTCCGACCGCGGGGTTGCGGTACGAGGTACATCCGCAAGCAGGGCAGCGCACCGAGCCGCTCTGCCGGGGATAGCAAAGAGGCTGGCCGCAAAAGCTACAGAAGCGCTGCTCGCGAGGCTGGAAAAGGATCATGGCGACTCTCCGACAAGGCTATTTGCAATTGACCAGGGCTATTCGGAAGCCTACTATGCGTCGCGCCCTGCAAAGGGGGCCGAGGCGCGGAGGCTCTTCGATGAAAAGGCGCAACTTCGCAGTAGCACTGGCGGCAGTGGCGGGGGCCGTCTTGCCCGCGACCGCTCACGCCTGGTGGTTTCTTCGCATCCCCCGCAACCTGCCTGCCCGGGAAGCAGCCCAGACTCCTACGCACACCCCGACATCGACGCGCATCCCGTCGCCCACGCCGACCCCGCGCACGACCTCGCCCGACGCAACGCTCGGAAACAGCTCGCCGGCGCAGAAGCTGCCCGCGGCTTTTCTCGTCTTCCCGCTCGTCGAAGCGCGCGCTTCCGGACCCAAAACAGACACCCGCGTCGAACTGATCAACATGAGCACCAGCCCCGTGGATCTGCAGTGTTTCTACATTGGCACCGGAACTTGTTTCGAGATCGGCTTCTTTGTCAGCCTGACTGCCCAGCAGCCAATGTCGTGGCTCGTCAGTGAAGGCACCCGGAATTTCGCCACGTTCACCTCTGTGCCCCCGTTCGAGGGCGAGGGCGAGTTGAAGTGCGCCGTGCTGGCGCGCTCCAGGGAGCTGCGCGACCACAACGTAATTCAAGGGCGCGCCCTGCTGTTCACCGAGGCAGGCCAAGCGGCTGGCTATAGCGCGGTCGCGTTCCGGCGCCTTACGCCGGGAGACTTCACGGGGTTTATCTCGCTCGACGGGGTGACGTACGAGAAGTGCCCCGACAAAATGCATTTCGCTATTTTATCCCAGCAGAGCGGCTCAGACAGCGAGCTGGTGCTCGGCCTGTGCGACGAGGACCTCCTCAACCAAGCCGCCAACTCGGTGACCGCCGCGCTCCAGATCATCAACGAGTTCGAGCAGGTCTTCTCGGCCTCTGTGACCGTCACCTGCCACACGCGCAAACCGTTTAGCCGGATATCCGGAACGCTCTCGAAAGCGACGCTCGGATCGCCCACCGCTCACCTCGTCGTGCGCGGCGTGCAAGCATCCCTGATCGGCCTCGTCCTGGATCGGTTCGACGCCTACGGCCTTGCGGCGCTGAGCGCGAACGAGCCGTTCCTGGAGGGCGGGCGAACCGGATTCGTCACCTTCCCGTGACCGCGCCCGGGCCTCTGCCCCCAGCCTTTGCGAGACCCCGCGCTTCCCGAAAGCCCCTCGCCGAACAATGCAGCGCGATCCTGCAAGCGCATCTCGAGGGCCAAAGGGAAACCCCGGCGCGGAACCCGCGGAGCACCGGCCGGCCAACCGGGAACACCGGCGCACGCAGGCGCGCCGGCGGCGCGGTGCAGGGCACCTCGTGCACGCGTTCGTCTCACCTGCTGCCATCGAAGAAGATGGCCCGCTCACCCTGGTGCGGGCGAGAGGCGTTTTCGTTTGGGACGATCGCGGGCGCAGGTACATCGACGGCCTCGCCTCGCTCTGGAATGTCGCGATCGGCCATAGCCGGGCGTCGATGGCTCGCCGCGTGGCCGCCCAAATTCGGGCACTCGATTACGCTCCCACCCTGCTCGGATTCTCCTCGCCTCCGGCTGCGCGCCTGGCGGCGCTCCTGGCGCGGCTCGCCCCAGCCGGCCTGACGCGGGTGCT
>JBBIUR010000062.1:262-6762 GCA_037440145.1 Myxococcales bacterium | reverse complement strand
AACGAGACCGTCCTTCGCCTGACTCGCCTCTACTGGCGGCTGCGAGGCTTTCCCGAAAAGCACAAGATCGTCGCCCTCGACCGATCGTACCACGGCTCTTCGGCGGGTGCCGCCTCGCTCACGGGGCTGCCCTACTTCCACCGCTACTACGAGCCGCTGCTTCCCGGGATCGTCCGCATGCCCAACCCCTACTGCTACCGCTGCCCTCTCGGCCTGCGCTATCCGGACTGCCGCCTGGCTTGCGCGGACGAGCTCGAGCGCGTCCTCGAGCGCGAGGGGGCCGATACCGTTGCGGCCTTCCTCGCCGAACCGGTGCAAGGTGTTGGCGGGGTGATCGTGCCTCCGCCCGGTTACTTTTCCCGGATTCGCGAAATCTGCAATCGGCACAGCGTCCTGTTTGCAGTCGACGAGGTGATCACAGGCTTCGGCCGGCTCGGCACGTGGTTCGGCATCACGCGCTGGCAAACCACGCCGGATTTGATCGCGTTCGCCAAAGGAGTCACTAGCGGCTACGTGCCCTTGGGCGGGGTCCTTTTCCGAGAGGAGATCTATCGCACACTCGTCGCAGCCGGTCGCGACTTCGTCTTACACCACGGCTTCACGTACAGCGGCCACCCGGTGGCGTGCGCAGCCGCCCTGGAAAACCTCGCCGTCATGCGGCGGGAGCGATTGCTGCTTCGGGCCCGGCGGCTTGCCCCGCGTTTTGCCCAGCGGCTGGAGGCGCTGCGGCCTCTCCCCATCGTAGGCGACGTACGGGTCGCGGGTTTGATGGGCGCGGTGGAGCTGGTCGCCGACAAGCGCACGAAGCGACCGTTTGCTGCAGAGCAGCGCGTCCCGTGGCGCGTGCGCGAGGCCGCGCTGCGGCGCGGGGCGATCATCCGCGGCAGCGGGGATTGCGTGGCCCTCTGCCCCCCGCTGTGCATCGCGCCGAGGCAGATCGACGCCCTCGTGGGCGCGACCGCGGAAGCGATCCGGGAAGTAGCCGCCGATCTCGGCCGGGCAGAGGACGCCGCATCTTTTTGACCGGCGCGGGAGAATTCCGTATTCTGTCTGCTGTGCGCGAGTTCGTGTACGGCCTGATTCTCGGCGCGTTTGCAATGTACGCGTATCACCACTTCGACGCTCCCGGCATCCTCGCTTATCTGAACGCGGCGACCGAGCGCGCGGTCGAAGCCACACACGGATACACTGCCGGTTCGCCGCCCAAGTCTGCCGGAAACTGAAGCCGCAGCAGCGCTCGTCGCTATCGAGCCACTCGGAGTACAGGGCCACCGGAGTTGCAGGGCATTGGCGACGGCGACGCCCGCCACGCCCCAGACTGAACGACGGCACGCGGGGAAGGAGCCGCCTGATCCCCCGCGCCCCGCAAACCCCGGGGCTACGTGATCCAACGCGCCCCGCAGTGCAGCCGCAGGGCGCGGCGCAAGAGTTCGAATGCTTCCGAGCGCGACACCAGCCCCTTTCGGCGCAGTTGGCGGATCGCTGCAGCGACGCACTTCACGTGCCCGCGCTTGCCCCACTCCCCGCCTCCGCGCGGGCCCTCGCACGGGCAGCTCTGCCACACGCTGCATCCATCCAGATCCACGGCAGCGCCTGCTGCCGTCCCGGAGCACTCGTCGCACGCATCGCCCACGCCGTCCCCGTCCTGGTCGGCCTGATCCGAATTTGGCACTTGCGGGCAGTTGTCGAGCCTGTCCTCGGCGCCGTCCCCGTCCGCGTCCGGCGCCCCTGTCCCCGTCGGCTGCGCGGCGAGGACCAAGAGGTAGCGGACCTCTTCCTGCGGCGGGGATGCGAGCACCACGGCGAATCGATCTGTGCGCAACGGCTGCCGCCGCGTCGCCTGCAGCAGGACCACCTGGCCGTTAATCTCAGCGCGAACTGCGGTCTGCACGCGGCCGCGGGGCAAGAACTGCACGAAACCCACGCCCGAGATTCGGTAGGAGGCGCTGTGCCAGTCGATGTCCGTGAGCGCGGCCATCCGGCCATCGGCCCCCAGAGGCAGGGCAGTCAGGGTAAAGTTACCCGCCAAAGGCTCGGGACGAGCGGCCGCCGAGGCGCACGCCCTGCACAGGCGTACAATTGCGCTTCCCGGTACCAGCTCGTAGCGCGCCGGCTCGGCGGCCAGGGCTTGCGTGGCCCACCAGGCAGCGAGCATCCACGCGGTGGCGAACCTTGCCGGCCTTCGGCCACCGGCTGCCGTACGGGGCTTGGCGCACCACATCCGGCTTCCCCCGCGGCAGGCGGCGCGCGCTTCCTGCGATGGCTCGCGGAGCCGCGCGCCTCCGTTCCGCCTCCTCAGGAAACCGCCTTTTTCGGCTTCGTGATCACCACCACCTCTTGGCCATTCACCCGCAGCGTTCGGCGCTCGCTGACCACCTGCCGGCCGCCCTGCTTCTTCGCGCGGGCCTCACGCCATTTTCGGAGCTCCTTCTCCAGGTCCAGTTGGCCCTTAACCATATCGCCACTCCTCCTTCGTTCTGCTTTCGCTTGGCCTGGATCGATCGCTGCGGCGCTACGACCGGCTGAAGGCCTCTATGCTTCTCGCTCGACTCGGGTGCCGCAGCTTTCGGAGCGCTTTTGCCTCGATCTGGCGGATCCGCTCGCGCGTGACAGCGAATCTCTGTCCGACCTCCTCGAGCGTGTAATCCGACTTCTCCCCGATTCCGAAGCGCATTCGCAGGATCTGTTCCTCGCGCGGCGTGAGGGTCGCCAGCACCTTGCGCGTTTGCTCCTCCAAGCTCGTGTAGACGGCCGCGTCTGCGGGCGACACCGTCTGCCGGTCTTCCACGAAGTCCCCCAACGAACTTTCCTCCTCATCCCCGATCGGCGTCTCCAGGGACACGGGCTCCTTCACGATCCGGAGCACTTTGCGGACCTTGTCGAGCGGCATCTCCATCTTGGCAGCGATTTCCTCGGGCGTGGGTTCACGCCCGAGCTGCTGGACCAGGTACCGCGACGAGCGCACCACTTTGTTGATCGTTTCGATCATGTGGACCGGAATGCGGATGGTGCGCGCCTGGTCGGCGATCGCCCGGCTGACCGACTGCCGGATCCACCACGTGGCGTACGTGGAAAACTTGTATCCGCGCTGGTATTCGAACTTTTCCACCGCCCGCATCAACCCGATGTTCCCCTCCTGCACGAGGTCCAAGAAACCCAGCCCCCGATTCGTATATCGCTTGGCAATGCTCACGACTAGCCGCAGGTTGGCCTCGATCAGGTTCTTCTTGCCCTCCTGGGCCTTCTGCTCACCCCGCCGGATCACTTCCAGGGACTGCCGCAGGGCCTCCTCCTTCATGCCGACTTCCCGCTCGACGTCGGCGATGCGCTTGCGGCACGCGTGAATCTCCTCGACGGCGCTGCGCGCCGCCTCGAGGCTCACCCGCAACGAACGCGCGGCGGCCGCCGCGCTGGCGTCATCGCGGCGGAGCCGCGGCCGCAGCCGCAGCAGTTCGGCCGCCGGGCGGCGCAATCGCTCCTCGTGGCCCTTGATCACCTCGCGCTGCTGCTCGATGACGCGAAGCGCCTTCTTGAGCTTTTCCGCAATGGCGACAATGTGCTTGCGGCCGAGCTGGAGATCCTCGATCACACGGCCGATCTTCTTCGCAAGCACGCGCTCTTTCCGGGCGAGCAGTGCTTCCTGGCGCGGGCTGCGCCGCTTGCCGCGTCTGTTCAAGCGCGCCACCAGCTCGCTTCGCTCGGCCACGAGCTTGCGCAGGCGCTCCAGCTTTTTCAGGATCGCTCCGTCCGCCCTCCGGGTTTCTTCCTCTCCCTCTCCCTCCTCGACTTCATCGGCGGTTTCTTCGTCGAGAATCTCGCGCTCCGAGATCTCCTGCGCTTTGATGCGCTCGGTCAACTCGTCGAGGTAGGTCAGCAGGTACGGGTGGCGGAGAATCTCGTTCCGGACCTCCAGCTCCCCCTCTTCGATCTGCTTCGCGATCTCCACCTCCTGCTCTCGAGTGAGCAGTGGAACCGAGCCCATCTCCTGGAGGTACATCCGGACGGGATCCGAAGTGTCCTCCCCGAAGCCCTTGTCTTCGACCTCCTCGGTGGCCCAGTCTTCCTTGTCCTCGTCCTTTGCGAGAGCGGACTCTCCGACTCCCTCGACGCTGTCGACATCCATATCCCCGAGCATCGAAATCACGCCCTCGATTTCCTCGCTCGGAGCGACTTCCTCCCCGGTCGGATCGGCGAGGTCGTCGAACGAAGAGATCTCGTCCGATGCCAGCGGATCGGCTGCGCCCGACCGCAATGCCCGGACCGGGAGGTTTTTCTGACTGGAGCCCGAAGACTTTTGAGAAGATTGCTTCATGCTGTTTCGCCCCAGGCCATCATTTGTTGTCGCTGGCAGCGACCCTCACGCTTGCGGATGTGGGAACACCGCGGAGACCAGGGACATCGACCCTTCAACGAGCGCGAAGGGCAAAGGCCACTCTGCTCGGAGAGTGGATGCGCTCCCGTTGGGGAACCCGTATCGAACCGACGCAGCGCAACGGCGCTTGGGTAATTGGTGCCGAGAGTTCACGCGTATTTAAAGCAGCCCGCCAGAGAGAGTCAAGAGCTCTACTCATTTTTGCCTTTTGCGCCCCTCGCAACCCCTTCCCTGCGCCGGCGCCGGGTTCCTAGCCACTCCGCTCCCTCCCCGCACGGCGCCCGAACCTGCCCTCTCTCTTCCTGCCCGCAGCATCACTGTTTTTCCCTCTGCCCTTTCGGTCCGGAGCGACAACGCCGCCCCAAGGCGGAACAAAGCCACTGCATCGCCTCTCTGCGCGATGCGGGGACTGCGGCGGCACCTTCTGCGTGCGGCAAAGCCCCCGAGTGCCGCCGAAGGCGGTACAATTTTGCGCCGTACCAGGTGTGGCCGTTGCCCTCGCAGCAGCCATAGAAGCTGGGCGTCGCGCCGTGAGTCTGCGGCCGACACCGCGTAAAAACGAAACCGCCGCCGTGAGTGGGGTGGCGGTTTTTGCTTTCCAGCCAGCAGCGCCCACTACAACGCATCGCCGCCGTCCTCTTTGTGTTCGCGCCCCTGCAGGTCGGCGCGGCCGGGTTGCCCGGTCAAGCCCTCGGGGAAGTGGCCCCGCGTCCTCGCTCGCCAGCGATCCGGCGAGGGACAGCGCGGATGCGCCCTGGCTGAGAACCCGGACAGCGCGGCTGCGGAGGGCGCCCGCGTTCGACTTCGCCGGGGAGCGCCGCCCAGCAGGGCGCGGGAACGACCGCCGCGCCTGCCAGCAGACGGAGCGCTCGGGAAACCTCTGCATTGTGGCTGCGGCAGCCACGGTGCTCGGCCTCGGGCGCGGTCGGCTCCGCCTGCCTGCTCGCTTGCACTTTGCGGAGCAGGGAGGGGCACCTTTACCGATCCAGGGCATCGCGATCGCCCTGCGATGGGAACGCGCCCGCCTGCCGTCTTTGGCCGCCGGGCCGCGCTCCCTGTGGCGTGCCAGGAACACGGCGCGGGCATTGTCCGACTGAAAGCGGGGCAAGTGTCCCCGCGCACGCGAGGCGGCTCGCTCGAGCGCCTGACGGCCAAGTACGTCAATGTGTGGGACCTACTCTCCGGCAGCTTGCGCCTCGCAGCGCAAGCGGTCCGGATCACGGCTGCCGCTACCGCGCCTCTCGGACCCTTGAAGGGGGCCAGGTGGAACCTTCCGCGCCGCCCCTGAGAGCTCCCCGGTACGCGCCCAGCGCGGGGTGGCTGAATTGCCGAGCTACATGGACTCTGGTAGGGTTGCTGCGATCAACTTATGCAGGGGCGCGGGCGCGCCACCGCAAATGAACCAGAAAGGAGTTCGCCATGGCCGGTGGGAAGACCTTCAAACGAGATCAGAAGCGCCGCAAGGAGATGGCGCGCAAGCTCAAGCAAGAGGAGAAAATGCGCAAGAGGATGGAGCGGCGCGAAGCGAAAAAGCTCGGACTGACCGAGTCCAAAGACGACATCGGCTTGGCCCACAAGCCGGAGTCGCAGACCCTCTGAAGCAGCGCTCTCTCGCCTGCCCTCGGTCTCCGCGCACGGAAAGCGGCGCTGCGGGCAGTTGGGGTCTGGTGCTTCGCCCGGAACCGAACGCGCGGACGGTGGCGCGGGCAGGCCCGGGAGGGGGAGCGATCTGGTGCGTAGGCTAGCCGGGGCGCGCGCTCTCGTCACCGGCGGATCGCGCGGCATCGGGCGAGCAATTGCCGTCGAATTCGCGCGGGAGGGCGCAGACGTCGCCATCAACTATCGGCGCGATGCACAGGCCGCGGCCGCCACGCTCGAGGCGATCCGGGCAGAGGGCGGGCGCGCAATCGCCGTGCAGGCAGATGTCTCCGACTGGCCATCCGTTGCTCGGATGGTAGACCAAGTCATCGGCGAGTTCAGCCATCTCGACATCGTCGTCGCCAATTCCGGGATCGCGTCGCGGGTATCCCCCCTTTGGGATGTCGAGATCGAGCACTGGCAGCGCGTCATTGCCGTGAACTTGCACGGGGTTTTCCACACGTGCAAGGCGACGGCGAAGCACCTCGTA
>JBBIUR010000062.1:0-223 GCA_037440145.1 Myxococcales bacterium | reverse complement strand
GATCGCCGCCGACACTTGCGGACCCTTCGGAGCGCCCTATCAGGTAGCGAAGGCAGGGGTGAATGCCCTGATGAAAACCCTGGCCAAGGAATGCGCGCCAGCGGGGGTGCGGGTGAACTGCATTGCGCCCGGATTGATCGCGACGGATATGGGGAACCGGCTCATCCAGTACCACGGGGAAGGGGTGATTCAAGGCATCCCGCTGGGACGGGCGGGGCGGCCC
>JBBIUR010000061.1:10749-16792 GCA_037440145.1 Myxococcales bacterium | reverse complement strand
GGCGATGGCCAGCACGTCGTCTACCACCGCGCCGTGCTGACTACCGGAAGGTCGCCCATTGCGGCGATCCAGCGCGGTCGGAGCTCGGGTTTGCATGTCGCCGCGGGCGTGGTGCTCGGGGACCGGGAGGAGGAAGGGGGATGGCAAGCGGTGCGGCGCGCTGCCGGCTCCGAAGTACCGATGCACCGGATCTTTACGCGGAGCGAGATCGCCGCGCGCTGGCGTGCGGCACGGGAGGCGCGGTGAAAACCAAGCGCGAGCTGTGGCCGCCGAGATCAGGCTCAGGAGCAAGCGCGGTCGAGGGGAGCCCGCGCCCCCGGCTGCATTCCGAGCGCCCAGGCGAGTGCGGGGGAAAGAAAGAATGCACGTCATGAGCGCGCCCGCAACGGCTTGCGTTGCGTTTACCGGAGGGCGGATCCTGAGCATGGACCCCTGCGTGGGCGAACCCGCGGTGCTCGTCGTCCAGGGAAGTCGGATTGCCGCCGCTGGCCCGCGCGAACTGCTCGCCGCTTACCCCGGGGCGAGGGTGGAAGATTTGCAGGGGCGCACGCTTGTGCCCGGCTTCATTGATGCTCACAACCATCTCTCGATCGCGGCCCTTCATCCGATCTGGGCTGATCTCTCGCGCGCCAGAAGCCGGGAGGAGGCCCTGGAGGCGCTCCGGCAGCAGGCTGCGCGCGAGCCTGAGGCGGCGTGGGTGCGAGGCGCGGGCTGGGACGAGACGGCGACGGGACTGTTCCTCGATCGGCATGACCTGGACGCGCTGGGCATCGACCGGCCCGTGCTCGTGGCGCACTACACGCTGCACCAGTGCGTGGTGAACTCCCGCGCTCTCGATGAACTTCAGATCGGCCGCACCACGCCCGATCCCCCCGGCGGCGCGATCGTGCGGGGGCCGGACGGAGAACCCACGGGCCTCTTGATCGAACGCGCCTGGAGCGAGGCGCACGCGCGCTCGATGGCGGCGTACCGCGATCCGCAGCGATGGGCAGAGCTCTTCGCAGCCCGCGCTCGCGAGCTTCTGCGAGCCGGGATCACCTGCGTGCACGATGCGGCGTGTGCGCTGTCGGCCGAAGCCGTCTACCGCTCGATGGCTCGGACCGGAATGCTGCCGATCTCGGTGCTCGTGATGCCCCACGCCGAAGCGCTGTTGATGGGCGTGCCGCGCGAGCGACTCGAGGGACCGGTCACCGGCGAGGGCGACGAAATGCTGCGCGTCGGGCCGCTCAAGTTCTTTGCGGACGGCGGGGTGGCTCCGGCGCTCGACATCACAGTGGCCGGCCAGCGCAGCGCTTTCGGGATCGAGTTCGCCGACCTGCGGGAGTGGGTTTTGGAGGCAGTGGAGCGAGGGTTTCGCGTGGCAGTGCACGCGATCGGCAACGCCGGTGTTGCGGCTGCGATCGACGCCTTTGCGCGCGCGGCCCGCCGCTGCCCCGGCCGCGATCATCGGTTCCGCATCGAACATGCATCGCTGGTCTGGCCGCGCCAGCTTGACGACATGGCCGGCCTCGGTGCGGTGGCGGTCGTGCAGCCCGGGTTCCTCCATCACGTGGGGCGAGCCGTGGAGGGAGTGCCGTTCGAGAACGAAGTGTGGCTGGCGTTCGGCGACATGGTGCGCCGAGGCATTCCCTTGGCCGCGTCGTCGGACGACCCGTGTTCGTTTCACGAGCCGCTGCGCACCTCGGCATACGGCGCGACCCGCCGCACAGGTTCGGGCGGCGTGCTCGGGCCGGAGCAAGCCGTCGCATACGAGGAGTGGCTGCGCGCGTATACGATCGGAGCTGCGTACGCAGGCGGTCAGGAAGGGGAGCGCGGCACTCTGACTCCCGGCAAACGCGCCGATCTGGTCGTGCTCGACGGTGCGCTGGACCCGGAAAATCCGCCGCGCGTGTGGCAAACCTGGGTGGGCGGAGAACTGCGCTATTGCGCGGGCGGCCGATCCGGAGCGGAGCCCTCGCTGCGCTCCTCGCGCTAGGCTGCAAGCAGCTTGTGCCCGCGCGCCGGCGCATCTTGTGCGCGCCGCGCGATGTGCGGGTCCCCACAGCGGGCACGGGCGCAGCGCGCGGGGCGAAAAACCGGGTTGTCAAGTCGAGCGCGCGCGTAGTAGAGAGAGTTCCGCGGACCCCAGCGGTCACTGTGCGTCGGAGGAGGGTCTTATGTCACTTCTGTCGCTCGGCGGCGCGGGCTGCCGTGCCGTGCGAGGTGGGATCGCGCTTGTCTGTTGCGCGCTCGCCCCGTGTCCCGCGCGCGGCGCGCCCTTCGTCACCTTCGAAAGCGGGCAAGTGCGGCCGTTGGCGTTGTCGCCAGACGGATCGCACCTGTTCGTCGCGAACACGCCGGACAATCACCTGGACATCTTTAGCGTCGCGCCGGACGGCTCGCTGGCGCGCGAAGCATCGGTCGCGGTGGGGCTGGAACCGGTCGCAGTGGCGGCGCGCAGTGCGGGGGAGGTCTGGGTGGTCAATCACCTTTCGGACAGCGTGAGCGTGGTCGACGTCGCGGGCAGCCCACCGCGGGTGGTGCGGACTCTACTCGTGGGCGACGAGCCGCGCGACATCGTTTTCGCCGGGCCGGGGGGCACGCGGGCATTTATCACCACGGCGCACCGGGGCCAGAACAGCCCGCTCGATCCGCAGCTGATGACTCCCGGGGCGGGCCGGGCGGACGTGTGGGTGTTCGACGCTGAGAATCTCGGCTCCTCGCTGGGCGGGACGCCGCTTGCGATCCTGACGCTTTTCGGTGACACGCCGCGCGCGCTTGCCGCGGCGCCCGACGGCAGCACCGTGTACGCTGCCGTTTTTCACTCGGGGAACCGAACGACGACCGTTCCGGAAGGGGCGGTTTGCGACGGAGGCGAGCCGGCGGCCCCTTGCACCGTGGGCGGAGAAGCGATGCCCGGGGGATTGCCCGGGCCGAGGACCAACGTCGACGGCTTGGTGCAGCCAGAGACCGGCCTGATCGTCAAATACGACCCCGCGGCAGGCCAGTGGCGCGACCCCCTCGGGCGCGACTGGAGCAGTGCGGTGAAGTTTTCCCTCCCGGACAAAGATGTGTTTGCGATCGATGCGACTGCGACCCCGCCGGTCGAAGCCGGCTTTTTCACCGGAGTCGGAACGATCCTCTTCAACATGGCGGTGAACCCGGTTAGCGGGAAAGTGTACGTGTCGAACACGGAGGCGCGCAACGAGGTTCGCTTCGAAGGGCCGGGCGTCTTCGGGGGCAGCACCGTGCGGGGGCGCTTGCACCAGGCCCGCATCACCGTGCTCGATGGCGGCACGGTGACCCCTATTCACCTGAACAAGCACATCGATTACGACCAAGTGCCGAGCCCGCGGGCAGCTGCGGCCAAGAGCCTGGCGACGCCGCTTGGAATGGCCGTGAGCAGCGATGGCTCGACGCTTTTCGTCGCCGCTTTCGGTTCGGGAAAAATCGGCGTGTTCGACACCGCGGCCCTCGAATCCGACACCTTCGTTCCCGACGCTGCCAATCACATTCCCGTGAGCGGCGGCGGGCCGAGCGGCCTCGTGTTGCACGAAGGGCTCGGCCGCTTGTACGTGCTCACGCGATTCGACAACGCGGTGTCAGTCATCGACCTCGCGAGCCGGACCGAGATTCAACACCTGCCCCTCAACAACCCCGAACCCTTTTCCGTCGTCCGGGGCCGGCCGTTTCTCTATGACGCGGCGCTTACGTCGAGCAACGGCGAGGCATCGTGCGCCGGTTGCCATGTCTTTGGCGATCTGGACAGCCTCGCCTGGGATCTCGGCAACCCCGACGACAGCATTCTCACCAACCCCGGGCCCTTTGTTGCGCCTTTTGGCAACCCGATTTTCAACAATCCCCCGGCAGTGTACCGCGACTTCCACCCGATGAAGGGGCCCATGACGACGCAGACTCTGCGCGGGCTGGCTGGGCATGGGCCAATGCACTGGCGGGGTGACCGAACCGGTGGAAACGACGCGCCCAGCTCGCAGCCCGACAGCGGCACGTTCGACGAGGTAGCCGCGTTCAAAAAATTCAATGTCGCCTTCCCCGGACTGCTGGGGCGGCGCAACCAGCTCGCCGACGAGGAGATGCAGGCGTTCGCGGATTTTATTCCCCAGGTCACACCACCACCCAATCCGATCCGCGCGCTCGACAATTCCCTGACGCCGGATCAACAGGCCGGCCGGGATTTTTTTACTGGGCCCATTTCCGACACGGTGCAAAAGTGCGAGGGGTGCCATCGGCTGGATCCCGCGAGCGGCTTTTTCGGAACCGACGGGCGCTCCTCGTTCGAAAACGAATCGCAGTTTTTCAAGGTGCCGCACCTCCGCAACCTGTACCAGAAGGTCGGCATGTTCGGCATGCACGCCGTGCCGTTTTTCAACCCCGGGAACAACGGGTTTCAGGGCGACCAGATCCGCGGCTTCGGCTTTCTCCACGACGGCAGCGTGGACACGGTATTCCGCTTCCTCAACGCTACGGTGTTCCAGTTTCCTGCTGGCGCAGCCGGCGATACGCTGCGCCGGCAAGTCGAGGCGTTTCTGATGGTGTTCGACACCAACCTCGCGCCGATCGTCGGACAGCAGGTCACCTTGACCGAGAGCAATGCCTCGGTGGCAAACCCGCGGATCGATCTGTTGGCAGCCCGCGCGGCGGCAGGCGAGTGCGACCTGATCGTCAAGGGCGTGCTCGACGGCGAGCCGCGGGGCTGGTACCGCACCGCTGCGGGGGACTTTCAGAGCGACCGCGCTTCCGAGGCGCCGATCTCCGACGCCGCGCTGCGCTCCCAGGCAAGCGTGCCCGGGCAGGAACGGACCTATACTTGCGTGCCGCCGGGGTCGGGAGTGCGCAGCGGGCTCGACCGCGATGGCGACACCGCTCTGGACGGGGACGAGCTGTCGGCCGGCACGGATCCGGGAAGCGTGCAAAGCCTGCCACCAGAGGTCATCACGTGTAGCGGTGGCCACACCATCGTTCGGCCGCGTTTGCGGATTACCCGCAACCAGGATCCCGCTGGAGATGAAAACCTCGTAGTGAGCGGCGAGTGGTCGGGCTCCCCTTCGGATCCGCCGGTCGATTTGCTCGCCGACGGTTTTCGGTTCAAAGTCGACGCACCCGGAGGGTCCAACGCGTTCTACCGCGTCGTTCGCCGAGGAGCGCCACCGGCAAGGGGAGCCGCAGGGTGGAAAGTGAATCGCAGGAAGACGCGGTGGACCTACCGCGACCGCAGCGGCACGGCCGCGGACGGCGTTCGGCGCGTGCTGGTTTCGGCCCCGAGCCCGGGCGTTCTCCGGTTCCGCGTGCGAGCCAGAGCCGCCGATTTTCAGGTTCGTCCTTCCGAATTGCCTGTTCAGGTGCTCGTCGTGCTCGGTGGTCCTGACCAAAGCGCAGCCGGCCAGTGCGCGGTAGCGTCTTTCGGCTTGCCTGGTGGAGGTGGCCCGTCTTGCGAGTTTTCCGCGACCGGAAAAACTCTGCGCTGCCGGTGACCGCGAGGTAGACCGCACCGCCGGGATCGAGCGCGACCCGGCGCTCGAGAGCCCTGGCCGCAGCGGGCACGCTGTCGCCATGACGGGGCCAGCGGACCTCCGCTCCCGCAACCCCCGACGCCCCCCTGGGCGCTCTGTCGGCGCAAGCGAGGATTAGGGCGGAAAGGTCGGCGACGTGGCCGACCCTCGGACTCGGGCCGTCGCGGCTGCGGGGCTAGGGGCGGGTGACGCGGCGCCTTTTTCGAGGCGCGGCGGGCCAAGCCCCGTGGAGCGGACACCGCCCTCGGCTCTGTCCCCACTGGGGAAGCAAGAGGGACCTGCGCTCGAGCAGGCCCCTGCGCTCATGGCGGCGCGGGGCATGGGCCGCGGCGGCGGAGCGCTCACTTGCGCAGGCCCCAGCGAGGTAGAGGGGCCTGCAGAAACTCCAGATGGATTCGAGCCTCCGGGAAGGTGCGAGGAGCCGGGGAGCTTGCCCTGCGGCGTTTGCCGCTGCCCTGCGGGCGCTCGTGCCCCCCGCGCGCTGCCACGGACCAATTGTAGACCGACTGACTCTATGATAAGTACCCTCTAGA
>JBBIUR010000061.1:0-10739 GCA_037440145.1 Myxococcales bacterium | reverse complement strand
GCTGAGCCAAATACCATTATTTCTGATACTCGCCGCGGCGAGATCGAAAAAGGTTGGAAGGACGAGATGCACCGGGCAAACCACAACGGTAACCATCGAGCACACCAGGGAGCGCCCAAGATGTGGTCGGGCTTGTTTCTCGAGGACTCGCTGACTCCGGAAGTCGCGCTCCCGGCGCAATTTCACGACCTCTGGCATCGCAGCCGAGCCATTGCGCCCGAAAAGGCGCTGGCGATTGCGGTGCTCACGCAAGCGGTGCTGGACCTTTACAAGTACCGTTTCGCAAAGCGTCGGCGGCAGCAACGCCTATACATGGAGGCCTACCGCTGGGTTGCCTCGGACGATCGGGAGTGGCCGTACTCGTTCGTCAACCTGTGCGACGCGCTCGACTTGTCGCCGGAGTCGCTGCGGGAACAGCTCCTCGGGCCGGACGCCCCGGCGCTTGGTCTCGAAGCGGAAATGCTGGAGGCAGAGGAGGCGGCCTGAGCGGGTACGGAGGCGACGCTGCTTGCCGCTTCCGCTGGAGTTCAACGCAGGTCGCTTCAGGCCGGCGCGTTTCGGAGCCGCGCCCGCATCTCGTCCAGCCCCACGTGTGTCGGCCGGCGAATGATCGAATGGATGTTGCCCCCGCCGTCGCCGGGGACGCGCGGGATAATGTGGACGTGAAGGTGGGGCACGACCTGGCCCGCCCCGGGTCCATCGTTCAGCCCGATAGTGAAGTCCTTGGCACCTAAGGCCGCCGTGATTTTTCGCGTGACGGTCTGAACGGCCGCGAACACATCGGCCAGGATGTCGGCAGGTATCTCTGCGAGCCGCTGATAGTGGGCTTTCGGGATCACCATCGTGTGTCCGTCGACCAGGGGGTGAATGTCGAGGAACGCCATGGCCTTGCCCGTGTCATGGACGATGTGCCCCGGCGTTTTGCCCGAGGCGATGTCGCAGAAGATGCACTGTGACATGTCGCGACTCCTTTGGGAGGCCTTTGCGCCCTCTCGCTTTTTGCAGAGAGCGGTGCAGCGATCAAGCCGCGGTGGATGGGCGCGCGCTCGGGCGCGCCGCCGCTGCAGCGGGCACATCGGCTGTCAGGCAGGGCGGGGAACGCGGGTTCCCGCCGCCATGCGAGTACCCGCGCGTCGGGGCCTCGCAGCCCGCCCATTTCCGATCCGGCTGCACCGACAGCCACAGTCGCGCTCGCTAGCTCGATTCGACTGCCGTTTCGAACTCCGCCGGCCCGTCTCCGCGCTGGCGTGCCGCCGGCCGAAGGCGCGCACTGTTGTGGGCCGCAGCAACCGCGAATCCCGCTCGGCCTGCTGGGCGCCGAGCACCAGACCTTCGTGCGCGCTCCCGTCACCGGCTGGATCGGCCAATGAGGCACGCTGCACCGACGTCGGGCAGAAGAAGCTCGCGCGTCCCACACACGAGCGTCCAATCCGCGTGGTGCGGATACTGGGTGCGCCGCCGCACACCGACAAGACCGCGGCGATGTGCGCGGCATATACGGCATGCGCTTCGACGCCTCACCCGGCGGCCGCGGACCTGCTGCCCAGTTAGTTGCCGGCACGCGTTTCCCCCCTCGAGGTCCTTCGAGCGCGTGCAGGCACGGTGCTGGCGGCGAGCGAGGGGGAGAGAAAAGTGCGGGCCCGGATGGTGCAAGAAGCGCGCATGAGCACGCTTCTTCGCGAAAGGCCTCTGTGCAAGCCGCTTCGAGCGCGCTGTGCGCGCAAGCCTCTTTGCACCTAGCGGCGCGTCTTTTTCTTCTCGTACGTACCGATCAGCTCAGCCGACGCCAGGATGTGGCCCGCCATGGCCTTTTCGAGGGCTGCCTTCGTCGGCATGCCGAGGTCCCGGAGAGTCGTGTCCAGGGCGTACAGCTTGTGGAAATAGCGGTGGCGGCCGATGGGGGGGCAGGGACCGCCGTAACCCGTGCGCCCCCAGTCATTCAGACCCTCTCGCGTGCCCGGCGGCAGCGCCGTTCTGGCCACGCCTTCGGCAAGCCCCGGTGCCGTTGGCGGAATGTCGTAGAGCACCCAGTGAACCCAGGTCATTTTCGGGGCCTTCGGATCGGGAGCGTCGGGGTCGTCGACGATGAGAGCCAAACTTTTTGCTCCACTCGGCACCCCCGACCACGAGAGCGGAGGCGAAATGTCTTGCCCCTCGCACGTGTACTTTGCCGGGATCTCGCCATTGTGCGGGAATGCCGTCGACGTCAATTGCATAGCCATACACCTCCTGCTCCGCAGGGCAGCAGCGGTGCGCCCTGGGCTCCGGATCTCTCGGAAGCTTTCGACTTCCCGGTTGGTCTTTGACTTTCTCCCATATCGCTCCGCTTGCGGCTTCGGGCTGTGCACACAGGCCGGCACCGCGAGCAACGGAGGATGCGGAGGCGCTGCCTAAGCTAGCGCGACCTGCACCGCAGCTATCACAGGAGCGGCTCGTGCGCCAGAGCGGGCCCACCGCACGCCCCTCGGGTCCGCAGCTCAGCGTCACATCCGGCCGACGAGCTCGACGACATCCGGGAAGCTACGAATGACGAAGTCCGGCTGCGGCCCCTCGGCTGGTGGGTCGCGGTCGTCTCGGTGCCACAGCAGCGCCGAGAGCAAGCCCGCTCCCTTCGCGCCCGCGATGTCCTGGGCGATGGTATCGCCCACGAACAAAGCGTTGCGGGAAGCCGCAGCGCACCGCCGAAGGGCCTCGTCGAAGATTTCACGGTCGGGTTTGCAGGAGCGGGCTGCCTCACTGGATAGAATGCAATCGAAGCAAGGTGCCACACCGGCAATTTGCAGCAGATGGGAGAGCTGGTCTTCGTCGATGTTGCTCACGAGGCCGAGGCGCAGGCCGCGCTGCCGCAACGCCCCGAGCGTTTCCCGCACACCTTCCCGTAGAGCGAAATCCCGTGCGTGGCGCTGCCACAGGTTCCGGCGGTGGCGTTCCAGGATGTCATTCGTTGCTGTTGCCCCGAAGATCTTCAACATTTCGAGCAGCGCGTCGCGGTACAGATCGCGATGCAAGTAGAATTTCCGCGGGAGGTAGTCGCGGAACACCCTCTTCATTGCCTGGCGGTACGCCTGCGCGATCGCCGCGGAGTCGGCTTTCACCCCAGCCCATTCCGCCAACTCCACCAGACTTTCCTGCTCCGCCGCCGCCAGGGTCCGGTAGTCGTACAGCGTGCCTCCGAAATCGAACAGCACTGCTTCGATGCGAGATCGGTTCACGGCGTACTCTCCCCGATGGCTGCTGCCGTTGGCGAGCGAAAACCGACCCGTCGGGGAGCTGCGGGAGATCGGCTGGGGCTGGTTGTTCTCCCGCGCCCCTCAACCGAAGATCCAGGCTCGCTTCCGCGGGGCACCGGGCGGATGCGCCTCTCGCGCTACGGCCTTGAGGTGCTCGTGGAAGGCTTCCAGGGTGCGGCGCTGGCGCTCCTGAAACTCCTCCAGTTCGCGCTGCCGCCGGATGCGGAATGCCTCGAACTCTTCGCGCCACTGCCGGTGAAAGCAGCGCAAGGCATCCGAGACGCGCTGGTACATGGTGAGATTGACCACCAGCGAGCCGTTGCAGAAGGGGCAATAGAAAACCACGCCGGAGCGGAAGTGGCGAAACGGCACGCCGTAAGTGCCGCGACATCGGAAGCATTCGAGAGGGATTTCCCACTCTTCGAGATCGGGAATCGAGGGGGCGAGTTCCGGTTGCGTCACCGGCTCGGCAGGCGGGGTTTTGGCTGGCGCAAACGTCCGGCGGATACCCGCGGGTGCGGCGGCATCGGCGCGGGGCTCTGCGCCGGTTCGGGCCGCCGCTGTGGCTTCCGGCGCTCCGGAGGCGGCTGGCGCAGGTGGCTTCTCTGTGTGCGCCGGCGCACCCGAGGCGGCCTGCCCTCCTTTTCGGAATCGAGAGGGGAAGTCCGGCGGGAACTCCCGCTCGGGGTGGAGCTGCTTCGCCCGCGCGATCAGCACGTCCTCGGTCTCGGGGATGTCCGGGTTGGGGACGCAACAGTCCACCGGGCAGACGGCTGCGCACGCCTCATGGTCGTAAAACCCGACGCATTCGGTGCATTTTTCGGGGACGATGTAAAACGTGTCCTGGGCAAGCGGCGGATGCTTTACACCGCCCAGTTCCCACTCGACGCCACCTTGGTAGATCGCGTTGTTCGGGCACTCGGGCTCACATGCCCCGCAGTTGATACACTCGCTCGTAATCATCGTGGCCATCGAGCTGGCCCCTCCTGTCCTTCGCGCTTACCACGCCCCCCCCCACGGTGCAACGCAGCTCTGGCAGTTTTCAGCTTGGCGCGCGTGTGTTAAGTTTCTGGTCACAGAAGACCGTTCGGGACGCTCATGGGCCGGCGCAGCACGTGAGAGGGGCCGAAGGAGCGAGCGATGGCAGGCGACCGCAGCTTGAACGAGAGCATCCTGCACGTGCTTCGCCCGTACGCCTCCAACTGGAGCGGCACATTGGGCCGGGGCGACCTGGTGATTCCGCAACGAGAGATCCCGCGCTTGATCAACGACATTTTGAATGCCGTGCGCGAGGCGGGCGGGCAGAAGCAGGAAGTCACGGAGGCCGAGCTGTTCCATGCCCTGAACGAAGCACGCCGGCGTCCTTCGCTGCAGGATCAGGCCGCGTACCTGCTGAGCCAGTTCGCAATCTACAAGCGATAGCGAGGGATTCCCTGCGCGAGGCGATCCGGGGTTTCGTTTTGACGCCGACCTACCGCGTGGTCGGCGACCGGCCAGTGGTGGAGCTGTACGCTGTCCTCGAAGACGGCACGCCGTGTCTCGTTGCCGACGACCGCGTGCGCCCCGCATTTTACGTTCCGGCACGCTTCGCTGCGGAGGTTCGCGCGCGTGCGCCACGCGCCGAGGTGGCACAGACGGCGAGGCGCACGCTCGAAGGCGAGCCGGTGGTCGAGGTCGCCGTGGGCGTGCCCCGCGAAGTTCCACCTTTGCGGGAGGACCTGGAGGCCGCGGGCGTCCCGTGCTTCGAGGCGGATGTCCGCTTCGCGTATCGCTATCTGATCGACCGAGAGATTCGCGGTGCCTTTGCTGTGGCGGGCTCCTGGGCGCCCTGGGGGCCATCGGGAAGGCTCTATCGAAACCCCGAGCTGCAGCGGGCACGGTGGTTTCCCCGCTTGCGGGTGCTTTCGCTCGACATCGAGACGAGCCCGGATGCCTCTCGCATCTATTCGATTGCCCTGTGTACCGCCGGCTTTCGGCGCGTGCTGATTGCGTACGAGCGCCCCGTGGGCGGAGCCGAAGTGCTGCCCGACGAGGCGGCCCTGCTGCGGCGATTTCTCCGCTGCGTCCGGGAAATCGATCCGGACGTGATCACCGGTTGGAACGTCGTGGACTTCGACCTGGCGGTCATCGAGAGGCGATGCCGTGCGCACGGCATTCCCTGTGTGCTCGGCCGCACAGACGAGCCGCTGGAAATCCGCCGCGACCGCTCGGCGGGCCGCGACTCACGCGCCGTCGCCCGGGGGCGCGCGGTCGTCGACGCGCTTTCGCTGCTGCGCGCCTCCTATGTCCGGCTCGAGGACTACAAGCTCGAGACCGCGGCCCAGACCTTTCTCGGTCGCGGGAAGCTCCTGGTGGGTGGCGGCGCAGCCGCAATCGAGGCGGCGTACCGAAGCGAACCCGAAAAATTGGTCGCCTATAACGAGAGCGACGCGCAGCTCGTTCTGGACCTGCTCCGCGAGACGGGGCTTTTCGACCTCGCCGTGAGCCGCTCGCTGCTCACGGGCCTGCCGCTCGACCGCGTCGGCGCCGCCATCGCGGCAGTGGACTCGCTCTATCTCGCTGCTGCCCACCGGCGAGGCGTGGTCGTCCCCTCGGTCGCGCGGCGCACGAGCGCGGCGCGCATCGCTGGCGGCTTCGTGATGGACTCGATCCCGGGGCTCTATCGCAACATCCTGGTCTTCGACTTCAAGAGCCTGTACCCGTCCATCATCCGGACCTTCAATATCGACCCGCTCACGCAGGTGCGCGCACCCGCGGCTGCGGGTGAGGATGTCGTTCGCGCTCCCAACGGTGCTTGTTTCCGGCGCGCACCGCTGGGGATCCTGCCCGAGCTCGTGGAGTGGCTGGCCGCCGAGCGCGAGCGCGCCGGGCGGCGAGGAGAAAAGGTGGCGGCAAACGCGATCAAGATCTTGACGAATTCGCTGTACGGAGTGCTCGGGTCGAGCGCGTCCCGTCTCTTCTCGCCCGAGGTCGCAAACGCCGTCACCCACTTTGGCCAGTACTGGATCCGATTTGCTGCGCAGTGCGTGCGCGCGCATGGGTACGCTGTGATCTATGGAGATACGGATTCGCTGTTCGTCGACGCGCGCGAGCCCGATCCCGAGCGGGCGCGCGAAATCGGCGGGGCGCTGGCCCGGGAAGTCACGGCGGCTGTGGGCGAAGCCGCGCGGCGCGAGTTCGGCTGCCGCAGTTTCCTCGAACTCGAATTCGAGCGGCTCTACCAGCGCTTTTTCTTGCCCGAGGTCCGCGGCGGGAGGACCGGGAGCAAAAAGAGATATGCGGGGCTTGTAGCCACGCCCGCCGGCGAGGAGATCGAGTTTGTCGGACTGGAGTCCGTGCGGCGCGACTGGACGGAGGCGAGCAAGATCTTCCAGCGGCAACTCCTCGACCTCGTCTTTCATGACCGCCCGGTGGACGCGTTTGTGCGAGAGTTCGTGGCTCGCTTGCGCCGCGGGGAGCTGGACGGGTTGCTCGTCTACAAGAAAGCCGCGCGCAAAGATCTCGCCGCGTACACGAAGACCACGCCGCCTCATGTGCGCGCCGCCCGCATGCGCGGGGGCGCGGGCGGCATCGTCGAATACGTGATGACGACGGCAGGGCCGCAACCCGCCGAGGCAGCCACGGCACCGCTCGATCACGAGCACTACGTAGAGCATCAGATCCGCCCCGTCGCCGACGCGGTGCTGCGCTTTCTCGGCCAAGAGTTCCGCAAACTCGTAGGCGAAGGGAGGCAGCTCGCGCTTTTCTAGTGACGCGGGCCGCCGTGCGCCGCGCGGGAGAAAGGGCGAGGAGTGGAAGGGCAGTGTGCTTCCTCGGGTTTGCCGCGAGTTGCAATCGATAGCGAGTCGCGTATAAGAGAGCAGCGGTTTTGGGGCGGACGTAATGGAGGGGACGGGGGCCTGTTTCACCACCCGCGATGCGGCGCGGATCAGGGGGCTCTCACCGGCACGGGTGCGTGCTCTGGCGCGCGCGGGCCTGCTGTCGAGCGCGGTGCGTTCATGGGGGCGGTACCGGTACTCGTTCGGAGACCTGCTGCTTCTCAAGCGGACCAAGCACTTGCTGGATGCCGGGGTCTCCCCGCGGCGGGTTCGCCGAGCCTTGCGGCTGTTGCAACGCGCTGCCGCCGACCGCCGGGAACTCACGAGATTTCACTTGGGCAGCGATGGAAGCCACGTGCTGGTGGTGCAAGGCGGAAAAGCCTGGCACCCCGAGTCGGGCCAGCTCGAGTTGCGGCCGCCCGTTGTGGCTGCGCGCGGCGCGGTGCGCTCCCTGCCGGTGCGGTCGGGGGGCGGCACGCTCACTGCCGACCACTGGTACGATCTCGGAGTAGAGCTCGAGTCCTCATCGCCTGCGCAAGCGATGGAGGCGTACCGGCGCGCTCTGGAGCGAGATCCGGATTTTGCGGAGGCCCATATCAACCTGGGGAGGCTGCTGCATCTCGCGGGTAAGTTGCACCTGGCGCGCGGGCATTACCTGCGCGCGATGCAGCTTGACCCGCTGGACCCGGTGCCACTGTTCAACCTCGGGGTCGTGCTGGAAGATCTCGGCGAAAAAGACCAGGCGCTGGAGATGTACCAGCGTGCCCTGCGGCGCGATCCGGGGCTGGCGGACGCGCATTACAACCTCGCGCTGCTGTACGAGCAGCGCGGGCGCAAGGCCGACGCGGAGCGGCACATGCAGGCTTACCGGCGCCTGACCGGTCCGGGGTGCGGAGGCGTGCAGTGACCGGACAGCGGTCGCGCGCGCGGATCGCTCTGGGGACCGCGCTCGCCGCCGCTGCCTTTCTGATTCGGGGCATCGCTGCGGCAAGCGGCAGCGGCGCGGAGGAGATCGCCCGAGTGCTGGAACGCATCCAGAGCGCGCCGCGCCACCCAGAGGGTTTTGCCGACCTGGCGCTCTGGTTGTTCCGACAGGGAGAACCGCGGCGGGCGCTGCTCGCCGCGGAGGAGGCGGCCCGGTTGCATCCAGAAGCGGCGCGCTACCAGCTCTTGGTGGGTTACTTGCGCTTGCAGAACGGCCAGGTGGAGGGGGCAGAGGCCGCACTGCAACGGGCGGCGGAGCTGGATCCAGGGGTGCGCGTTTCGCTGGCTGATTTTCACCTGGCGCGCGCTTGGGCAGAGTACCAAGCGCTGCTGCGCAGCGGTGCTGCGGATCCGCTGTTGGCGGAGCGGTTGCGCGCGGTGGCCACAGCGGCGGAACTGAGCCCGGAATTAAAGGCCATGCTCTCGCTCGCGGCTGGATCCCCGGAGTCCGCCCCCGCGGAAGCTGCACCGCCGATCTACCTGGAGGGAACCGACTACGCCCTCGTCGTGGAAATGCGAACGCAAACAGCGCATCTGTACCGCCGGCGCGGAAGCGATGTGGAGCTAGTGCGCACGTACCCCTGCTCGACGGGGCGGAACGCGGGGCCGAAGCAGAGGCAGGGAGACCGCCGGACTCCGGTGGGTGTGTATGTGATCCGCGACGTCGTGCCTGGAGGGAAACTTCCCGACGCGTTTGGCATCCTCGCACTGCCGCTGAACTATCCCAATGCCTGGGATCGCACGCACGGCCGGCGCGGCTACGGTATCTGGTTGCACGGGTCCGATCGGCTCGGATCGCCGCTCGTGCCGCGGGACACCCAGGGGTGCATTTTGCTGCGGAACGACGACCTGATGGAAATCGCGCGCCTGGCCGAGCCCATGGTGACGCCCGTTGTGGTGGTGGAAGAGCTTTCGCTGTTTCCCGCTGGACAGTGGGCAGCCGCGGTCCGAAAGCAGGTGGGGGGCACCGAGGTCGCCGAGGCGGCTGCGACGGCCGGCGATCGACGCGCCCGGTTGCTCGCTGCGGTCCGTGGCGAGGAATACGCGCTCTACGTTTACCGAGACGGGGATACAGCCGTGCGGGAATTTCGCGATCTGCGCGGTGGCAGCGCCGTGGCGAGCGAGCGGGAGCCGATTCCGGCGCCCGACGAGTGGCGAGCCAAACTCAAAGTGGTGCTGCCGCACGGCGATGCGGAGTTGGTGGGAATCGCCGTGGAGGAGGAGCGCAATCCGCCGGCGGTGGTTCTCGAGACGAGCGGGCCCGTGGAGGCCCACGGGTTTCGCCCGCAGGGCGAGGCGCGGATATACGTGGATCTGCCGGGGGTGTGGTCGGGCTTACTTCCCTGGGTCGTGCGGGGCAACGGGGGGCAGGTAGAAAGCGTGCGGGTAGCCGGAACCGGTGCGCGCAGCACTCGCGTCGTGATCGAGCTTCGCGCCCCGGTGCGGGAGTACCGGCTGGCGACGGAGGGGAACCACACAATTGTTTCGCTGGTCCCGTAGCGCACTGCCGGGGCCGCGAGATGCGGGTGCCGGGCGCGGCGAGGGGGTACGGGATGGAGGCGACGCGGAGAGGGATGGGAATGGTAGACCGGTGGCGCGCGATCCTGCTCGGGAATCGAGCGGAGCAAATCGGAGAGCTCGCGAGGGAGGTGGCGCGGATGCGGGCGGCGCTTCAGGACCCGGAGTTTTTGCGCCCGGCCATCCAGGCGGCGGTGCAGGCGGAGCTGAGATCGGTGCTGGGGGAGCTGGCGACCGAAATCGCCGCAGCGGTTCGGGATGCCAGCCAGCCGCCGCCTGCGGCCGCGTCGCACCTGCTGGGGGGGTGGCGCGCCAGCCTGCCCCGCACGGTGGCACGCGCCGGCGCGATCTGCGGACTCGCGCTGCTGGCGACCGCGAGCGCAATCGCACCGTGGGAGCCGCACATTCGCGCCGCCGCCGAAAGCGAAGGTGCGGTCCCGGCCTCGGCCCTTGCGCTCAGCGCGCCCCGGGCAGTGGTCTTGGAGCAGCGCTACGACGGATTCGGGCTAGGACAGGCGCGGCTGGCGGACGGCGAAATCGCACGCGAGGTGCGGCGCCGGCTGGCTGCGTGCCCCGAGCTCGCGGGTTCGGCAGTGAGTTTCTCCGTGCGCGAGGGCTGGGTGTGGTTGCGGGGCGAAACGACCGAAAGCGGGCGCGCTGCCGCGGAACGCGCCCTCGCCGGGCTCGCTCCGGGGATCTTCGTCGTGAATCAGATCGAGGTGGTTAGGCCGCCGGACCGCCTCGCGGCCGAGTGAGGTACCGTTGTGTGCTGCAAGAGAATTGGGCATGGATCGGCGCTCCGAGGCGAGGAGCTGAGCGGGGAAAGGGCGCCGAGCGGCGGGAGTAGCTTCCCGCAGCTCCCGGCGTCTTCGCGGAGCGCGGCCGGCCGCGCAAGAGCCTGCTCCGGCTCGTCGACGATTGCCGCCACATCCGGAGGCGATGTGCACTTCCACAAACCTCGGCGAAACCGCCAGGGAGCACCGGAGTCGGTGCCACCGCTCGCGCTCTTGTAGGCGAACGCTCGGCTTGGCCGGCCTCGGGCACCGCTCGAGTCCGGAGCACCGGTAGGGGGCGCCGCTCTCGCTTCCCTGGGCTTCACCTCGGCCCGCGCGCCCGATGACTCTTCCCTCGCTCCCGGCCACCCTCGCCGGCTCGATCTCCGAGGTCGGTGGCCGCCGTGCAAGCGCAC
>JBBIUR010000060.1:0-16835 GCA_037440145.1 Myxococcales bacterium | reverse complement strand
GTTCACGACGACGACCCGGGCCAAAGCGGCTTCCGCTGTGACCCGGAGGCCCCGCGGGGCGCTTTCCACCGGGCCGAGCGCTGCGGTGACCGCCACCTCCCCCACCGCGCGCGCCAGGACCGTGCCCCAGTGGTCTACCACTGCAATGCGCACGTCGCTCGAGCGCCATTCGACGAGCTGGCTCACGTCCATCCGCCTGCCGCTGCCGAGGACCGCCCACGCGCGGAAGACGACGCGCTGTCCCACGGCCATGCGGTCCGGCCCGGACAGCTCGAGCGCGGCGATCTCCTGCGGCTCGCACGAGGGGGTGCAGACAGTGAACGGGCAGTCGTCGCACGTCTCGCAGCTCGGGACGCACGCGCACACATCGCCGGGGCGCGCGCAGGTACCGGCCGCGGAGCAGAGATACGGCGTCTCGCCGGACGGCGGGGTGCATACGAAACGCCCGCAGTCTTCACAATCCGGGCAGCTCGCTGCGCACTGGCACTCGCGGTTTTCTCCGCAGCTGCCGGGCGCTTGGCAGGACCAGAGCAACTCGCCGCACGTCAAGGGTTCGAGAAAGCCATCGCCGTCGGCGTCGGCAAAGCTCACCTGCGGGTCGGCGATCTGGAGCACGCGGCCGCCGTCGAGCCGGACTCGCGTTCCCGCACTGGTCGCAATCTCGCGCGCCTCGCCCGCCGCCGCAGAGACTCGGCTCATCCCCGCTCGGAGCTCGACGAGCAAGCGGAGCACCTCGCCGCCTCGCAAAACCAGGGGAGCCCGCGCCGTCATGAGATCGCCTTGTACGCTCTTGGTGAACTCCAGCTCGTAGGAACCCGCCGGCAGGGGATCGATTGCGAATTGGCCGCTGGCATCCGTTGCTCCAGTGGCTTCGACCGGCCCGTGCAATGTCCACGTCGCGTGCGCGAGTGCGCGATCGAAGAGCTCGTTTTCGGGGTTCTCGCTCCAACTTGCCGGCGGGACCCCGAGCGCGTCTTGCCCGCTGGCGGGAACCTCGCGGTGCACGACGACGAGTCCTTCGACTCGGGCTCCCTGGGCTGGTTGGGTGGCCCCAGGCGAAGGCGAAGCCGTCGGCGTGGGCTCAGCCGTAGCAGTGCGGATGGAAGTGCCCGGCGGCGTCGCGGTCGGAGCCACGGGTGGGCTGCCGTTGCCGCTGCAGGCGGCTACCCAACACGTCAGCCAGAAAGCCCAACGGCCCATGCGGGCGGGGTATCGCGCGTGCGTGGCCATGGCGGACCTCCGGCCTCGGTGGATAAAACAAATCTTGTTTGCTTGTCAATCTTTTTTTATTCGGATACGGTAGCTCCATGAGTTTCCCTCCCGCAGGGCGGAAGGGCATCAAGGACGTGTTTTACGAGACGCGGGTGCTCTCGGGGCGGCAGTACACACTGCGCCGCTTCGCTGAAGAGAAACTGGGCGGAGCGGTCGACCCAGTCATGCTGGGCTACATCGAGAAAGGCCAGAGATTTCCGAGTGAAGCGCTGGTGCGGCGGCTTGCGGCGATACGCCAGGAGGACCCGCGAGCGCTGCTGGCGCTTCTGTGGCGCGATCGAATCGTGCATGCAATGGGGCGCGAGTTGCGCCGAGTGTGGAAGGGAGCCCACGTCATCGAGGGAGTGGAGGACGCGGAGCTCGCAGTCTTGGTGAGTCAGGCCGTGGCCGCGCTGCCGGAGGATGGGCGCTGGATCCCGTTGGCGCAGTGGCGAAGGCTTTACGCGCAAGGGTCCGACCGGCGAGCGCGGAGAATGGCCGTAGGGGTCCGGGCTGCAGCCGAGGTCGAGCGGATTTTGCGGCGTCAGGGATTGGTCGAGGTTCGCGGCGGGCGCGTGCGTCGCCGCGGGCGCCACTACGTGGCGCGCGAGCGACAGGAACAGCAGTCGCTGGCAGCGGAGTTTTGCGCCCTGTTCGCGAAAAGTTTGGTCGACAAGCTGGCTCTATTCCATCGGGACACCGGGACGTACCTCCGCAACCACTACCTCCACATTCCCCCGGCAAAGCTTCCGGAGTTCCACCAGCGGCTCGACCGCGCTCTAGCGGACCTAGCGCGCGAGTACGCGTCGGATCCGGGGGCTGGGACGCGTTTTCTCAACATACTGGTGGCGGCGACGCCTTTTTGAAAGGAGTGCGACGGATGATAGCCACTAGGCTGTGTGCGCTGGCGGTGGCCTGCACAGTGGCGGTGGGGCTGGCCACATGCGGAGGAAGCGGGTCGAGCGGATTCGATGTCGGGGCCGAGGATCCGGCTATTGCTCTTGCCCTCGAACAGGGGCGGTGTGTGGAACGCGCGGGGCTCACGATTTGCCCTGCCGGGGTGGTGGGCGCGTCTGTCCCGATCCTCGGCGCGGACGGCACGCCTGCTGAAGGCCGAGTGCAGGCCGAGGAGACGGACGTGGTATTGTGCCGCATCGCGGCGGGAGAGCCAGAGCGTTGCGAGGCCTTGATCGAGTTCATGCCGGAGGGCTTCACGGACGCGGAATCGTTCTTGGTCGCAGTGCGATCAGTGGAGCCTAAGGGCGGGTGGCAGTTGAGCGGCCTTCCGGTCCCGGCGGACCGCGAGGGGGCCGCACCCGGCACCCTGGCTGCGCCCGTTGCAGTTCCGGCGTCGAGCCGGGTCGTGCAAGTGGCCGTGCTCGTGTACGACCGCGGCGGCGCGAGGCAATGGGCGGGGCGTAGCGCGAGTTCGCTGGCAGCGAGCGGGGCCCGGTTTGCGTTCGTCCTGCGCGCGGCCGCCGTGCACGCCGTGCGGTGAACTCGCTTCTGGGATGGGGGTGCGGGTTACTTGCCGTTGCCGCGCGGGCGCAGATCGAGGTCGGGCGGCGGCACCTCGGGGAGCTTCCAGACGATGTAAGGTTTGCCCTTGAGTTCGTGGTAGGCGTTGGCGGCCTTGACGCATTTCTCGAAGGCCTCGGCGAACGCTGGAAAATCCTCTCGGTCGAGCGGCCCTTCCAGCGTCTTCCAGTTCTTCTCGAGGAAGCGGTTCAGGGCCTCTTCGTGTTTTGGGCGCGTGAACGCTCCGAGCTCCAGGAGGCCTTTGATCTCCTTGTACTGGAAGCGTGCGAGAGGCCAGTTCCCGGCCATGGCGGCGTAATAGAGCTTCCAGGTGCGGTTCCCGACTTCGGGCATGATCCGGCCGAGTCCGGGCTGGATCCTCGCCAAGTCCTCGATCGACATCTCCCGATGGCCGTTCCAGAAACGGAGTGCACGAAACCTTGCGGCGAGCTGTTCGTCGTCCATCTTGCTTCCTCCGTCGGTGCTCTTGCGGTTCTCTGTGCGCGCCCTGGCGACGCGCGGGTTCAATATGCGCCGGGGGCGCGGCGAGTCAAGGACCGCTGGATGGCGCGCGCGGCGCAGAGGTCAGCGTCCGGTCCAGCGCGGCAGTCGCTTTTCCAAAAAAGCAGCGATTCCCTCGCGCGCGTCCGCGGTGCGCGCGGTGTCCGCGATCGCCCGAGTTTCGAGTTCCATTTGCGTCTCCAACCCGTTCGTCCAGCCAGCGTGAAAGAGTTTTTTCGCGGCGGCGAACGCTTGCGTCGGCCCGGCGGCCAGCTCTTCCGCCATTCGCGTGGCTTCCAAGAAAACCCGATCGGCTGGGACCACAATGGTTACAATGCCGAGCTCGCGCGCTTCGGCGGCGGTGAGGATGCGGTTGGTGCACGTGAGTTCCAGAGCCCGCCGCAAGCCCACAATGCGAGCGAGAAAATAGGTGGAACCCCCATCTGGATTGAGGCCGACTCGCGTATATGCCATCGTGAAGCGCGCGGTCTCGGCGGCGACCACGAAATCCGCGGCGCAGGCAAGGCTCATCCCCGCACCAGCAGCGCTGCCGTGGACGGCGACCACCACCGGCGCGGCCATGCGCGCGAACCGCGCAATGGCGGCATGCAGGTACGTCGTCACGTCCTTCAGGTAGCGCGGCATGGCCTCGCCCTGCGCGGCGAAGGCTCGAAGGTCTCCGCCAGCGCAGAACAGGTTTCCAGCCCCTTGGAGAACGAGGGCACGCACGTCAGGGTTCTCATCGCACTGCGTGGCCGCGTCTAGGAGCTGGCGCGCCAGCTCCAGGTCGATTGTGTTCGCGGCCCCGGGACGGTTGAGCGTGATGTACCCGACCGCGCCTCGCACTTCGAGCAGTACGGAACGATCTTCCATCTGCGGAACCCTCCCCCGCGAGCTCCTGCTCACACCTGCGCCGCCTGGTCAAGGGACTCGCGCGCCGGAGCACCGGCGCGATGGCAGGAATATCAGGACGAGGGTTTCGATCCCCGTCCCGCGCCCCGCGCGGGCGCCTTCCACACCGCGAGCCCGGTGTGGCAGGCGAAGTCGCGCTGCGGCCTTGACACGGCAACCGGGCGCCGATAGTGGAACGACGACCCGTTGCGGTCGGGCGGGGATTTTTTTTCGCGCCGTGCCTGACCGATGGGTTAGGGAGGGCGAGTGCGATGTTGCACGGGGCGGAGTTCGAGGCGCTGCGCACCGGGGTGCGAATTCTGATTTGGCTAGGCATGCTGGTTTCAGCATGGTTTTACGGCGCGTCCGTTTGGGGCGCGCGCCGGTTCTTCCGCGAGCGGCGGGAAGAAAACGAGCCGCGAGAGAGTTGGCTCCCCCCGGCAACGGTGCTGAAGCCTCTGAAGGGACTGGACCGGGAGCTATACGAAAACCTGGATTCGTTTTGTCGGCAGGACTATCCCAGGTTTCAGCTGGTGTGCGCGGTAGCCGATGCGAAAGACCCGGCGGCAACCGTCGTGCGGCGCCTGCAGGCGGAGCATCCCGGCATGGACATCGAGCTAGTCGTCGATAGTCGCACGTACGGGACGAACTACAAGGTTTCGAACCTGATCAACGCATACCGTCGTGCCAAGCACGACGTGCTGGTCATCGCGGACAGCGACATTCGCGTCGGGCCTGGGTACCTGCGGCGGATCGTGGCGCCACTCCGGGGACAAAGCATCGGGCTTGTGAGCTGTTTGTACCGCGCCGTGCCCGCGGGAGACTTCTGGTCCTTGATCGAGGCGCTGTTCGTCAACACCGACTTTTGCCATCAAGTGCTCGTGGCGCGAATGGTCGAGCGACCCACGTACGCTTTTGGCGCGAGCATGGCTCTCCGGCGCTCCACGCTCGAGGCTGTCGGAGGCTTTCCGCTTCTCGCGCGCATGCTTGCAGACGACTATTACCTGGGCCACCGGATCGCGGAACGAGGGTGGGACCTGTGGCTGAGCGACGAGATGGTCGAAACGGTGCTGCCACGCGGTTCGTGGAAGCGGGCGTATCGACATCAGCTGCGGTGGGCGCGGACATTTCGCAGCGTGCGGCCAGGCGGGTACTTCGGCACGGTGCTCACGCATGGGACCTGGTGGGGCCTGGCGAATTTGCTGTTTGCCGGGTGGGAGCCTTCGGCGATAGTCCTGACGGCCGTTCTCTGGGGGCTCCGCGTAGCCACGGCCGCCTGGATTTCGTGGCGGTTTCTGGGTACCCGTCTGCGCGCGGCTGCTCTGGCGGTGCTTCTCGTGAAGGACCTATTCGTCTCCGCAATCTGGCTGGCGAGCTTTTTCGGGAACACTGTGTGGTGGAGCGGGCGGCAATTTCGCATTCTGAAGTGGGGAGAAATGGAGCTTTGCGGCGAGGAGCCGGAGGTGCGGGCGACCGAGGCGATTCCCTCCCGGGCGCGCTAGATCGAAAAGCCGGGTTTCTTCCGAGGATGCGGGGGTGGCATTGAAACGCCGGCGGCTGGAGTTGGTGCCCAAGAGGGTGGCGCTTCTCGTGATCGAGTGCCAAAACGACCTCGTCCACGCGTCCAGGATCTCGACCGGCGGCGTTGGCGGGGCACTGGCAGCTGCGGTGCGCGAGCGCGGGGTGCTAGCGCGCGCCCGCCGCGTCCTCCGGGCGGCTCGGGAATCCGGGGCAGCAGTGATCTACCTCAACAAGGAGCAGCGGACGGAGTCGGACCTCGGTCCGGCGCCGATCTTTCGATGGGCTCGTGGGGAACGGCTGTTAGTGGCGGGTTCGTGGGGCGCCGAGGTGCACCCCGCTCTCGCACCCGGCCCGGGGGAGTTCATCTTGCGCCGTTTCCGCGGCGTAGATGCGTCGCGCGACACCAGGCTGTGGCGCGCGCTGCGGCGCCTTGGCCGCGACACTCTCGTGGTGATGGGGGTGTCGACGAACTTCGCGGTGGAGGGAGTTGTGCGCGGCGCTGTGAACCGGGGGCTGCGCGTCGTGGTTCCGGAGGACTGCTGCGCGAGCGTGCCGCCCGAGTTCCACGAATTCTCCGTAAGGCACATCATGCCTTTGCTCGCCACCGTGTCCTCGGCGCGCGAAGTCGCCGGCGCTCTTCGGGCTGCTTGCCGCGGAACCGGTCCCGTGGCAGGCCGCTCACGCCTGCGCTGAGGTGAGCCGCTCGAGCATGACCTGCCGGACGGCTGCGAGGAGCGCAGGGACGTCGGCGGCGGTGCACCCCGCAGTCGGCACAGGCGGTTCTATGTAGAGATCCACTGCGTGCACGATCCCCACGCCTCCCGGTTTTCGCCTCTCGACGGCGACCAGGGGGGCAATTGGTACCTGAGCCTGAACTGCGAGGTGAAAGCCTCCGCTGCGGAAGGGCAGCAGCCCGGCGCCATCGTGGTGGCGGCCTTCCGGGAAGATGAGGACGGAGAGACCGGTGCGGATCTTTGTCGCCGCAGCCTTCAGGGTTTCAATGGCTGCTGGCGTCCTGCGCGGATCGATGAAGATGTGGCCCGCGAGCATTGCGATCCAAGCGAAGACCGGAATCTTGCGCAGTTTGATTCCGAGCACCGCTCGCCATTGGTGCGGCAGGGCGGCGGCTGCTGCGTAGCCGCTGAAATGGGAGTTGTGGTTGATCGCGAAGACATACGTGCCCTTTGGGTCGAGGTGGTGCATGCCGTGCACGCGAAGGCGCACGCCGCAACTCGCCAGGATCGCGCGGCCCCAGAAACGAGCGTGCACGCGATGTCCGATCCGATGGGATCCAGTGACCAGCGTTACAAGCACTGAAGAGGGGAAGACCAAAAGCGTCCATAGCCCGATGGACGCATACACGTAGGCGAGATAGAGTGAGCGTGTCATTGGTGGACCTCCGCGCTGGCACGGGCTTGGAGTTGTTCTCGGGCTCTGTCTGGGTCTCGCAACACCTCGCCACCAATCACCCACGCGTTGCTCGTTACGTGCACTAGGCCCGTCGGTACGAGACTCCCGGTCCGATAGAGGAAGCCGTGGTGGCCGATCTCGCCGGGGTGGGTCTCCGGCGGGTCGGGATGCCGGGAGTCGTCGCGATAGTACAGGGTTACGGCTCCCGCCGGGGGATCGATGTCGAGCCATCCGAGCAACCCCACGGGGCCGACTCGCAGCAGGTACCACTGCAGGGGTTTTTGGCTGGCGATTACACCTCCAGAACCCGTGACTTCGCGATGGCCGCCCGGCGAGGCCGCAAACGTTGCCTTCCCGATCGCAGGCGGCCGCAAGTCCATGGTGATTCGCAGAGAAGCGCGGCGCACGAGTGCCCGCGCCGCGGTGGGAAGTTGCACTCTGGTGGGGATAGTAAAACCGTTGCGGTAGAAGAGGAAACGGTCACGCACGGGACGGCTGTAGAGGTTTCCGAAAATTCGCCCGCGAACTTCGATCTCGCGGGCGATGCGCAACGGCCCGACGTGCAGCCCCGTCGTCCGCGCGCGCACGTCTTCTTCGTTGCGCTCGACGCTGCCCAGGCCGGCGCGGAGGTCGAGGCGCAGCCGGACCTTCGTGCGGTCGAGCAGATTTTCACTCCCTCCCAACATGAGCCGGTCGAGCCAGGCGCGACCCTCCGGGGCGAAGCCTACCGCGTACTCCGCGCCGCGTACCAGGCCCTCCGCAGCATCGAAACGCAGCGGGCTCCCAGGGCCGTCGCCCGCTCCGATTCCGAGGTACAACCAGCCGTGGCGGGCACCGCTGCGCACCTCGACTTCCACGCATCCGGGGAGTGGAACTCGATCGCCGGGCTGTTGCGCGTCGAGGAGAACCACGTCGTTTTCATCGAGACCCCGCGCGGGGTCGGGTCGCGGCTCCGCGCCGCCCTCGTATGCAAATGGCGCGAAGGGCTCGGTACCCAGGCGCTCGTCGACTTGCAGCAAGACGGGGTATGTATAGCCGGCCTTGGTTGCCCAGGCGCCCAGGCCAGGCACGGGAGCGCCTAACAGTGAGGGGAGGGCGCGCCCTTCGACAGATGCCAGATCGGGCGGCAGAGGCTCAGCGTGCGACCAGCCGGAAGCTAGTAAGGCCAGTGAAGTCGCGAGGGCACCGCACGCGATACATGATGCCAGTGCGCCGAAGTGACGACGAGACGTCCGCCGAGCCGCACGGCCTGGAAGCGAAGAGGATCGGTGGCCACCGCTGACTTCGTGCAGCTGCTTTTCCCCAGCCCCTGAGCTGTGATACACGGGAGGCGCGTTGGCAGCTAGCATGGGCGAGAGGAGGCTATATCTGCGGCTCGGGGATCGGGTCATTCACGAGCACTACGGGGAATGGGGTGACGGCGTGGTCGTCGAGGAGATGACCTCTCGTGTGCCGGGCGGGACATGTCTCGTGCGCATCATGTTTCGCGACGGGCGGCAGCGCACGTTCGGCAACGACCTGGACAGCGAGGCCTGCTGCTATTACTTCGGCGTGCGCAAGTTCTGGCATGGGGAGGGGGAGTACCCGGCCGGGACGCCGCGGCGCCGCGCCCCGAACCGGCGCCTGGTGCAGCAGCGATAGGCGCAGGGCCCGTGCTTTCGCCGCGGAAGCTCGCTGCGAAGCCTGTGGGAACGCGCCCGCCGGTGCCCTCGGATCGCCCCCGCATCGCGTGCTATGCGCGAGGTCTTATTCCCTCCTGCTCCGCGATGGACTCCGGCGACAGGTAATACCGGATTTGGCGCCGGAAGCGGTGCAAGGCAATCGCCGTACTCGGGTAGGTCTCTTCTTTCACCCACTCCCGACCGATCCAGCAGTCAAACGACGGATGGGATACGAGGGTGAGGTCGAGCACGCGCTCGCCCGGCGGCGTTCCCGTGACCAGCAGCCGCAAGCTGCGCCCGCAGTCGACGATGACTCCGCGCGCGTATCCGGGCAGGTGGACCTCCCGCTGAATCCGCTCGATTTCCCGGCGCGGAACCCGCTCGTCGAGCATTTGGATATATGCCCACCGCCCTTCCTCCGGACGCGCCTGCTCGATCAAGCGCAGGTTCAGGTCGGTCAGATTCTCTAGCGCCTGCTGCTGGTCGTAGCCCTCCGCCACCCGGTAGAACTTGTCCCCGACCAGTCCCGCGCCCTTTTTCGCTGGGGGCGGCCCTCCTTGCGCCTTGCCGACCTCGGCCCACCAGCGGTTTTCCACGGTGGGCTTTTCCTCGCGTGGGGGCATGGCGCTGCTAAGTACGCTGCTGGCGGGCGGCAGTGCTGCTCCGCCGGCTGCGGCGGATGCCGCGCGGGCTTTCCTTGCCGCCGTTTCGCCCGTGGTTCAGGCCCCGGACCATGCGCAGGGCAAACGTGTCGGCCTTCCGCTCCGCGTCTGCCCAAAAGATGTAGTGTCCCATCTCGTGGTAAACCATGTTCACCCATTGCCGCTCGGAATTGTATTTCCGCCCCCGCTTCCAGTTTTCCGGATGGACGAGGTGCACTTTGCCGTCCTCATAGGTTTTCCCGCCCGTCTTGCCCCAGTCGATGTACTCGAACCATTCCACGCGGGGGCGCCGCAAGTTGTAGAAGCGACAGATTGCTGCAATGGCCCGATTGAAGTGCCCGACCCGGTGGGTGCGAAAAAAGTCGCAGAGCGCACGGTGGATCGCGCGGCGCTCCCTCAGGGGCGGCAGGATCATCTTCATGGCAAGGGTGTGTGCAGCAGCGCGTCGAAAAATAGAGACGCCTGGGGGTGAAGTCAAACCAGGCTGCCGGCTACTTGGCGAAAACCCTGGGCCTGGAAATCTCCACGGCAGATCGGCTAGTTGATTGCGTCCGGTGGCGGGATGGCACTGCGGGGCAGCGCTATCCCCGGGAGCGGACAGGTTGCCGGAGAGGAGGGCATGCGATGCGAGCGGGACGTCGGGTGCGTTGGCGCCTTGGCTGGGTAGGCGCCTGTGCCACCTTGGTCGCCTTCGCTTGGTCCGGAGCGGATGCCGTCTGGGCGCTAACTTTGCGCAGCGGTGCATTTAGCGCGGGAGGGGAGATCCCGCGGCGCTACACGTGCGACGGGGCCGATGTTTCTCCCCCGCTGCAGTGGGACGGTGTGCCCCAAGGCACGAAGAGCTTTGTGCTTCTCTGCGAAGATCCCGACGCGCCCGGCGGCATGTGGGTGCATTGGGTCGCCCACGGGATTCCCGCTTCGGCGCGCCAGCTCCCCGAGGGAGTCGCCGAGGTGGAGGAGCTAGCGGATGGGACGCGCCAGGGCATGAACGATTTTCGGCGGTTGGGCTACGGAGGGCCATGCCCGCCGCGGGGCACTCGGCACAGGTACTTCTTCCGCCTCTACGCGCTCGACGCACCGCTAGCGGTCGGCCCCAAGGCCGATCGCGCGCGGGTGTTGGAAGCCATGCGCGGGCATGTTCTCGAAGAAGCCGAGTTGATGGGTACGTACGCGCGCCCGTAAGCAGTGTGGAAGCAAGCACGGGCTGGCCGGCGCATGGCTCAGCACGCGCGGGCCGCGGCTGCTTTGGCCAGCCGGTCCACCTCGCGCATCGGTTCCGTGACGTTCCGAGGCTGCCACTCCCACTCGATTTCCATCCCCGCTGCTGCGCGCTCGTAGCGCTCCCACAGGTCGAGATTGGCCTTTCGCTTCCACTTGCCTGAGGCGCAGAACGCGAGCCACTGGGAGTCTGTCAGAACGCGGACTTTTCGCCGCGGCGGGTGCGCGCTTCGGGCTGCGTGTTTCAGGCGTTCCAGAGCGCGGATCACGGCTGTGAGTTCCATCCTGTTGTTCGTAGTCGATCGTTCGGAGCCGCAGTCCTTCCGGATTCTGCCGCCTGGAAATTCGATCCAGTAAGCCCATCCGCCCGGCCCTGGATTGCCGAGACACGCCCCGTCGGTCACGATCAGGACCGCCGCGTGCGGGGCCCCTGCGGGAGGACCACCAGTGGGAGCTGTCATGGGCGCGTTTCGGCGCATTCCCCCGACCTATGGCAGGAGCGAGCCAGAGGCGCAAGGGCCGCGGATCGCGATGCGTTCGGTCAACCGTTTGGCTGCGAATTTTCCTTGTGACAATGCTAGCGGTGTTGTGCTAGAAGCGGCGCTCGGCGGAGGGACGGCGCGCGCAGCCTTGGCCGGCGCGGGCGCGTGAGCTGACTGCTTTCCGCCGTTCGGCGAAAAAGTTGACGAGGTCACTCAGCACTGTGCGTCGCGCCCTTTGGATAGGAGGAGCAGCAGGGAAAGCGGGCGCGAGCGGGGGAGAGAGGTCATGGTGGTCAATGAGTCCGTGGCGGTAGAGCACCGCCGTTTGTTGACTCCGGAAGAAAGGCTTTTGCTCGCTGTTTTCGAGGCAGCATATTGGGATCTGCGCAGCCGGGAGCCGGTGGACAGACGGCAGGCGCGAAGCTATTTCCTTTCCGACGATAACCGGCATGCCTTCAGTTTTATCGCCGTGTGCCAGCACTTCGGATGGTCGGTGGAGTCGATCCGCGAAAAGTTGAAAGCATTGCTGGCCGAGCCGCCGGAGGAGGCAGCGGACGGGGCGCGGAGCGACTGAAAACGCCTCTCTGGATCTCACCGCGGGCTGCAGGTTTCTGAGTGCGGCCTGGGGCGCTGCGGGGTGGCAATGTGAGGTGTGCTTCAGAGCGCAGCTGCGCCGAGGTGCGGGCAGGAGCAGGGCGCCTTGACAGCCCGGTGGGGCACGGACAGGATGTGGGAGTCGATGGCGCGCTCAGGTTCCGAGGCATGAGGCGGCCGCGGCGGGGGCTGGAATGAATCGACGCACGGTTGTCGCGGTGTGCGGGCTTGTGTGGGGGGTGGCGACTGGGCCTTACGTTGCCAGTTGGCCCGCAGCGCAAGAGGCGGACGAGAGCGAGGCGGCGCCGAAGGTCAGCGGAGCCGAACTCCAGCTCTACATCGACGTTTACAGCGCGATGCAGGCCGACCACGATCTCACGATCGAGGAGGCCGTGCGCCAGCACGGCATTTCGCTCGAGAAGTTCCGCGAGATCGAGCGCAGGATCCAGACTGAGCAGCGGCTCGTGGAAAAGGTGCGCCTGGCTCTTTTGAACCAAGCCAAGTCGAGAAATTTCTGGGGTGCGCAGCCCACGCCCTCGCCTCCATCGGTTTCGAGCCCTCCACAGCGCGAGATACTGCCGGCGCAGTAAACTGCGCCAGCCCTGCACGGCAGGGTGGGGGTCAGATGTATCCGTGTCCCGCGGGGTCCCAGATCTTGCCGGGATTGAGGATCCCGTTCGGATCGAAAACCTGCTTGATGCGCTGCATGAGGGCCAGTGCGGGTCCGTGCTCCGCTGCGGCATACGGGCGGTTGCCGAGGCCGATGCCGTGCTCCGCGGAGACCGAGCCCTCCATCGCGAGCACGGCGTGGATGAGAGCGTTCTTCGTTTCCGTTGCTGCCCTCCACTCCGCCTCATCCGCACGCGCCGCGGGCACGAGAACGTGGAGAATTCCGAGGCCGGCGTGCCCGAATGCGTAGAGTTGGATCTGCCGCGCGCGCGCCAGTTGCCTTGCTTCTCGTAGAACGTCGGACAAGCGGGATACCGGAAAGGCGACGTCGGCGCGAACGATCTGAGCCTCTGGCCGGAGAGCTTGGATCGCCCGGGTGACGCGGTGCCGCGCCGCCCATGCGCGGTCGACGCGGCCATCGTCGACCATCGGGCAGCCGCCCCGGTCGCGGCAGAGATTGTCGGCGGCGGCCCGGTTCTCGCCCACCGCGCTGGGTGTCCCGTGGAACTCGAGCAGGACGGTCGGGTGTTCGGGGAGCGAGTCGCCGAGGAAGCTATTGGTCGCGCGCACGCAGTCTCGGTCCAGGAACTCGGCAGCTGCCAGTCGCACTCCCCAGCGCATGGCGTCGCGGATGGCGGCCGATGCCTCTGCGTCGCCGGGGAACACATATGCGGCTCGGCGCCGCGATTCGGGCAGCGGGACCAGTGCAATTGTGAGCTCCGTCGCCAGCGCCAGCGTCCCCTCCGAGCCGACGAGAAGCCCGACCAGATAGTAGCCGGAAGAGCTCTTTCGGCAGGGGTTTCCCAGTCGCACGACATCGCCCGTTCCCGTGACGACCACGGCGCCGCGCACGAACTCGCGGGTTCCGCCGTAAAGAACGGAGTAGATTCCGCTGGCGTTGTTCGCGACCATGCCCCCGATGGTAGCGACCTCGGCACTGCCTCCGGGATGCGGGGGGAAGAAGAGACCGGTCGTGCGCAATTCGCGGTTCAACTTTTCGTAGACCACTCCCGGCTGCACGCGGGCCACGAGATTTTCCGGGTCGACGGCGACGATCTGGTCCATCTTGGTGAAATCGAGCACTGCGCCGCCGGAAACCGGGATTGGGTTTCCCTCCAGGCTCGAACCGGCACCCCGCGCGGTGAGTGGCACCCCGTGCCGGCAGGCAATCCGCACGAGGCGCGCAACCTCTTCGGTAGTTTGCGGCCAAGCCACGGCTTCGGGAAGTGCTGGCGGTAAAGTGGACTCGTCCCGGCTGGCCGCTTCCAGGTCGGAAGGACGCGTGGAAAATCGCTCGGGGGGCAAGACTGCCCTCATCTCGTCGATCCAGCTCGACACCGATCGGGCTCCTTGGCGACGCGTCGCCGGGGATTTCGCAGCACGTGAGCACTCAACCACTCGGGAAGCCGGGGTGTCAACGCCCGGGGTCGAGTCCGAAAGAAGCGTCCCGGTAGCGCACGCACGCTGAAACTCGGGTTGACAAGTGTCGTTGCGGGTCTCTATGAGGCGGGCGGAAGGGTTGGTCGGGTGGGCAGCAGCGGGAGCGAGGTGTTGCAAAGGCAAAAAATGCCGGGTTTTCGGCATCGCCTGTCGCGCGCCCAACAGCGTACCTACGATCGGAGCAACGCGGTCTCCTCGGTGCGCCTGGCACCCACCCTGGCGTTGGGGCGGTCCGTCGCGAGCTTGCAGCGCGCGCTTTGTGCGGGGGACCGGGAGCAGGTCGCGTGTTCGGCGCAAGCAATGGCTGACGGGATCACCCGGACGTTGCGGGTCCCCCCGGTGCGGGTCGCCGTCGGCGGGCGCCGGCCGGCGAACATGCGGGGAGAGCTGCACGGCTTGTACGTGGCAGGCCGGGGCGAGCGCGCTGCCGCCGCCATCCGCGTATGGATGATGACGGCTAAACGCGGACAGGTGGTTGCCTTCAAAACCTTCCTGCGCACCCTCCTTCACGAAATTTGCCATCATTTGGATTACGCGCTGCTAGCCTTGGAGGATTCTTTTCACACGGAAGGCTTTTACAAGCGCGAGTCGAGCTTATTCCACCAGGCTGTCGGTGCAGCGGCGCGATGGGCGAAGGGAGTCGCGGAGCGGGCGGGTTGCGCGGACGCTGCGCCGGGGCGAGTGCCGTGAGTGCGGAGGTCCCTGAGCGATCTGGGATTGGGGTCACCGACGACCTCGACCTGCTTCTCGCCGTCTTGCCGCCGCGCATTCGAGAGGCAGTGGCAAGCTTGCGGGAACTGCCCACGTTGATCGAAGTTGTCATGGACCTCGGCCGGTGCCCGGAGGCCCGCTTTCCCACGCGCGGCGTCCTGCTCTCGGCGGCGCCCGTGACGCGGGACGAGATCGACTACGTCGCCTGCCGGGTCGGGACCTTCGCCAAGGACAACCGCGCTGGGATCGAGCGGACACTGCACCGGATCTCCGCCATCCGCAACCGCCTCGGGGAAATCGTCGGCCTGACGTGCCGAGTTGGGCGGGCCGTGTTCGGCACCGTGGAGATCGTGCGCGACGTGATCGAGTCGGGAAAGAGCATTCTGCTGCTCGGGCCGCCTGGGGTGGGAAAGACGACGTTGCTGCGCGAGGCGGCGCGTGTGCTCGCAGACGATCTCGGCAAGCGGGTCGTGGTCGTGGACACCTCCAATGAAATTGCGGGCGACGGCGATATCCCTCACCCGGGGATCGGCCGGGCGCGCCGCATGCAGGTGGTTTCGCCGGACCAGCAGCACGCGGTCATGATTGAAGCGGTGGAGAACCACATGCCGGAGGTGGTCGTGATCGACGAAATCGGCACGGAGGCCGAGGCGCACGCTGCGCGCACGATTGCCGAACGCGGCGTCCAGCTCATTGCAACCGCGCACGGCACGACGCTCGAGAACTTAATCGCCAATCCAACCCTGGCGGACTTGATCGGCGGCATCCAGCCCGTGACGCTAGGGGACGAGGAGGCCAGGCGACGGGGGACACAAAAAACGGTGCTCGAGCGGCGGGCGGCGCCGACGTTCGACGTGCTGATCGAGATCCACGACCAGAACCGCCTTGCAGTTCACCGAGACGTCGCGGCCGTCGTGGACGCGGTTCTGCGCGGTTGGCCGGCTGCGCCCGAGGTGCGCGTCCGATGCCCCGACGGGTCGGTGCGGGTCGAGGGGCCACCGGAGGGCGCCGCACCGGATTCCCGGGAAGCGCCGCAGCGCCGCGGACCGCTGCGGCTCTTTCCGTATGCGGTGAGCCGGTCGCGGATGGAAAAAGCGGTTCGCGAGCTCGGGGTGAACGCAGTGGTGTGCCGCGACCCAGCGGAGGCAGACGTTATCGTAACGCTGCACTCCCTGGCCAAGAAACGGCCGAAGAAGCTACGCGAGCTGACCCCCGCCCATGCCGTGGTGCACGCGATCGGCGGCAACTCGCACGCGAAGGTGGTGGAGTTCTTGCGGTCGCTATTCGACCTGCCCGGAGCAAACCCCGAAGAAGAGAAAGCGCTCCGCGAAGCGAAGGAGGCCATCGCCGACGTGATCGCGACGCGCTCGCCGGTGGCCCTTTCCCCGCAGAGAGCAAATGTCCGACGGCTGCAGCACGAGCTGGCCCAGGCTTACGGCCTGCGTTCCGAGAGCACGGGGCGCGAGCCCCATCGGCGCGTGGTCATCCGCCCAGGGCGGCGGTAAGGCCCTCGCTGGGTCCTCCGGCGGCGTGTCGGAGGCCCGCCGCACCGGCCTTGTTGCGCCGCCGAAGGAGCGGGGGGCTCACCCGCCAGTTCCGGCTCAGTCCGGGGCAGCAGGAGGCGCTTGCGTTGGCACCTGGGTTGCTGCCCTGAAACCGCGTGCTTCGCCGGCTGGTCGAAATTCTCATCGCAGTCGCCGCAACTCTGGTACTCGCCGTACTGAGCTCGCCCGCGTGGTCACAAACCGCGGCGGCCCGGCTGGACGCAGCGGGCAGCTTCGCGGGGGCGGAAGAAGCAGAGAGGGTTCTTTTGGCGGAGGTCAACGCCGTCCGCGCAAAGCATGGGCTGCCGCCTTTGCGCTACGCGGGAGACACAGTGCGGGCTCTGGCGCGCTCGCACAGCGAGCGCATGCTCCGACTGGGGTTCTTCGCCCACCGCGACGACCGCGGCCAGACCGCCGGCGACCGGCTGACGGAGAGGGGAATTGCCTGGCGGGCGGTGGGCGAGAACCTCCTAGAGGGATTCGGAGTGTCGAGTTCCTCCGCCCTGGCCGCCGAGGCGATCTCCGCCTGGCTGGCGAGCCCCGAACACCGCGCCAATCTCTTGAATCCGCGCTATACGGAAACCGCAGTCGGAATGGCCGCTGCGGGCCCCCGCGCGTATCTGACGGCACTCTTTCTGGCTCGCTGACCCTCGGCGCGAACGGGTGACCGGCCGCGGGGCCCTCACCGCCGATCGCTTCGCCGTTCGCACCGCGGCGGGGTCCTATTGACACGCTGCATCAAGCAAGATACCAAACGTTCAG
>JBBIUR010000059.1:0-17070 GCA_037440145.1 Myxococcales bacterium | reverse complement strand
TTTCGGGATCGTCGGAGCGGAATACGCTGAACACCCGCTGCCCGAGCCCACGGCCGACACCAGGGTGCGGGCGTGGGCGTCGGGGAGGCTGTGGGCTTGGACGGGCAACCCCTGTTCCCAGGGAAGTTACGAATGTTGAAAATCAACCGGGCCAACTCGCCCGCGAGTACCCCGAAAGCGTTGCGGGCCAAGCCGACGCGCAACAGGACAGCGACGAGATCCAGCGCCTGTCGGCGCACGGCAAAGGGCGCTCGCGTCGCTGGCGGTTCGATCGCAACGAGATTCACGCCTGTTCGCTGCCGCCGCCGGGAGGCTGAGCGGTAGGCCTGCGACCAGGCGCGCGGTGGTTGACTCCCGACACCTCGCACGCCTATCCTCTGCGCAATGGCTGCGTCCACTGCCGTGCGGGCTTACGAGGCCCTCAAAGCCCACCTGGGGGAGGAAGATGCGCGCCTCTTCATCGACTACGTCGAAGACAGCACCCGCCAGGCCCGCGGCGACCTCGCCACTAAGGCGGACCTCGCCGAAACCAGAGCCGATCTGGAGAAGCAGATCGCCCAGCTCAGAGCCGATCTGGAGAGGCAGATCGCCCAGCTCAGAGCCGATCTCGGGACGCAGATCGCCGAGACCAAAGCCGATCTCATCAAGTGGATGTTCCTCTTCTGGATCGGCCAAGTTGCGGTGCTTTTCGGGCTGATCAAGCTTCTCGTGACGCCGTCCTGACCCGCCTTCGGCGCCCGGCGGTGCCGCTGCCAAACAAGCAACGCCGTGCCTCGCACCACCGCGATCCGAGGTCGGGATGAACCTCCGATACGATAAGGACGACGACATCTTGACTGTCGACCAGGGTTTGCCCGAGGACACCATCGAGCACGCCGAAGAAGCGGGACCGGTCATCGTGCACTTCACCGCCGACGGTCGCGCCATCCTGATGGAAATCCTGGACGCCAGCGACTTCCTATCTGCGGCCATCCAGGCCATCACCAACCGCCAAGACGGAGAACCGGTTGAAGTGCCATGAACACGCCGCTGCCTCGCTGATTCTTCCGCTACACTTCGCCCCAATCCGCTACACTTCGCCCTAATCCGAAAATACGTTTCGCGCAAAGGCGCCAAGCCGGCCAGAACGACACGAAGAAGTGGGGCCGGTAGCGCTTCCTCAGCCTCACGGCTGGGGGATCAGGCCATCCATCGCAATGATCTTTGGCCGTACTCCTTTGCGCCTTGGCGTTCTGGGCCAGGCATTCTCTTTCCGCGTCAGGATTCAGTCCGACGCGGCGGCTCGAATCGCCAGCACATGCCCTTGAAGCGGATGCCAGGGAGATACTGATCCAGGCCGCCATCCAGCTTTGCCAGCCGGTTCACCGCTCGCGTGATGGCGTTACCCACCCGCTTGCGGAGGCGTTCCAGATCCCCGCTGTCTTTGCGTCGAGGGAGTTGGGCCTCTAGCGCCTCCACCTCATCCCACAGGCATTGCACCCGGCCCACGTCGTTGGCCTCCTCCGCCTCGGCGATCTCGGTCTGCAGATCACGCAGCCGCTGCCGGTACTCGGCCCGGCTTCGATGGTCCTCCGGGCGCTGGCCACGGCCAGGCCGCCATACGGAGAGCTGCCTGACATTCATCCTCGCGGTGATAGAGGAGGCGAGGACGTGGGAATCGGCGACGGCTTTGGAGCTGCGCGAGGGGACGAGCGGACGCTGCAGAGGTGGGTCGGGGCACAGACGTCGCCGCAACGCACCATCAGGCGCGCCCGCGTCGTGCTATTGGCGGCACAAGGCTTGGCGAACCGGCGCGTCGCTCAAGAGGTCGGCACGAGTCGGCCCACCGTGCGGCGGTGGCGCAAGCGCTTTATGACCCGCGGCGTGCCGGCGTTGCTGGAGGATGCCCCGGTCGGGGCGTCCCGCCTCCATCCCGCGGCCCAAGGTGACTCGTATTGTTTTGGCCACGACGCAGACGACGCCCCGCGGCGCGGCCCTGCCCTGCGGGAACGACTGGGGCGCAGGTCGATGCGGGACAGAAGGATCAGATTGAATGGCAGGCAGAAACGAGAAGCGACCGGGCGCAGCTCCCTGCACGGACACAAAGCTCATGTCGCCCAGAAACGCCGCCGCAGCGCCAGGGAGACTGGTACCAACCTGTCAAAAGAGGACCTGCCGAAACGGACCGTCGGTCCAGAACCGGCTGTGGATTTCTCGCGGGCCGTGCAGGGCGAGCACCTATTGCGGATTCGAAAAGCCTGGCGCTCCAAACCAGCTCAGTCGGAGGTTTTCGGCTCACGCGCCTCCCCCGCGGTTGCGCGCTGGGCCCCTGCTCTGCGAGAGTTTGTTTTCGTGTCCTTGAGAACCAAGGCCGGGCGAGCACTCTGCGGTGTCCTCCCCGGAACCCGGGTGCACGAACAGGAGCCGGACAAAACCCAGGGCCGCGCAACCGAGCAGGCGAAGGAGCGGCAGGAAAAAGAGGCCTGCTGCCACTCCATCGGTCACACCCGACGCCGCGAGCGCTAGAGCGCCGGAAACGACGACGAAAAGTGCGTGAATGACCCGTGCGACCGGCGGATTGAAGATTGTCTGGCCGTCTGGCGGCAGGTGCAGGAGCGTTCGCCGTAGTGCGAGTAACCAGAACACGAAGACGCCGAGGAGAAACCCTGCTGCAATCGGAGGCTGAGTTGGTGGTGCAAGCCTGCTCACGCGAGAGCCCGATCGGCACGAGCGCCCCGAAGAGAACGCGGAAAGCCGTTCCCAGCAGGGCCTGAATCCGCACCGTATCCGCGGCGCTTCAGCGTCCCGATCCCCCCAAGCGAGCACGATCGTAACCCGGGCGAAGCCCGCCATGCCTACCGAGATTTGAGCCAGGACCGCCAGCGGGCCCAATGAAGGCGCGCCCCTGCCGCCGACATCCGGTGCACCAACGGGCCCGGGGCCGGCCGCTGCACGCTGCCGTTGGGCACCTGCCTAGTATGTCCGGGCCCGAAATTGTATTGGCACCTTCACCACCCTGCCGTGCGTCGATGCTCCGCGCAAGCAGGTTCCCGCCTCCCTACGCTGGGCACCAGGCGGGTAATAGCGAACTCAGGTCTTCCCGAAAGTGCCAGCCACTGAGACCTGGTACCCGTCAGAATTCACGTGCAGCTCCACTGGTCTCGCCCACCCCCAGCGCCACGGTCACCCAGTTCCTGAATTCCACCGCGAACGTGGGCACCATTCAGGCGGTGGCTCGACGTGATTGCAGGGGTCGAGGCCGGAATAGCCGTTGGGCCACCGCCAGATCATCGAGCGCACGGGAGTTACGAGCCGCACCCAACGCCAAAGACCCTCTGCGGCCACCGCAAGACCTAGAAGCGCCTGCGCTCCCCCGCCTGCTAGGGCAGGCCCGCCACCGAGCCAGGGATAGCCTCGCGCCGCTGCAAAAACGAAGGGCAAAAAGGAAAAGAACTGCCGGTGGCTTTTGGCAGGTTCATGAGACGAGAAGATGTCTGGCGCAAGTCCCACGAGGCCCGCAATGCCAAACGGGCTTTTGACCGAACCTGCTACGATGAGCGGAATGCTGAGCCAAGGGAGTGTCTGCGCGCCGCTATACGAGGTCGTGGCGGTAGCCCCAGCCCGAGGGTCTACGAGACTACGGAAACTCTGCGCCGCGTATCGCACCGAAGGGATTTGATACGACGCAATGCCCACGTGCCCCGGCAAAAGGCGCCACTCTGCCGGCTGGTTCGTGTACGCGGGAACTAGAAAAAGCGGGGTCAGGCAAAACGCGAGCACCCCGTATGTCGCCAGGGCCCGCGTCGGGCGCCGCCAGAGCCACAATGCGGGAAACAGGTATGTGACACGCGCGGGCATGTAACACCAGGACAAATATCCGAGACATACTCCCGCAGCTATTGTCGCCCCGGTGCTCTCCTTGCGCTGCAACGCGCCCAGAGCCGCAATGAGCCCCAACTCTGGCAGCAACAGGATCGTGCCGTCATAGTGGCGCGAGTTCCAAAGCACCGTTGGAGATACGGCCAAGAGAGCAAGACCGGCGGGAAGACAGCGCCGCGGCAGCAGTGCCGCGCCGCCCAGCACCAGAAGAAGGTGGCAGATCAGGCCCACGATGCGCTCGCCGTAGAAATTCCCAAGCCAGAGATTCGCGAGATAGAAAGGCAGAAAGCTGAAGCCCTGGGACGCATACGCCCGCCGTTCGAGCCAAAGCCAAGCCCATCTACCTTCGAGGTAAAAAAGCCGCATGTTCTCGGCCTGGTCCATACAGCACACTCCCGGTGGCGTTGCTCCAAAACGCCAGAGGCTTGCGGCCAACGCACAGGACAAAGCCACAATGCCGAGCCGCACGCTTTCGCGATCTGCGCGCACGAAGAGCACTACCGGCCAGACGAACATGCCCAGGTGCAGCACCACCGCAAACCAAAGCCAAAAACGATTCATAGATCGACACCTTCCTGCCCACTCTAAGGCCTGCCTCCGCAGGCAGTCCCGGCTGCCTAACGCAGGCCCGCACGCCGGCCGTCCCTTATTAAAAACCCAAGGCTGCGCGCAACTCCTGCCGAGCCGCGCGACTGCGAACCCTGTGCCGCGTTTCTGCCACCTGAACCTCTCAGCCATCGCGAGGCAGAGAAAGTGGGCCTGCACTCGCAGGCGGGCCTGCTTAGCAGGCAGGTGCCCCAGCAGCCGCGCGCCGCCTGTTCGCCGAAGAGCCTCGGCCCCAAATACCTACGGCGAGGCGAACCCAGGGAGGCCAGACGAGCTGCCACGACCTTCGCGGCCAAATAGCCCGGGCCGCCGAGTACCATCCTGCCAGGACACATGGAAGCGCCGATGCAGAGCCCTGGAATCGGCGTTCCCCTCCCCAAACATTGGCAGTCGAAGCGAAGGGGCACCCCCTCTGCAGCGGCGAGTACGCGCGGTGCTCGATCGAATTCCTCGTCATCGTGACGAGCTTTTCTTCGATGTCCGCGGGCGTGCGATTTCGCTGGAAGACGATCTCGCCCGCGCCGGCAAACTCGCGCAGCAGCTCGATGCAGGACATGGCGAAAGTTCCGCTTTCTCGCGCCACTCCGGGGCGTATCGGACCGCGCTTTCCGCATGCACGAGATCGCAGCCGGAAGGAAATCGCGGCCGGAAGGTGCCATCGTCCCGTCGAACCGCGCGAGCACGGTTGCGTGGCACCACTCGCACTCGTCCTGCGCTCCCGCATTACCCGAGCCAGATGATCTCGAAGCTCCTGCTCCGTTTCCAATCTGCAGAAAACGACCATTGCGGCGTCGGCGCGCCCCTCGCGGCTGCGAAACCGAATGTTTCCCCGCACGCCCAGGTGCAAGCGGAAAAGCGTGCGCTCCTCCCACTTCCAGCCCTCTTGCTGCCCGGCGCAGATCTTCCGGAACGCACTGCACGCGAGAAATGCCTGCGGCGGGCCGACCGGTCGCGGAAATCCGAGCAGCTCTCGGCGCACGCCCATCCCGGGTTTGTCGCATTACCCCTTGTGCCGCAGTGTGCCGGCCAGCTTTCTGCGCTCGGTCACCGGCACAGATTCCCGCCCGAGCGACTCGTCACCGAGCTGCGCATTTGCTGCAACACGTTCTACCGGGATTGGATCGCGGGCCTGCGGTTAAGAGCCGCTTCGGCTTTCACGTGGAGTTCGTCGATCTTCTTATCCACTTCCAGTGCGCGGTCGAGGACCCCGCAAGCGGGAAGAAGGGCTGCCTCGTCGCAGCGGCGCCACAGCCATGCCCACCAGCCACAGCGGCGCTTTTTCGCGCAAAAGGCCACTCGGTTCAGGTAGCGGTTGCGGATGTCGGCCCACACGACCACATCGCCCACCACGGCCTGCCGAATTTCAGCAGGAATGGCATCGCGGGCGCGAAAAAGCACGCGCTTGACGAGCTTGCCCTGCGCGGCGATGTGCCCCGCTCGGATCACGGTCTCCGGCACCTGGTCCCGCTGCGTGCCTAGAGCCCACAGTTCGGCGACCGACCGGCCATCGCGAAACTCCACTACCAGGCGGCTGTGCCCCACCTGGTACCCCACCTCGGGGGCTTGGCCCATGCTCTTCTGGCCCGGGCCATAGACGCGCTCGTACTCCTCCGGCGTCCAGCCGATCTCGCTCCGCGCGCTGGAAGGCACGCCGGCGAGCAGGATTGCAGCGGCGATCCAGGCGGCCCCAGCCTGACTCAAGTGCGAGGCCTCACGTTCTCCCGCACCCACTGCACGATGGCCTCCGTCGAGGAGCCCGGCGTAAAGATTTCCTTCACCCCTGCAGCCTTGAGCCGCGGAATGTCGTCGGCCGGGATGATGCCGCCGCCGAAGACGACGATATCTTCGCCGCCCCTAGCACGGAGCAGTTCGATGACCGCGGGGAACAGCGACATGTGCGCTCCTGACAGGATGCTGAGACCCACGGCATCCACGTCTTCCTGGATTGCCGCCTCCGCGATCATCTCCGGCGTCTGGTGCAACCCCGTGTAGACTACTTCGAAACCCGCGTCGCGCAGCGCGCGCGCGATGATTTTCGCGCCGCGGTCGTGACCGTCGAGCCCTGGCTTCGCCACGAGAATTCGCAACGGCCTTTGCGCCACGGTCCAGCACCCCCCTTCTCTCTCGCCCGCCTGCGGGCGGCAACGTCAAATCCAAGCGGGATCGCGGTAGACTCCGAACACCTCGCGAAACACGTCGGAGATTTCTCCCACGGTGCACTCGGCGCGCACCGCATCCAGGATTGGCGGCATCAGGTTCGCCGCCGAGCGCGCCGCTTCCCGCACCGCCTGCAGCGCGTCGCGCACCCGGCCCGCGGGGCGCGCCCGCTTGCGCTCGCGCACGCGCTCCACCTGCCGCCGTTCCACTTCGGGATCGATGCGCAGCAGTTCGATCGGCGGCTCCTCGGCTACGCGATACTTGTTCACGCCGACCATGACCTTCTCCCCGCGCTCGAGCTGCTGCTGGAATCGATACGCCGCCTCGGCGATCTCCTTCTGGGGATAGCCGAGTTCGATCGCCCGGATCATGCCGCCCAGCTCGTCGATTTTCCGGATATAGGCCATCGCCTCGCGCTCCATCCGGTCGGTGAGCGCCTCGACGGCATAGCTGCCGCCCAGCGGATCGATCGTGTTCGCTACCCCGGTCTCTTCCGCGATGATCTGCTGCGTGCGCAGCGCTACGAGCACTGCCTGCTCGCTCGGAAGCGCCAGCGTCTCGTCCATGGAGTTCGTGTGCAGCGACTGCACCCCGCCCAACACTCCCGCGAGGGCCTGGATGGCCACGCGCACGATGTTGTTGAGCGGCTGCTGCGCGGTCAAGGAGCAGCCGGCGGTCTGCGCGTGCGTGCGCAGCATCCACGAGCGCGGATTGCGCGCACCGAACCGCTCGCGCATGATCCGCGCCCACATGCGGCGCGCGGCCCGCAGCTTCGCGATCTCTTCCAGGAAATCGCTGTGGATGTTGAAGAAGAACGAGAGCCGCGGCGCGAAGCGGTCCGGATCGAGCCCGCGCTGTGCAGCCGCCTGCACGTAATGGATCCCGTCGGCCAGCGTGAACGCAAGCTCCTGGACCGCGGTCGCTCCGGCCTCGCGAATGTGGTAGCCGGAGATCGAAATCGGATGCCACCGGGGGACGCGCTCGGCGCAAAATTCGATCATGTCCACGATGATGCGCACGGACGGCTCGGGCGGGCAGATCCACTCCTTCTGGGCGATGAACTCCTTCAGGATGTCGTTCTGCACCGTGCCGCCGACCCGGTCCCACGGCACGCCCTGCCGCTCGGCCACGACGAGGTACATCGCCAGGAGAATGCTGGCCGTGCAGTTGACGGTCATCGACGTCGTCACCCGGTCGAGCGGAATGCCGCGAAAGAGGGTTTCCATGTCGGCCACGCTGGAGACCGAGACGCCCTCGCGCCCCACCTCGCCGCGGGCCAGCGGGTGGTCGGCGTCGTAGCCCATCAGCGTCGGCATGTCGAAAGCCGTGGACAAGCCCGTCTGCCCCTCGGAGAGCAGAAAGCGAAACCGCTGGTTCGTGTCCTCGGCCAGGCCGTACCCGGCAAACTGGCGCATGGTCCAGAGCCGGCCGCGGTACATGCTCGGGTAGACCCCGCGGGTGTACGGGTACTCGCCCGGGTAGCCGAGCCGCTCGGCGTACGGGGTATCGCCCAGGTCCTCGGGCGTGTACAGAGGCGCGATTTCCATATCCGACACGGTGCTGTACCGCGCCAGGCGCTCGGCACCCCGCGCGTACACGTCGCGCATCCACTCTGCCTTCGAGCCGCTCATTCCCCGGCCTCCTTCCGCACCGAATCCGCGCGCCCGGCGATGAGCCCTCGCGCCACTGCGCTCCACTCGGGCGGCACGAGAACCAGAATGTCGCCGAGGGCACCAAAGGTCAGGGGCTCCATGCGGAACCGCATCGATTCGAGAACGCACGGCACGCCGTATTGCCCCAGGAACCCCTTCACGATGTGCGCCTCGTGGTCGACGGGCGTTCGATAGCAGGCAACCCACTCCGCGCCTAGCCCCCTGCTTCCGGCATCCGCACCGGGCGCCACTTCCTGCATGGCGGCCCCCCTGCCGTTCTCGGAGCTCAGGCTGCCTGCGCCTTTGCAGGTGCGCTTCTCTGTCGCGCGCAGGCGCCGCCGCGAGAAGGAAACCACATTGCGCGCGCGGCTGCCGGAGCTGGGGCGGCGTGCCATGCTCAGTACTCGGGTTTCAAGTCGAAGTGGTGCGTGGCCTCGATCACGCGCACGGTGCGGGTCTTCGATCGCATGACGACCGAATGAGTCGTTGCGCCACCGCGGAAAAAGCGCACGCCGCGGAGATAGTCGCCGTTGGTCACCCCTGTAGCCGCGAACATGACGCTCCCCGAGGCCATGTCTTCGAGCAGGAGCTTGCGGTGGATGTCCGTGATGCCCGCGGCGCGAATGCGCTCCGCTTCCTCTGGATTCCTGGGGCGCAACCGCCCCTGCATGTCGCCCCCGGCGCAGCGGATCGCAGCCGCGGTGAGCACCCCTTGCGGTCCGCCCCCGATACCCAGAAGCATATCGATTCCGGAATCTGGCCGCGTCGTGGCGATGGCGGGCCCCACGTCGCCGTCCGAGAGCAAGCGCACTCGCGCGCCTGCTCGCCGCACCTCGGCAATCAGCTTCTCGTGCCGCGGCCGGTCAAGGATCGCGACCGTGAGATCGGCCACGTAGGTGCCCTTCTTTTCCGCCAGCGCCCGCAGGTTCTCCGTAGGAGACTTGTCCAGATCCACCACGCCGCGCCCCTCGGGGCCGACCACGATTTTTTCCATGTACGTCTCGGGACAGCGGAGAAAACCGCCGGGTTCGGCGATCGCGACGATCGACAGCGCGTTATAGCCGCCCGTCGCGCAAATGATCGCGCCTTCGATGGCGTCCAGCGCAATGTCGATTTCGGGCCCCTGCATGTTGCCCAGGCGCTCGCCCGTGTACAGCAGGTCGGTCTCCGTCGGCTCGCCCTCGCCGATCACCACCGTGCCCCGCACGCCCACCGAGCTGAAGGCGCGGCGCATGGCTTCGGCCCCCGCGCGATCCACAGCCGCCACGTCGCCCCGCCCCATCAACCGGGCTGCCGCAAGCGCCGCTGCTTCGGTTACACGTAACACTTCCAACGCGAGGTTGCGGTCCATACCCCACCTGACTTGCTTCGACTCGCCAGCGGTCCGCGCTGATGGCTTCCAGCGATCGTCGGTTCCCCCCTCTCCGGAGTGCCCGCCGTCTCCCAGAGGGCCTACTTAACTTCCAGAAATTCCGCGAGTTTGTCCAGACTGGGCGGCACGAGCGCCGGCTCCCCGACTTCCGCCAGCGCGGTATCGGGGTCCTTCAAGCCGTGGCCGGTGAGCGTGTACACCACCACCTCTCCGCCCCGGAAAAGACCTGCCCGCCCCTTTTTGATGAGGCCCGCCACGGCGGCCGCAGATGCGGGCTCGCAGAAGATGCCTTCCAGCTTCCCCAGCAGTTGGTACGCGTTCAGGATCTCCCGATCGCTGACCGTATCGATCTCTCCGCCCGATTCGTCGCGCGCCGCCTCGGCGGCCTTCCAGCTCGCGGGGTTGCCGATGCGGATGGCGCTCGCCACCGTTTCCGGGCGCTCGATCACATATCCGCGCACAATAGGCGCAGCTCCCTCGGCCTCGAAGCCCATCATGCGCGGGGTCTGCTGCACGATTCCGGCGCTCGCGTATTCCTTATAACCGCGCCAGTAGGCCGTGATATTGCCGGCGTTTCCGACCGGCAAGAAATGGTAGTCCGGCGCCCGGCCCAAGGCGTCGCACACCTCGAACGCCGCGGTCTTCTGCCCCTCGATGCGATGGGGGTTGAGAGAATTGACGAGTGTCACGGGGTAACGCTCGGCGGCCATGCGCACGAGAGCCAGGGCATGGTCGAATGTCCCGTGGATGCGAATCACCTGCGCGCCGTGCATGACCGCCTGGGAGAGCTTCCCCTTGGCGATGCTGCCGTGCGGCACGACCACGTACGCCTTCAGCCCCGCCCGGGCCGCGTAGGCCGCGGCGGACGCCGAGGTGTTCCCCGTAGAGGCGCAAATCACGGCGCGCGCACCCGCCTCGCAGGCCTTGCTGATGGCGAGCGTCATGCCGCGGTCCTTGAACGAGGCAGTGGGGTTGAGCCCCTCGTACTTGACGTACAGCTCGATGTCGACACCGATTGCGGCCGCCAGCCGCTGACAGCGCAGCAGCGGGGTGTTCCCTTCGAGCAGCGTGACCACCGGGGTCGCTTCGCTCACGGGGAGAAACCGCCGATAGTGCTCCACCACTCCCGGCCAATGTGCGGCGCGCATCATACTCCCGGCTGGTCCTCAATGCGGATCACCGCGGGTTTCTCCTTCACGACGCGGAGCTGCTCGATCGCGCGCAGCGCCCGCCTCAAATCGCGCTCCCGGGCTTCGTGCGTGCGGATGACCACCGGCACCGGCCCGCTTCGCTCGCGCTCTTTCTGGAGAACCGACGCGATCGAGATGCCGTTCCGGCCCAGGATGCCCGCGATCTGGGCCAGAACGCCGGGGCGGTCGGCCACCATGAACCGAAGATAGTAGTGGCTGACCAGTTCCGCCAGCGACTTGATGCGCAGCGATCGCAACCGGGCGAACGGCAGGCCCAGCGGCGGCACCTGGCTCCGCGCCCCGGAGAGCCGCCGCCGCGCCACTTCCAGGATGTCGGCTACGACCGCGGTGGCCGTAGGCATCATGCCAGCGCCCTGGCCGATGTACATGGTCGGCCCGAGCGCGCTTCCGTGAACGACGATGGCGTTGAAAGCCCCGCCCACATCGGCCAGGAGGTGGCCCGCGGGCACCATCGTGGGATGCACTCGCGCCTCGATGCCATCGCCACCGGCCTTGGCGATGGCGAGCAGCTTGATCGCGTAGCCGAACTCTCGCGCAAACGCGATATCCATGGCCGTGATGTGGCGGATGCCCTCCACCGGGATTTCGTCGCACCGCACGCGCGCGCCAAAGGCGAGCTGGATCAACAACGCGAGCTTGTGCGCCGAGTCGATCCCGTCGATGTCAAAGCTCGGATTCGCCTCGGCCAGGCCCTGTTCCTGGGCCAGGCGCAGAACCTCGGGAAACTCCGCCCCGCGCTCGGCCATCGTCGTCAAAATGTAGTTGCACGTGCCGTTGACGATGCCATAGACGGCGCGGTTCCGGTCTCCCGCCAGCGCCTCCTTGAGCGTGCGGATGATCGGAATTCCCCCGCCCACACTGGCCTCGAAGGCCACGTCCACGCCCGCCCTTTCGGCCGCCCGAAAGATCTCGGCGCCGTGCATGGCGAGCAGCGCCTTGTTCGCGGTGACCACGGACTTTCCCGCGGCGATCGCCTGCAGCACGAACTGCCGCGCGGGCTCGTAGCCCCCGATGAGCTCGACGACGACGTCGATGCCGGGATCGGCGAGGATCTTCCGCGCATCTCTCGTCAGCAGCTGGCGATCCACGCGCACGCCCCGGTCCCGCTCGAGATCGATGTCCGCAATTGCCGCTAGCCGCAGCGGCACGCCCAGCCGCTCGCGCAGCCCGGCCGCATTCTGCTGCAGAAGCTTCACCACCCCGGTCCCGATCGTGCCCCAGCCGATCAGGCCGACGCGCACTTCTCTCATGCGATGTCGCTCCTGCTATCCGCTTGCGCGCCGGGCGCGCGCAACGGCCCCCGCCTCCAGCGCCCTGCGAATGCCGCGGATCGCCTGCCGTGTCCGGTGCTCGTTTTCGATCAGCGAAAAGCGAACGAACTCGCCGAAGCCGATGCCGGGCGACACCGCAACCTTGCCGACCTCGAGCAGGTGGGTAGCGAACTCCACCGATCCCAGGTGCCGGAAGGGCTCCGGGATCCGCGCCCACACGAACATCGTGGCCTTCGGCTTCGCCGTGGGCCATCCGATGCGGTTCAGACCGTTGACCAGCACATCCCGCCGCGACTGGTACGTCTGCCGAATTCTCTCCACGCAAGCCTGCGGCCCATTGAGCGCGTGGATCGCGGCGATCTGCACCGGCTGGAAAATGCCGTAGTCGAGATAACTTTTCAGCCGCGCCAGCGCCCCGATCATCGCTGGGTTCCCGACAGCAAAACCGACGCGCCACCCCGGCATGTTGTAGCTCTTCGACAGCGTGAAAAACTCGACCCCGACCTCTTTCGCACCCGGCACTTGCAAGAAGCTGGGCGGCTGGTAGCCGTCGAAGGCGATGTCGGCGTACGCGAGGTCGTGGACTACGAGCAGGGAGTGATCCCGCGCCAGGTCGACGACTTTGCGGAAGAAGTCGAGGTCGGCCACTTCCGTCGTCGGGTTGTGCGGAAAGTTCAGGATCACCAGCTTGGGGCGCGGCCACGCGGCCCGTACGGCATCCACCAGTCGCGCGAAGAAATCGTCGCCGGGAATGAGCGGCACAGCGCGCAATTCGGCGCTGGCGATGATCACGGAGTAATGGTGGATCGGGTACGAAGGGCTGGGGGCCAGCACGACGTCGCCGGGGCCCAGAACCGCAAGCGCCAGATGCGCGATGCCCTCCTTGGAGCCGATCGTCACGACGGCTTCCGTCTCGGGGTCGACCTCTACCCCGTATCGCCTGCGGTACCAGTCCGCGATGGCCAGCCGCAGCTTGTACAGGCCGCGCGAGGTCGAATATCGGTGATTCGCGGGCTTTCCCGCAGCTTCGATGAGCTTCTCGACGATGTGCCGCGGTGTCTCTCCGTCCGGGTTGCCGAGCCCGAAGTCGATGATGTCTTCCCCTGCCTGCCGGGCTTTGAGCTTCAGCTCGTTGACGACGTTGAACACGTAAGGCGGCAACCGCTTGATCCGAGGAAAATCCATTCGACTCCCACCTGATGGTCCGCAACGAAAATGGCCGGCTCCGCGCGGGCACCGGCCACCGCCTACGCGCACCGCACCATAATAAATTTGGCCGTGCCGCGCAAAGCCCCGTTGCGCTCATCACCGAGACACAGGGCACTCTCACCACAGAGGCACAAGGAGCACAGAGAAAATTTCATCTAGTTTTTTGGAGAACCTTTTCTCCCTTCCGTGTCCTCTGCGGCTCTGTGGTCAAACCCCCAGTGCCTGCCATCAAGCCCAGGCCACCGCGCCGGGAGCCGCGGCCGCGTGGCGGTCTTGTCCCGCGCCCTGAATTTGCAGCTTCTCCCAGACCCAAGTCGCCGAGGGCCTCCCGTAGCTCAGATCCCAGACTTCGCGCCAGGTAACGGCGGACGCGCACCGCAAAGTCGGCGCCGATGTTGAGATTCGAGCCCGACCTGAGCTTCCGCAAAATCCTCGCGCCCAACCGGTTCCACCGCTCGGGCGGGATGGCACCGGCAACGCGAATGGTCTCCGTTTCAACGCCCGCCAGCGGCACGGGCGAGACTCGAGTTCAGGGACAGACTCCAGTCCCGGGCCGAACCGGGCGCTTTGTTGTACGCCGCCGCTTGATCTCCGCGCCCACGCGCCGCAGTTCCTCTGCGAGCTTCGGCCCATGCCGTGGGATGTCCTCGAGCATGACCTTGACGACCAGGCAGGCGACGGGGTTCAGATCGCTCGCGAAGGCCTCGCAGCCGAGCCGCAATGCCTCGAGCGAGATCGAACCGCCGCCGGCGAAGGGATCCACCACCAACGGTGTCTCCTCCGGATAAGCCGCCTTCACCAGCGCCCGGCCCACTCGAGATACGTTCGGTTGGCAGAAAGGTCCCAGTTCGCGAAGTCGGCGATGAATCGGAGCAGCGCTCTTCGCAGGTCCTCGTCCGTCCTGCCCGGGTGGCACCCCCACCGTGGGCAAGAGCCTGCGGGCCTCCGCCTTGAACTCTCGCGGGCAGAGCGGATCGCACGGGTCCGGCAAGAGAAGCCCGAGGAGCACCGCCCGACACGACGCCAGCGGCCGCCGCGCCCACCCGAGGTGGAGGGTGCTTGGGTGCCCGTGCCAGATCGACTTCTCCCGCGCCGCGTGCCTCGACACCTCCGCGATCGGAAAATCGCCCTCCGCCAGGCGTTTGCATTCTTTAGGGATCATGTCCTCCCACGCCTAACAAGTTTTCGTAAACACCGGATCGCGCGGCGGAGGCTCTCGGCGCGCTTCGCAGCCACATCCGGTCGCCAATGCCGCCTCGCGAACTCGACCATCCGCGAAGTATAGGCCGGCCCGACCTCTCGACCGCCGCCGTCCCGCGGCACCATGTCCAGCCGGATGTCTCGCCGGCGCGATTTGCGCGCCAGGTTCACCATCGCGGATTTTGGATCGGGCAGCGATTCGGGATCGGAAGGCACTACGCTCCGTGCTACGCCCAAAAAGCCGGCAAGCGCCTCGGCATCGGCCATCAGCCAGGCTTCGACCGCCCGCACGGCGACGCGCAGGCAAAGCAGAGGCGCCGGCTCTGGCAGCCACGCTTGGCGAAGCGGCGGCGCGCAGTCCGCGTCGCGGTCGAGATCCACCAGGATAAGCCAGGGTGCGTACTGGGCCACGTGGTTGTAGCCATTGACCCTGTTTTGGAGATGCCGCTTGCCTTGCTTCCCGTACACGGGACCGGGCTGGGCGCCCACGTGACGGATGAGACGCACGGCGACGGCTTCGTCGGTCAACCCCTCGACCGCTGCGGAAATGCGGGTGGCCACGCGCTCAGTCCTCCACAAACAGTGGCAGCTGTTCAGGGCTTTCGGGCTTGGTCCGCGGCATAACGATCTCGGCAAGGGATAGGCCGCCTTGAAGCAAGCGGCGAATTTCCTCTTGCGAGCTTGCCACCGATGCCTCCGTCCCCTCGGCGCCCGGGCGCAGAAGCAGGACTTCGTCGAGCCCGATGCCCTCATCATGGAGGAGTTCCGGCGAGTGGGTGCTCAAGAAAATCTGCCGCCCTGTCCGGCGTTGCACGCGCGCGAACATCTGCGGCAGCACACGCACGATTCCCGGGTGAAGCGAAAGCTCCGGCTCCTCCAGGAGGAGCGGCCCCCCGCGCTCCTGTGCCGCCCAGAGCAACCCCATCAAGCGCAACGTGCCGTCCGAGAATTGCCCCTCGGTTTGCCAGGCGCCCTGGGGCCGCCAGTGCTGATACTTGCCGCGCAAGTGGGGGGTCCCGCGCGCATCCCGCCAAAGTTCGATCTCGTCCAGTTGAGGCACGGCGATGCGCAGCGCATCCCGGATCCGCCGAAGCCAGGCTTTTCGCGTCTTTTCTCGCGTTTTTGCCACGTGCTCGAGAAAATCGCCGCCGAATGGATCGTTGCTGCGGCCAACAGAACGCTCTGGCTCCCTCACCAGTTGCGGCACGATGTGGAGGTACCGAATGGAGGCAAAGAAGGTCGCAACATCGCGAAACTCGCGATTGACGTTGACCTGCTCGAGGTAGGTCTGCGTCAGGCGTTCCGGGTCAGCTCGGTCGTCTTCGTTTGGTCTATCGAGAAGGACCTTGCCATCTCGCTCGACACGCTCTTTCTTCAGATGTAGCCGTTGCTGATCCTTGCTGAAGGCGAGCTCATAGACCCATTTCCTGTCACTTTCTTCATGAAGCTCGACCTTTATCTCGATGTCCGGCCGGCGGCGGGCGGCGAGACAGCGAATCGCACTCACGCCGCCACGACGCGCGACCGCTTCCTGGAACCCACCTCCGGTCGAAGCGAGATCGCGTAGGAAACGAAACACATCGAGAAAATTGGACTTGCCCGAAGCGTTCGGTCCCACGAGGAACAGACGGTCGGGAATGGCAACCTCGACGCTGGCGAAGTTTTTCCAATTTTTCAGGACGAGCTGGCGAAATTTCACGGGGTACCTCCGTACGGCGTCTCTGCCCCCCGCACTTGCATCGGCTGCGTCAGCGCATCCACGGGCAGGTAATAATGCGCCACCTTGGTGGCCTCGTGCCAGTCAAGGCGCCCGGGGGCCTTGATAGAATTGCTCCAACGCAAATCGACCATGTTCACCGCTTGGCCTTCTTCCGTAAGGCATCCAGTGCCGCGGCGGTCGTCCGGTAGCGCTGCAGGCGGCTTCGCGGCTTGTCGGGGACGGTCAATTCCAGCAAACCAGCTTCGACGAGCGGTTTGATCACGACGTCGCGAAACTCGATGCGGTTTTGCCTGCCGACGGCATTCATCATCGCGACGAGGGGCTGTTCTTGGCGGCAAAGCCGCAGCATTTTCACTTGGTCCCGACTTAGTCCCGGCTTGGTCCCGACTTGGTACCAGCCCGGTGGCTACGGTCTGTGTCCGGAAGGTAACACCCAAGAACCCCTGCTTCTCCTCGAAGTTGGGCGGCGGGATTCCGTGCGCGCGGCAGGACTCGATCACGCGGCTGGTGCCCCGACCCCAGATTTCCACCGCGCCGGTGCGATGGAATGTCTCGGCGATCAGGGGATTGCGCGGCTTGGAGAGATGCGTGCGCGAGAGCATCGCGGGCGTGATCCCGGCCGGTAGGCAGCCGTAGCTGCGGATCTCGACCCGGTCGTCGAAGACGGCGATAGCCACATAACCGCCGGGATCCGAATAATCGCGCTGCATCACGGCGTGGAGCAGGATCTCCCGCAACACTTCCCGCGGAACGGCCAGCCGATCTTCCCGGAAGATTTTCCCTTTCGGGAATCGCGCGCCGAGGGGTAGCGTGC
>JBBIUR010000058.1:14540-17277 GCA_037440145.1 Myxococcales bacterium | reverse complement strand
GAGTCTGGGCCGTGTCTCAGTCCCAGTGTGGCTGGCCATCCTCTCAGACCAGCTAGCCATCTTCGCCTTGGTGGGCCATTACCCCACCAACTAGCTAATGGCGCGCAGGCCCATCCGCGAGCGATAGCTTGCAAGCAGAGGCCACCTTTTACCCCTAAGGCCGCAGCCCCCGTGGTCTTATCCGGTATTAGCCCGCCTTTCGGCAGGTTATCCCGGTCTCGCGGGTAGGTTACCTACGTGTTACTCACCCGTTCGCCGCTGTACTCGTGGGGTTGCCCCCACTTTCCCGCACGACTTGCATGTGTTAGGCACGCCGCCAGCGTTCGTTCTGAGCCAGGATCAAACTCTCCAGTTGAAATTCCGAGCGCGGTACGGCTTTGTCCCGTACCCCTCGCAACCGAAAGAGTTGGACTCCGGCCGCGTCCGACATCCCGATCTTTCGGGAGCGTCAGCCGCCACCGAGGAATTCTCGGCGCGGTTCCGGGCTCACCACTGCCTAGTTTTCAAAGACCGACCGCTCTGCGCGGGACCTTGTTGTATACGTAACCCGCCTGCCGCAGTCAAGGCCCCCGCCATTCCTTCCCCAATTGCCCCGCCGCATCTAGCCGTCATTCCCCGCCTTCACGCAATCCGGTGCGCGATGTCTCCCCCGCCCCCGCACTAAGCGTACCACTCGCCGCTTCCCCACCTCGACCAATACCGCGGTCTTTCCCGACCCCGGCGGCAGGACCGCCTCTGACCAAACTGTTCCATCTACCCGGATGGCGCGCTGGCTGATCAAACGCCGCACCTCCGAGGTCGAGCTCACGACCCCCGCGGCCACGAGCTCGTGGGGCAGAGAAATCCTCTCCCATCTCTGCGCAGGCACCACGTGCACTTTCACGTGTTCCGCAGGAATTTTGCGCTGCTGGAAGTGCTCCTCGAACCGCCGCCGAGCTGCTCCCGCCTCTTCCGCGCCCCAAAAGCGCTCCACGATGCGCTGTGCTAATTGCTTCTTGGCATCCATCGGATGAAGCCTTCCGCTGTTTATGCGCCACCGGATCTCCTCCGCCCCTTCCTCCGTGAGCACCGCATAGTACCGCAGCATCAACTCGTCCGAAATCGACATGATCTTACCGAACATCTGGTCGGGAGGATCCGTGACCGCAATGGCGTTTCCGAGCGACTTACTCATCTTCTGAATGCCGTCTGTTCCCTCCAGCAGCGGGAGCGTCATCACTACTTGCGGAGGCTGCCCGTACGCCTTTTGCACCTCGCGGCCTACGAGCAAGTTGAACCTCTGGTCCGTTCCCCCGACTTCCACATCCGCACGCAGAGCCACAGAGTCATACCCTTGCACCAGCGGATACAGAAATTCGTGCAGGTGAATGGGGTGGCCGTCGCGAAAACGCCGAGCGAAGTCGTCTCGCTCGAGCAAGCGCGCTACCGTGTAGTGGCTGCACAGCCGCACCAGCTCGCTGCTCGACATCGCGTCCATCCACTCGGAGTTGAACCGGACCTCCGTCCTCTGCGGGTCCAAGATCTTGAACACCTGGGCGCGGTACGTCTCCGCGTTCGCCCGCACTTCCTCTTCCGAAAGTGGCTTGCGGGCCTCCGACCTCCCCGTCGGGTCGCCGATCCTCCCCGTGAAGTCCCCTATCAGAAAGATCACCGTGTGGCCAAGTTCCTGAAACTGCCGCAGCTTGTCGAGCACCACCGTGTGCCCGAGATGCAGATCGGGCGCTGAGGGGTCTGCCCCCAACTTGACCCGCAACGGTCGCCCTGCCCGCAAGCGCTCCTCGAGCTCGCTCTCGTGCACGATGTGCACAGCGCCGCGCCGCAGGATCGCCATTTGTTCCGCTGCGCTTTTCATTCCCATGGCTTGCCGCACACCTCGCGCGCACCCCGCGTACCCACCGGGCCCATTCCTTTGCAGCCCTTGGCGCAAATCCGGCCGCAGCGCAAGCGGTTGCTCAGCGCTCCACTCTTTCCCGTACCCGGCAGATGGACAAGGCACGGCCTGAGGTGTCCTCGACTTCTACGATCACACCCTGCACCCCCGCCGCACCGCCAGCAGGCTCGAACTTTGCGGGTAATAGCGTCAGGAACCGCTGCAGTGCCTGCTCGCAGCGGACGCCGATCACCGAGTCCAGCGGCCCGCACATACCCGCGTCGGTGATGTACGCCGTGCCTCCCGGCAGGATGCGCTCGTCGGCCGTCTGCACGTGCGTGTGGCTGCCGAGCACCGCGGACACCTTGCCGTCGAGGAACCAACCCATGGCGGCTTTCTCGGAAGTCGCTTCTGCGTGCATGTCCACGATCACGACCTGCGCGCGCTTGCGCAGCTCGGGTACTAACGCTTCGGCGGCGCGAAATGGGCAGTCCGCGCTGTCCATGAACACGCGCCCGATCAGGTTGAGGACGGCCACCCGCTGCCCATCCGGCAGCTCCCGCACGGCCCATCCGCACCCGGGCACTCCCGGCGGAAAGTTGGCGGGCCGCAGCAATCGGCAATCGCCGCTTTCGAGCTCCGGCAGAATCTCCTTTCTCCGCCAGATGTGGTTCCCAGAGGTCAGCACGTCCACGCCCGCGGCGAGAAGTTCGTGGGCGCTCTTCGGATCCACCCCGGCACCGCCAGCCGCGTTCTCACAGTTCGCGATCACGAACGCGACGTTCTCCCGCCCTACGAGCCGAGGCAACGCGCTCCGCACGGCGCGCCGCCCTGCTTTCCCCACCACGTCGCCCAAAAAAAGAATTC
>JBBIUR010000058.1:6002-14530 GCA_037440145.1 Myxococcales bacterium | reverse complement strand
GATCCTCCGCACCTCGAAAACTGCGGTGCTCGCGGGCAACCCCCGAGCACCGCTGCTCTTCACGCACCGCCTACCGCGCCACGTCCTGCGCTCGCACCTCCCGAATCACGGTCACCTTGATCTGCCCCGGGTAACTCATCTCGTTTTCGATCTTCCGGGCGATCTCCGAAGCCAAAAGCGCGGCCTCGTCGTCCGAAACCACCTGCGGCTCTACGATGATGCGAACCTCGCGCCCCGCCTGGAATGCAAAGGCCTTCTCGACGCCGCGAAACGAGGTGGCAATCCGCTCCAACTCCTCGAGCCGACGCACATAGCTTTCCAGCACTTCGCGCCGCGCCCCAGGCCGCGCACCTGACAGCGCGTCTGCCGCGTCGACCAGTGGAGCTAAAACCGTTTCCGCGCACACTTCCTCGTGGTGCGCAGCGATCGCGTTTACGATCTTCGCCGACTCCCCGTACTTCCGCGCGATCTCAGCGCCAATGATCGCGTGCGACCCTTCCACCTCGTGCGTCAGGGCTTTGCCGATGTCATGCAACAGTCCGGCCCGGCGAGCCTGCTTCTCGTTCAGACCGAGTTCCGCAGCCATCGCCCCACAAATGAACGCCGTCTCGATAGAGTGCGCAAGCACGTTCTGCGCGTAACTGTAACGGTACTTCAGCATCCCGATCAGCTTGACGAGTTCGGGGTGAACCCCGTGCACTCCGACATCCAGCACCGCCTTCTGACCGGCCTCCCGGATGCTCTGCTCCACCTCTTGTTCCGCCTTGCGAACGACCTCTTCGATCCGGCTCGGATGAATCCTCCCATCCGAGATCAGACGCTCCAGTGCGATCCGCGCGATTTCCCGCCGAATCGGATTGTGGCAAGAGACGATGACCGCCTCCGGCGTGTCGTCGATGATCAGGTCCACGCCCGTGGCCGCCTCGATCGCGCGGATGTTCCGCCCCTCGCGGCCAATGATCCGCCCCTTCATCTCGTCGCTGGGAAGGTGCACCACGGAAACAGTGCGCTCGGCAACCACCTCCCCGGCCAACCGCTCGATTGCAATGCTGATGATTTTTTTCGCTTTTCGATCGGCCTCCGCTCGCGCCTCTTCCTCCACTTGGCGAATTCGCCGGGCCGCTTCGTGCCGCGCCTGATCCAACATCTCTTGAACCAGAGAGCGCTTGGCTTCTTCCCGGGTCAAGCCCGCGACTTCCTCAAGCTTGCGGCGGACCTCCTCCGACAGCCGCTCAAGCTCGGCTTCGCGCGCCGCGACTGCCTCTTCCCGCACCCGGACCCCTTGGTCTCTCTTGCTCACCTCCGCTTCGCGCCGCTCGAGTTGCTCCGCTCGCCGGTCCAGCACTTCTTCTTTGGCCGCAAGCCGCTTCTCCAACTGCTGGAGCTCTTTTCGCTGCTGCCGAGCCTCGCGCTCCGCGTCGGCACGGGCTTGCAAAACCAACTCCTTCGCCTGCAGCTGCGCCTCGCGCCGAATTGCCTCCGCCTCGACTTTCGCTTCCTCCAATGTCCGCTTCGCGACCTGCGCGTTCGCCAGCGCCTCGAGTCGGTCGCGTCGGCGCAGCACGACGAGAATGCCGGCGGCCACCCCAATCGCCACGACGATGGCGATCACCGCCATGGAAAGCGCGTTCGTCACGGTTCGTTCTCCCTACGGCCCAGCCCACCGTTCGGTGACCCCTCGCAGCGCAGCAGACGCTTTTCCGTTACGACGAAATCGAGCGCGACATCTCCCGGCCTGCGCGGCAGCCGCTCGCACCGCTGGAATTCGTAGCCGACGCCTACCCGCGCGACCCCGGAGCCGAGAAGGGGCAGGACCCGGTCATACCAACCACGGCCGCGGCCCAGCCGGTTCCCATCCAGATCCCATCCCACAACCGGGATGAAGATCACTGCGCGCGCCGACGCGCGAAATCTCACCCCTCCGGCTGGCTCCGGAATCCCCCACGGGCCGATGCACAAAGCATCACCCGGAACATACCGAAAGAAACCTGCCGGCTCGATCCGCGGCAAATAAACCGCCTTGCCCGAGCGCCAGGCTGCTTCGATCAGGGGCCCTAGCGGCAGCTCGTTGTCCGCCGCGAAATAGGCCAGCACGGCCTCGGCGCCCGCATACGTGTCCCACTGACAAATCCGCTCGAGCACCGCGACGCCTGCGCGCTCTGCCACCTCGCGGCGCAAGCAAGCTCGCTGCGCGCGCAGCGCCTGCCGGATGTTTCTTTTGATAGGATCCATCCCTGCCCGGTTCTCGGGTCAGGGAGTCGGCGCTTATTCGGGCGTAGGGTTCAGCACTCCTGAAAGCCGCGGGGTTAACTCAAGCAACGGCCAATTGGCCCGGCAAGCATACCCGCGGGCCCCCGGTGGCTTATGCGAAAAAGCAATCTTCATGACCCCACTCATGCTTCAGCCTCGGCAGAACTCCACCCAACCGACCCCCGAACCGAATTTCGCGATCAACCCACTCCGCGGCGTGGCACGGCGCCGGCCCCGCTAGGCCCTGGATAGTCTCGGACCGGACCAAAACACCGGTTCCACTCGCGTGATCGGCGGTCGCACCGGACCCGCGGAACGTCCGTCGGGCACCACTCCGTCTCAGATTCAATCTGCCCCCTAACAAAACGCAAAGACTTGCGGTCGCCTACTCTCAATCTCTAACACACTCTCGCACTCGCGCCGAGAGGCGGTCGATCGCCTGCTGCAGGGCGCCGTGCTGCTCCCGGAGTTTTTCGTAGTCGCTCGCAATGTTGAGGGCGGCGAGGAGCGCCAAATTCAAGGTCGTAACCTGGCGGGACCCAGCCGAAAGGTCGCGCATCTTTCGGTCCACCAGCTCCGCCACCCTGCATACGTGTTCCGGACCGTCTTCGCTCGCTACAGCGAACCTCTGGCCGAAGATCTGCACCTCCACAACCTGCTTCATCGCTCAGGGCAATTCCAGCCCGTTTAACCGGCCCAAGAGTTTCTCCAGCCGGCTGCGGATTTCGCGGCGCTCCTGCTCATGCTGTTTCAGTTGGCCGGCGAGTTGAGCAAACTGCTGTTCTTTCTCCTTGAGCTTTTGCACGAGCGCCTCCTTCTCGCGCCGCATCTCCTCGTGCTTTTCCAGGATCTTGTTGATCTTGTTCTCCAACTGCTTCAGGCTTTCGAGCTCCATCGAGCAACCACCGTCCGGTCCGTTTTTGCAGGAGGCTTTGGCCCGCCCCTGCGGCGCGGACGATAGAAGAGCCGCGCCCCGAGTGCAAGATCCGCTGTCCAAGCCGGCTGCAAACGCGCGATAGCTTAGCAGGCCCTGGAGAGCGCGCACCCCAAAAGGGAGGGCCCGGGAATCTCCGACAGAATCTGCCCCGCTCTTTCGTCACCCACCGCGTGTCGGGGCTCAGCGGAGCAGGCGCAACGACGCAGGCCCACAGCGGTTTTTTGGGCGTGCCTGTGCCCCATGGACAACTGCGCGCGGCTCTTGCGATCTCATTCGGAGACCCAACAAACGGTCGGCGCTCGCTCAACGTTCGAGGCTTGCTCGGCGCGCTTGACGGAACCCGCCGCATCCCGCCACCCGCGCCTTAGCGGCCGCCGTAGGCCGCGCAAGCGCGCTCGCGGCGGCCGTACCCCCGTAGGCATCCCTATCCTCCCACCGCCGCCGTGCCCGAGGAAATGCCAGCCCCGCACCCCTAGGGCCGAATACCCCGAGCGGCGAGCCACCAGCTCCGGCCTCCCCCCGGTGCGGCTTTCTCACTCTTCGGTGCGGCCGGCCGAAGCCCCGAACCTTCGCCTTGACTACTTTGCTGCAGTCGCTGTAAAGTCCTTGTACTTTCCGGGGACGCGCAGATCCTGTGCACGCAGACGGTGTGGTGCACCGCGTCGCGCAGCACGCGGTCAGCCGAGGTTCGAAGATCGCGGTGTGTGAATGGGACAGGGGCAGTCCCAAGGAAACGCCGTACTCGGAGCTTTACCGCGAGGCGCTGCGCTTCGCGGCTTTTTTCTCCCAGCAAGATCCAGCTTCGTCGATCGTTCCGCTGCTCGCGGGAAAATCCGCAGCGGCCATCGCTGCCATGCTCGGCGCAATGATTTCCGGCAGGCCCTTTTGCTTCCTCAATCCGAAGTACCGTGGACCCCAAGTGGCGGCCGTTCTCCGGGCAACCAGAGCCTCAGTGTGCGCTCTGGACAGTACCGGGATCGTCTCCATCCGCGGCTGGGTTCCAAATCTCGCTGGACAACGAGCGCTCAAATGGCTGTGGCTCGACGACGAAGACCCAGCGGGGATCGCCAAGCAGACTTTCGCCGAGCTTCGGTCAATGGGGTCAGTGGCGCTGCACGGAGAGCTCGAGCCTGCCCCTGAAAGCGAGGCAATGTTCAAGTCTCCGGCCGAAATCGGAGCCTGTCTTTTCACCTCGGGCTCCTCGGGGGAGCCCAAAGGGGTCCTGGTTTCGACCGACGATCTCGTCGCTCGCACCGAAGCTGAAGTGCAGTGGTTTGGCCTCTCCGGCTCCGATGTTCTGCTGAGCATTCTGCCGTTTTCCTTCGACGTGGGGTTGAATCAGCTTCTCTCGGCGCTCTATGTCGGCGCAGAGCTGGTAGTCCTGAAGTCGTGGCTTCCGGCGGACATCCTGGCCGCAGTCCAGGATCGATCTGTAACGGGAATCTCCGCCGTGCCTGCAATCTGGCAAGACTTTCTGCGCTCGGGTTTGCGTTTCGACACCCTCGGTCCCCGCGCTTCTCTGCGTTACGTCACGGTATCGGGTGGGAGCCTCCCGCCCCACGTGCTCGGAAAACTTGGTGGCGTTGTGGGGCGAGCCGGAATCTTCAAAACGTACGGGCAGACGGAAGCGTTCCGCACCACTTCCCTGCGTCCCGAGGAGCTCGATGCCAAACCCGAGAGTGTCGGAAAAGCCTTTCCCGGGGTTCGGTTCTACGTCGTGAACGAAAACGGGAGCCCGTGCCGCCCGCGTGAAGTGGGGGAAATCGTCCACACGGGGCTCGGCGTCATGCGCGGCTATCTGGGCAACCGCGACCTCACTGCCGAGGAGAAGCGCAAGCTTCAGCCCAACCCTTTCCGGGGCGCGGAGGACCCTTCGCCGTGGGCGGTATTCACGGGGGACCTCGGCTTCGTCGACGAGGACGGCTACCTGTACCTCAAAGGGCGGCGGGACTCGATGGCGAAAATCCAAGGGAACCGAGTCTACCCGCTCGAGGTGACAGCGCAGCTTCTGGCCGTCCCGGGTGTGGACGATGCCGTCGTGCTCGGCTTTCCGCGGCCTGAAGGAGATGCCGTTCTCGTCGCTTTTGTGGTCGCGGCGAGGGGCTCAGCCCCTTCTGCCGGCTGGATCCGCAAGGAGTTGAACCTCCGGCTGCCCTCGTACATGATTCCCCAGCGCACGGTGTTCGTAGACAGCATTCCAAGAACTGCCACGGGAAAACCCGATGAAAACTTTCTCCGAGAGCATGCGACCGAAGTCGCCCGAAACGCAGAGGCTCCGTAATGGCAATGGACCGTGAAACTCTTCTCCGCTTCCTCGAAAACCGACTTGGCGTCGACCGCGCGGAAGTCGACGACGAAACGCCGCTTTTTTCCTCGGGATTGGTGGACTCCGTCGCTCTGGCGGAACTCATTGTGTATGTCGAGAAGGAATCCGGCGTTTCCTTCCAATCGGAGGACATCACGCTCGACCACCTCGATACGCTGGGGCGGATCCTCCGGTTCGTCGCCACTCGCCATGGAGGGTGACCGAGAGGCGAAGCGAGCGCTTCTCGAACGGGTCGCTCGGCAATTCGGCACTCCCGCCTACGTCTACTTCCTCGGCGACATCCGCCGCCGTGCGACTCGCCTCCGGTCGGCTTTCCGCGGGCTCTTCCGCTTGAGCTACGCGGTCAAGAGCAATCCCAACCCAGCACTTCTGCGCCGCATGCGTCAGGTCGTGGATCTGCTGGATGTTTCTTCGGCGGGCGAAATCCGCCGAGCCCTTCGGGCCGACTGGCCGGCAAGCTGCATGACGTTCACAGGCCCCGCAAAAACAGCCGCAGAGCTGCGCCTTGCCGTCCGCGCCGGCCTGGGCGAAATCGTTGTGGAATCTTTCGACGAGGCCTGCCTGCTCGAGTCAATTTGCGAGCAAGAAGGGAAAGCAGCACCAGCTCTCGTTCGGATCGCTCCGCGGAACGTCCCGCGGGGTTTCGGTGTGAGCATGAGCGGCAAGCCCACGCAGTTCGGTGTCGATGAGGAGGAGCTCGAGAAAACACTGCCAGCAATCGCTTCTCTCTCGCGCCTGGACCTTCACGGCTTCCACATTTATTCCGGGACCCAGTGCCTCAAGGCGGAAGCCGTGATCGAGAATTACGAGATTTTCCTCCACCTCTTCCGGCGGGCGGCGGCGATCGCGGGCATCGGTCCGCAGCGGCTCATTTTCGGCTCGGGGCTCGGTATCCCCTACCACGAGTCGGACGCGCCAATCGATCTCGACACCGTTGCTAGCCGGACGCTGGCCGCCCTAGAACCCGCCCGGCAGGAGCCGCCGTTGCAGGACGCCGAACTCGTGCTCGAAACCGGGCGGTACCTCGTCGGCGAAGCCGGGATCTACCTGACCCGGGTGGTGCGAACGAAACAGTCCCGGGGCGCCACCTTCGCCCTCTGCGACGGTGGGATGAACCACCACCTCGGCGCTGCAGGCCACCTCGGGAGCGTCCTCCAGCGCAACTACCGCATGTTCAAAGTGACGCCGGACCAAGGAGAGGAAAAAGAGTTCACGTTGGTGGGCCCCTTGTGCACGACCATCGATACCATCGGCCGCAGTGTTCGGCTGCGAGGGCTCGAAGCCGGAGACGTGGTGGGAATCGAGTGCAGCGGTGCCTACGGTTTGACGGCAAGCCCTATCCATTTCATCAGCCATCCCCCGCCTCGAGAAATTCTGGTGGACGAAGCGGGCGGAGAGATTGTTTTCGAAGACGTGAGCGAGTATTCCGCCTCCGCAGAGACGTCGCCGTGAGAACGGGCAAAAACGCCGAAGGGATTCTGGTTCTCGGAGCACCCCGCTCGGGGACGACGTTGCTGCGCCGGCTGCTCGACGCCCACCCGCGGATCGCTTGCCCACCGGAAACAAACGTCTTCGCGGCCTGTGGCAGGTTTCTCCGGAGCGAAAAAACCGCCGACGGGGTCGGTATCGGGGTCCTGGAAGGGCTCGAGTACGCGGGCTTCCCCCGCGACGAAGTGCTCGCGAGGCTGCGCGAATTCGCATTTTCGTTCCACCGCGAGTACGCGAAGCGGCGAGGAAAGCCCCGCTGGGCTGCGAAAACGGCGTTCGACGCCTTCTACTTGCGAGAAATCGAGGCGCTGTGCGGGGACCGTTGCGCCTTCCTTTGCATCCAGCGACACGGACTCGACGTCGCGTGCAGCATCGAAGAGCTCTGCGAAAAAAACGGCGGCTACCTCCAGGAACTTCACTCGTACGTCGTCCGCTACCCGGCCGTGCTCGAGGCCTTCGCCCACGCCTGGGCGGATCTCGCAGGCGCCATCCAGGCCTTTGCGACCAGGCATGCCGCGAACGCTTTCCTCATCCGGTACGAGGACCTCGTCGCCGAGCCAGACACGACCATGGCGCGCGTCATGGACTTCCTGGGAGAGAGCTGGGACCCGAGGCTCACGCACGAGGCCCTCTCGACACGCGAAAGCATCGGGTTGGGAGATTGGAAAACCTACGGCCGCTCCGCGGTCGATGCGTCGAGCGTCGGCAGGTGGAAAAAACTCCCCACGCACGCTATCGCCCACCTCGCCGAGATTTGCAACCCCGTGCTCGAACTCTGCGGGTACGAACCCGTGCGCGTCGCTGTCGAAGAGGCACCCGAGACGGCACGCCGGCGCTATCAGTTAGGCCTGATGCTGCAAAGGCTCAAGGGGGAGACTCGGACACCCCAGAAGACAGGTCCCGACCCTTCGTCGGAGGAATGAGTACCCTCACCGACCTCGCCGAGACGGTTTTTCTCAGCTGGAAGTCCGACGGCTTCGCGCCTACGATTCGCCGCGTATGGGAGCGCCTCTTCGGCGAAGAGGAGGTGTTCGTGCTGGTGCGTACCCTGACGCCGCCCCATGCGCCTCCCTCACTGCCGACCGTGGTCAACGGAATCGTGGTCCGAGAGATGACCCGAGATGACGTGGACCTCGTTGCCCGCCTCCTTCCTTTCGACCTCGGCCGGCAGCCGCTGCGCATCCGCCGTCAGCGACTCGAAGCGTGCATGCCCGAAGCCTTTGTCGCGCTGCGAGAACAGAGGATCGTCGGGGCGACTTGGTACTCCGACGACGTTACAGCGGAAAAGCCTTGGTTTGGCGCGGTCGCGGACAAACTCGTTCCTCCGTGCCGGCTGACCGGGGGAATTTTCGCCCTGCCCGGGGAACGGGCGGTGTCGTGGGTGCTCGCGCAGCAAGCGACGGCGTGCCTTGCCGCGCGCGGGGTACGGACGATTGTCGGCTGTATCGGCGCGAAAAATCGGCCTTCCCTTCTCGTCTCGCGATTGCTCGGAGGGAAGATCGTGGCACGACAATCGGTTCGCTACCG
>JBBIUR010000058.1:0-5992 GCA_037440145.1 Myxococcales bacterium | reverse complement strand
ACGCGCTCGATCGCCGCCTCCTCCGGCGAGTCTTCGCTACCGGCTCGGGCGAGCGGAGCTCCGCGTAGTCCCGGCAGAGGACACGAAAGCTTTCGGAGAGCTGTGAGCGAAGGGACCGGGATACCCGCGAAAGACCCGGTGCAGAACTGGCCCACGCCCGGTTTCGCGCCCGGCTTTCGCTCTGACTGGCCGGCTCCCGCACCTGCCTGGTGTGGGATCCAAGAGTTCACCGGGTGCGTTGGCTCAACGCCGGGCCACACCGCCGAGTCGGCGGGCGAAACGGCACGGGCGCGAGGTGACCCTGGGGTAGCAATCCGAAGCTGCCATCCCATTCCGCCAGCGCTTCGAGCCCGGGAAACCAATTTGCTTTCGCGCAAACCCTGTTGTAACCGGTCCGGAAGGGCTCGATACCTTGCGCAAAAAGTCGGACCTTGGCCTCTTGCTCGCCCTAGCCGCGGGCGGCGCGCTCTTTTTGAACGGCATCACCTGGGGATTACCAGAGGGAAGCCACTCCTGGGCGGTTGATGCGCTAGAGCCCGTCACCGTTCTCGGCATCGTCAAGAATTCCTTCTCGCGGTGGAATTCCGGCTGGTTCTACTTCAAGTATCCGCTCGCCTATCCCTTTACGGCGGCCGCTCTGTACGCTCCGTACTTAGCGTTCCTCTACGTCACGGGCAGGTGGACGCACCCCCGCTCTGAGTATCCTTACGGCTTCTCGAACCCCGAGTCTGCCCTTTTCGCACTTGCCCTGCTGGGCCGACTTCTCAACACGGCCTTCTCGCTGGCGACGATCGCTGTGATCTACGCGGTTGCGCAGCGCCTTTTCGGCCGCTGGTCCGCCCGCCTCGCCGCTTGGTTCACGGCAACTTGCTATCCAGTCGTGTACTACGCCCACACGATGAACGTCGACGCCTCCTACCTTTTCTGGCTCTTCGCCTCCCTCTGGCTCGCATGGATTGCGGGGGGATCCGACAAGTACGGGCCCTGGTTCCTGCTCGGCTTTTGCGCCGCCATGTCCCTGGCCACCAAGGAGCAGGCATTCGGCTTTCTCGCACCGCTCCCCCTATTAGCCCTTCGCGAGTTTCTGCGCGCTGGAGGGAGCTGGCCAAAAGGACTGCAGCGCGTCGGGGTGTCGGGAATCGCTCTGGTTTTGACGTTTGGCCTCGCCAACAACGGGCTGTACAACCCGCTCGGTATTCTCGCACGCTTCGCGTACCTTCTCGGTCGCCCGATCACGCCCGTGGAGGCGCCGCTCAAGCCCGTGGCGTTCGCGCTTTTCAAAGGCCACCTCGAGCGCACGTATCTCGCGCAGCTGTGGGATGGCCTGACGAGCGCGCTTGGAACGCCTCTGGTGGCCGTGGCCTTAATCGGCGCCGCAGTGTTCCTCCGCAACTTCCGCATCTGGAGCTGGCTCGCTATCCCCAGCTTCGCGTACTACTACCTCTCGCTGCGCGGACAACAGCTCATCACCATGCGCTACGCCCTTCCCGCAATCCTCTGCACTTTGATTTTTGGTTCGGGCCTGCTCGGAAGGTGGATCCAAAACGCGCGAGGGCGCGGGGGCACAGTCTCGCTGGTCGCCGCAGCCTTGCTCGGAGCCCTGAGCTTGGCGCGTGGCTGCGAACTCGACGCCGTGTTGGAGAACGACACGCGCTACCAGGCTGAAGCGTGGCTTCGGAGCCACTTGCCCGCAGGCGCGAGAGGCGAGGTCTACCAGAAGCCGACCTACTTGCCTCGCCCGCAGCCTGGCCTGGCCGTGGTCACCGTCCCGCCCGAGGACCGGACGATCGAGAAGTTTCTCGAACGCCGCCCGCACTTCGTCGTGCTGAGCTCTGCATCGGCGAAGAGCATTTCCCACCGCTGGAATCGGGACTGGCGCACCACGGGGCAACTGCTCGTGCAACTTCCCGAAGCACAGCAATTCGTCGCGGCGCTCCAGGCGGGAAGGCTCCCGTACCGCAAAGTGGCTGTCTTCCAGCACAAGACGCGCTGGATCCGCCTGAGGATCACCGGCTTGAGTCCGAAGATCACTATCTACGTGCGTTCCGACGTGCCCCTGCGCGGCACATGATTCCACCCGACCTCTATGCGCTTGCCGGCGCAGGCCTGATCGGCTGCGGCTTTTTCGCCGGACGCTACCGCGAAAAAATTTTCATCCTTGCCGGCGCAGCGACCCTTGCCAGCACCGTCGTCCTAGTTTCGGTCTCGCGCATCCACGCCGTCGATGCCTTCCTCGTTTGCGGCGGGCTTTTTCTGTTCTTCTTCGGTCTGGGTATCGTGCGAATCATGCTCCACCGGAGCGCGAGCCTACGGATGCTCGACCGATTCGCAGCCGGACGGCGCGAAACGACGGCACGGGAGGACATCGCGCGAAGGTTCGGCGACCTGGAGAAATTCCGCCTTGCAGTTCCAGAGGCGGGCCGCTACCGGCTGACGCGCTGGGGCCGCATCGTCGGGGCTTCCGTGGCAATTCTTTATGGAGCGATGAGGATCGAACGGTGAGTGTGGTCTTCCTCGTGCTGCTAGCGCTGGCCCTATCCGTCGCCGGCAGCGAAGTGGTGCTGCGGGGCCGGAAGGTGCAAAGTGCGTTTGGAGCAACGGTCGCAGTGTGGGCCACGGTAGGCGGCTTCCTTCTCGGCTGGTTTTGGGGTCGGCCTTCCGGCCGGGCGAGCTTCCCGGTCTTCTGGGCGGGAGCTTTTCTCACCTGGTTTGGAATCCGAAGCCATCTCGAAAGCTCGATCCTTTTGCGGCTGGTTTACGCGCTCAGGCAACAGCCGAAAAGCGCCGCAGAGCTTCTGGAGGAGTACGAGCGCTTTTACGGCCCGCGCCAGAGGGTTGAGGAGCTCGTTCGTTCGGGACTTCTGGAGCGCCGGGAAGGAGTGCTCGTCGTAACTCGCAAGGGAAAGTGGATTCTTGCCCTCGCGCGGATGCTGCGGGGCTGACGCGGGGGGGTCGCGGAAGGCCGCCCACCTCGCCACGGGGGCGCGCAGGGCATGTGCACCCCACAGGCTCGCTGCACACACCTGCTCGCAAAGGGCGCAAACCTCACGCACTCCGAAGTGCGCCGCGCTGGGTCTCCGCGACCGCCGCCCCTTCGAACAGCCCGTCGGCAAACGCTTGCGGATCGAACTCCCGCAAGTCTTCCAGCGCCTCGCCCAACCCCACATACCGGATCGGCAGATCGAGCTCACTCTTGATGGCCAGAACGACCCCGCCCTTCGCCGTGCCGTCGAGCTTCGTCAGAACCAAACCCGATAGCGGCAGTGCGGCTCGGAAAAGGCGTGCCTGACTCAGGGCGTTCTGGCCCGTGGCTGCATCGAGCACGAGAAAAATTTCGTGCGGCGCCCCGGGCAGAGCGCGCCCCGCCACGCGCACAATCTTTTTCAGCTCTTCCATCAAATTGACTTTGACGTGCAGGCGCCCCGCCGTGTCGATGAGGACAACATCCGCGCCCCGGCTGCGAGCCGCCTGGATGCCGTCGTACACGACGGCCGATGGGTCCGCCCCGGGCCGCTGTTTCACGAAATCCGAGCCGGTGCGCTGCGCCCACACGCCGAGCTGTTCGATCGCGGCCGGGCGGAAGGTATCGCCCGCGACGAGCAAGACCTTTTTGCCGCGAGCAACAAGCCGGTGCGCTAGCTTTCCGATAGTCGTCGTCTTGCCGACACCGTTCACCCCGACCACTAGCACCACCAGCGGCTTTTCGCCGCGGTCCTCCAACTGGGGAGTGGGGCCCTGGCTCAATATCCCCAGCACCTCCGCCCGGAGCGCTGCCAGCACCTCGTCCGGCGAGCCAAGCGCCGGACGCCTCCGCAGCGCGTCCACGAGGCGGGCACTCGTCGCGGCTCCGACGTCGGCCAAAATGAGCGTTTCTTCGAGGTTGCTGAGCCACGAGGCCACAGTCCGGTCGCGCCCGAGAGCCGCGCGAACTTGCTCTACCAGGAGCTGCCTGGTCTTCGCGAGACCGGATCGGAACGCGATCAGGCGGTCTTCCAGACCGCGCTGGCTGAGCACCCTGCGGGTGCTTTCCACTTGGCTTCGCCTGCGCTGCCGCGCAGCCAAACGAGCGCCTGCGGCAACCGCGAGGCCCGATGCAACCACGGCTGCCAAAAAGAGGCCGATTTCGGGCAACATCTGTCCGGCACTCGGGGCCCGAAACGCAGGCCGTCAATCCGCGCGCAACGACACAGCGACCACCTTAGAGACCCCGGGTTCTTCCATCGTGACACCGTACAGGCAGTCGGCTGCTTCCATCGTGCGCTTGTTGTGCGTGACGAGAATGAACTGCGAGCGGCCCTTCAAGTCCTGGACGATGCGCACGAACCGCCCCACATTGGCATCGTCGAGCGGCGCATCGATCTCGTCCAGCATGCAGAAGGGGCTCGGGTTGCTTAAAAACAGCGCGAAAATAAGGCTGACCGCTACCAAGGCTTTCTCGCCACCCGAGAGCAAGTTCACCCCCGCGTTCTTCTTGCCCGGCAGCCGCACCTGGATTTCCACCCCGGCCTCAAGCAAGTTGTGCGGGTCGGTGAGGGCCAGTTGCGCCTCTCCGCCTCCGAATAAGCGGGGAAACACGCGCCGGAATTCCTGGTCTACGCGGTGAAAGGAGTCCTGGAATCTCTGCCGCGACGCGCGGTTCAGGCGAGCGATTGTCCGTTCCAGGTCGGCGAGAGAGCGCTCGATGTCTTCTTTTTGCGACCGCAGATACTCCGCTCGGCTTTCCAGCTCGGCGAGTTCCTCGACGGCTGCCGGGTTCACATCTCCGATCCGCTCCAAGCGGTCGCGCAGCTCGTCGAGCTGGGTTGCCAGTTCTTCGACGGGCAATTCCAACGCCCCCTCCTGTTCGCCGGGAAGCTCGCTTCCGTACTTCTCCCGCGTTGCTTGTTCCAAGTGTTCGCGGCGTATTCTTTTCTCGGCCAGCTCCGTTTCCACCGCCGCCCGCTCTGCACGCCGCTTCTCCAGAGCCGAACGGAGGCGTGCGCTTTCTTGTTCGCAATGCTGCGCGGCAATGCGAATCTCCTCGAGCTCGCCCGCGGTCCTCGCGATCTGCTCCGTGAGCGCCTGGCAGGCCTCCCCGGCGGCCGCGATTTCCCCTGCCAGGGCATTCGCCTGAGCCGCAAGCTCGCTCTGCTGGATCCGGGTATCCTGCTCTTCAGCGCGCAGCCGCTCGATCTGCTCTGCGACCCTGCCTCGCTCCGCGTCCAACTGTTCGCGCCGCGCAGCCATCGCTGCCCCGCGCTCCCGGAGCTCCGCCACGCGCACCCTCGCGGCGGTTACCTCCTCTGCCAGCGCCTCCAGATCTCGCCCCAACTCGCCCACTACATTCAGTTCTCTTTGCAGCTCTCGCTCGACGCGGGCCCGCTCGGTTTCCAGCGATTCGAGCTCCGCCCGCAGCTCGTCGGCCTCGCGCCGCATCAGAGCCGCTTCACGGCCCACTGCTTCCAGCTCCGCTTCCAGGACACAGGTGCCATCCACCAGTCGTGGCAGCTCGGCTTCCAGGCGCTCGCAGTCCTTGCGCGTAGCGACAGCCAAGATCGCGATTTCCTGCCGCCGAGCTTCGAGCTCCGATAGAGCCGCTTCTTCCGCGTCTCGGCGCTCCGTCAACTTTTCCAGATCGGCCTCAGCCGCGGCGCGCTCCGCCTCCAGCGCAACGGCCGCAGCCTCGAGATCCGCCAGCTCCCTCCCGCGCGCGAGGATCTCCTCCTCGAACGGGCGGTCGCTACCGCCCGTGACCACACCCGAAGCGTCGAGCACATCCCCCTCGGGGGTCACCATGGTCAAGCGCATCCCGTTGCGCCGCCACAATCCCAATGCGGTTCGGAGGTCGGGAACCAGGACCACGTCGCCCAGCAGCGATTCGGCCATCTCCTGGAACCCCTCGTCGACGCGAATCAAATCGAGGAGCCGCGCTGTTTCCCCGTTCGCTCCCAGCAGAACCTCGCCCCCAGTCCGCCACCGCCGTGGCACGCGCGGGATGAAGCTTCCGCGCCCC
>JBBIUR010000057.1:10847-17352 GCA_037440145.1 Myxococcales bacterium | reverse complement strand
CGGCTGGGAAAAAGTTCGTCGATGGAGTCGTCGTGAACAAGATCAACCGCAGGCTTGCCGCCTGATCTCGTTTACACACCTATTGACATGACCTCAGGAGTTGCGCACTGTTTTGCAGAAGGCCGCACGGTATGGCGCCAGCGCTTTGAAGTAAGCCCGGCGGAGTTCAAACCGCGGGCGCAAGCCACACTCTTCCTCTGCCCTTTTCCTGCTGCCCTTGTGAGGACTCCTCTTCTCGAACTTCGACGTCTGGACAAAGCCGCAGCCCCGAAAACCTCCCTTCTCGTCGGGCGGTTCGATGTAGGCCCATGCCCACCCTGATCTGGTGCAAGTGTCAGAAACGTAGACCAACGAGCCTTGCACCGCTGTGCCGACGAATGGCCCGTTAGGCGACAGCCGCACCGTACCCAGGCCCTTTAGCTTGTACATCCCGGCTTCGATAGCAATCGCCGTTTGCACGCCGCTCACTATTAGAACGCCAGCAAGGAGCAGGACCCCCCAACAACCTAGTGGGAGGCCGAGGCCGGAATGTTCGGGCTCGTTGCCAAGCGCGATATTGCCTGTGGGAATGAAACGACTTTTGCATCGCTGCATGACCGCTCCCTCCCTCGGCTTTATGCACCAGCGGGCTTCGCCAGGTACTTCTGCCAGGTAGTTGAGACTCCCCGGCTGCGGAGCACGCCTCGTCGTGCCCAGCCGCACACGACAGAGGAGCGGTTGAACGGCCTTGGCGCACAGGCCTGCGCGCCCGAAGGCCGAGCATGTTCGAACGCCGCTCTCATCGCGGTCCCTCCTGTGAGCTGAAGGGCTTCTAGGCGGCGTCCGGCAACCCGGTGGGCGCCCATATCATCCCAGGCCGCCCTACTAAAAACACAAGCTATACCCGCTCGCGAACGGTCTCTGGTCGACGCAAAAGGAGTTCGGCTCCGTTGCCGAGTAAAAACAGAAACGAGAGGCGCGTGACCACCCCAGGGCTTCCATGCAACGAACCGCTTCTTCTGTCAGTGTCCACCCGCACATACCGAAAACGGGTTGTGGCTCGCATCGAGCCAGGCGAAGGCACGCGTATTCTTCGCACCACGCGCAGTGCGTTACCACATCTCTCTCTGCGCACACTTGGCCGCTGCATCCAGTGCGAAAGCACGGAGCCACGTCTTGGCTTCCCCCGGGTGAAGGCTCCGGTGTCGGTGCTGGGGTTGGCGTTGGAGTTGGAGGTGGCTGGGCAGGAAACCAGGGCAGGCAGGAAAACGCATTGGCACAGACACAGGAATGCTGGCAGCCACTCGCGGTGCAGCGATCGAGAGTGCAAGGCCGGCCGTCGTCGCAATCGGGGTCTGCCGTGCACGGTTTGGCCTCTGTGCACGGGCAGCGAAGAGCCAGAAAATCGCACACCTCCTCGGGCTTGGAACAGGGTTGGCTCGCACTGCATGGCTCGCCGGTACAGCGCCCCGACCGGAGGTCGATGCACTGACTTACAGCGCAGGCCGGCTCCACACATTGGCACGCCCGACCCGGAGCTGCGGGAAGGCAAATACCGGGTCTTCCAGACGAACTCGTGCACGGTGTTCCGCATGCGCAAGGATCCGGCACGGGCCCTTGGCACTGCTCCAGGCAGCTGCGGAAGGCAGTGGTGCAAGCGCTGGCGCCTTCATGAACAGCCCCAGCGCACTCTTGCCAGCAGCGTACGGGCTCGTTTGTCGACCGGCACTGGAGCGCGCAGGCGCTAAAACTAAGCGTGCGCGATGCCAAACAAGCCCGCAGTTGGGTCGCACACGCGGCGCCACATTCGTTCCCTGCGGCGGCCGCTGCCGCTCCGAGGCAAGATGCACCGCACTCCACCAGGGCCGAGCGGCAGTCTCGCCGCGCTTGCCGCCAGCCATCGCGGCAGGTGCGGATGCAGCTTGCAAGGCTGGCCGGCTCCTCGCTCCCGAAACAGGCGGCGCGGCAGGCGCGAAATGCAACGCGGGCGGTCCGCACGCAGCTCGTTCTCTCGGCAGCGCATCCGTCGAAACAGTCTTGCGCCTGCCCAGTCCATGCGCTCAATACGAGAAATCCAAGCGCCACAAGCAGTAGGCTTCGCTTTCCCGCTCGACCGCCGGCCCGCATATGAACCTCCTTGCTGCGCACGGCCCGTTCCGGCGCGCCCTTTACCACACTCGGTCAAATGGGGTCAAGGGAGATTTGGGACACACGCCGTCTCCAGAGTACATGAGTGCATCGTGACGGTTGCGGGGTGTTGCCCGGTTCGTGACGGCGGTCCCTTTACCGGCAAGCTGGCGCTGGCGCAAAGAGCGAGAGAGGACGGGTTGCGAACCCGTCCAGAAGGCCCGCGGTGGCGAGGGGGGCGATCAGTCGAAGATGCGGCGCTCGTCCAGCTTCCTCCAGCCTCCGAGCAGCTCGCGACCGCGGGGCCGCGGGCTTCCGAACGCCGTCCGCGTGCCGCGCCTGACGGGGAACTCCAGCGGTGAGCCCGGGATCGGATCCCGATCCCGTGTAGTACGCAGGTGTAGTACGCAGGGTGGAACCTGCAGGCGAAGGCGCCCCTCCTCGCGCAGCCTATCGATCCGGCGCCGGATGACGCCGGTTTTCTTGTCGAGTCCCCGGGTGAACCCCGCAGACATGTTACATGTTAATTGGTGGCGACCTGACTACGAGATTCAAAGGTCTCTGGACTACAGTGCCGGTGAACCCCGGAGACATCTTAAGTGATCGGGATTGATGATCGGGACGGCAGTGTGCTGCGCCCGCTGGCCCAATGCGGCTCAGTCATCGCAGCCCATTCCCACGCGGTTCCAGCCGCAGCCACTCGGGTGCCTCTTTCGAGGCTCAAAGAGCTGCCGCGCTCGTCCCTCGCGGCAGTGCTCGCACGAATACCCGAAGGATCCCTTGGGAACGGACGCGCTGTCGAGCCTTGGCCCATAGCAGCTCTCGCAACGCGTGCCGGCCGCCGAGGGCGAGGCTCTCCTCGCGCGAGCATGGCATGTCTCGGGCCCTTGATTGAACCCGGCGATGCTTGCGGCGCGGCCGCGCGCTGGTTCCGTGACTGTCCCGCTCGGCAACCGGATCGGGCGCAGCCGGTCGAGATGGCCGAGCGCGACGCGGTGAGTGTGCGGCTCGCGAGTGGCCAACTCGCCGGCCAATGAGGCGCGGCGCCGGCTTTGCGGGCGCGCGCAGCGCCTCGCGGATGTGCTGCGTCTCGAGGCGCTCGACGGTGCTCGAGCGCGACTTCCGCTTGCGCGCCGGGTGGCTGGTCGTGGGCGCGTGGCAGCGCTGGCCGACGAGGAAGGCGGAGTGCTTGGTGCATGGTGCAGAAAGCGCGATCGGCCAGCCGCTCCAGCCGCTCGGCCTTCACCGCCGCACAGGTGCGCCAAGGGACGCGCGGTGTACCTCACACCTTCCGGGCAGAGGCGGGCGGCGCCGCGCGGCAGTTCGCGGACTCGGCGCGCCCGGCGGTCGTGGAAGCTGCCCGGCACAACCCCGCACAACCCCTGCGCGATTTTTTCTGCCGCTCTCGCAGCCGCACCTAGCGAGCTTTCCGGTCCCCGAATGCGCCACGCACCTCCGCTTGTGGGCAAGGCCTCGGGAACCGATACGCGCCCACCCGCCGGTGCGGTGTGCGCATCCTCGCATCGTGCGAAGTTTCCGGCGGCTCAAAAGCCCGGCCCGGTGTTGTCCTGCAAGTGTCTCCGCCCTCCGAGAACTTGAGAGTGGCTCACTTAGCCTGATGAGGAGAGGGATTGAAAGCGGGCGAGTTTGCACTCTTCCCCGAGCGGCGTTCGAGCAGAAGGGCGAGGTCCGAACGGACGGTCCCTCGATGCGGGCATCGAGGCGGCACGTCGGGCGGGAACGCACCTGCGAGGGGATGGGTTGCCTGCACGCTTGGGCGACTGGCTGCAGCCGGGAGGGCCGTTCCTCGTCCGGACCCCGAGAGTTCCAAAGGTGCGCGGGCTCGGGAAGACCGTGAAACTACGTCCCCCAAAGTGAAACTTGGGTGTCGTTGCGAGCGGCGTTGGGGTGCGCTAAGCAACGGCGCGGTGGTCCGAGCACAGGACAGTGCGTGGGGGCCGTGGCTGGCGCTGCGGATGGTGCGGGGCGTCGGCAACGTTCTCTATCGCTCCCTTCTCGCTGAGTTCGGCGAGCCGGTTGCAGTGCTGCGCGCGCCGCGGTCGCGCTTGGAACAAGCCGGGGTGCGCGCCGAGGTGGCGGCTGCCATCGCGGCCTTCGATCGCTGGAGCCAGGTGGAAGACCAGTTGCGCCGTGTGCAGCGCAGCGGTGCCGCGCTGGTGACCTGGAGCGATCCGCGCTATCCGGCTTTGCTGCGCCAGATCCACGATCCGCCGCCGTTTTTGTTCGTGCGCGGCGAGTTGGGTGAAGGCGAGGAAATCGCCGTGGCCGTCGTGGGAACGCGGGCGCCCAGCGCGTACGGGAGGCACATGACGCGCGTGCTCTGCGAGGGGCTGGCGCGCATGGGAATCACCGTGGTAAGCGGGCTCGCCCGCGGGATCGATGCAGAGGCGCACCAGGCGGCCCTGCGGGCCGGGGGCCGCACGATGGCAGTGCTAGGGTCCGGGATTGACGTCGTGTATCCGGCCGAGCATCATTCGCTCTTCCAGTCGATTGCCAGTAGGGGCGCTGCGATGACCGAATTTCTGATGGGAACGACTCCCGAGGCGGAGAACTTCCCGCACCGCAACCGCATCATCAGCGGGCTATCGCTGGGAACCGTGGTCGTCGAAGCAACGGAGCGCAGCGGCTCCCTGATCACCGCCCAGTACGCGAGCGAACAGGGCAGAGAGGTCTTCGCGGTCCCTGGCCCGGTGGGCGCCCGCAGCCGCGGGCCGCACCGGCTGATCCAGCAGGGAGCGAAGCTCACGGAGAAGGTCGAGGACATCGTGGAGGAGATCGCGCCGCGGCTGCTCGCCGCGGCGGCACAGCAGCGCCGCGAAGAGCCCGCGAGCGAGCGCGAGCAGCGGATCCTCGGCTGCCTGGACGAGCAGCCCGCCCATGTCGACGAAATCATCGCCCGAGCTGGCGTGCCCGCGGCGGAGGTGCTGGAAGTGCTCCTCGCTCTCGAGCTGGAGGGACGCGTGCAGCAACTGCCGGGGAAGTTCTTTGCCGCCGCGCCGGGCGCGGAAAGAGGCGGAGGCTAGGATGGCGAAGAACCTGGTCATCGTCGAATCGCCGGCCAAGGCGCGAACGCTGCAAAAATACTTGGGGCGCGACTTCCAGGTGAAAGCCTCGGTCGGCCATATCCTCGACTTGCCGAAGAACCGGCTCGGAGTCGCGATCGATGACGACTTCCGGCCCGAGTACCAGGTGATCCACGGCAAGGGAAAAATCATCGAAGAGCTGCGGGCGGCGGCCAAGGGCAAGGAGAACATCTACCTGGCGCCCGATCCCGATCGCGAAGGCGAGGCCATCGCGTGGCATATCGCGGAAAAGCTCGGGGCCCGCTACCGCCGCCACATCCGGCGAGTGCTGTTCAACGAGATCACCAAGAGCGCCGTGGAGCGGGCACTGAAGGATCCGCGCGACCTCGACCGCTGCCTCTACGAGGCGCAGCAAACGCGGCGCATCCTCGACCGGCTCGTCGGCTATCAGATCTCGCCCCTGTTGTGGAAGAAGGTGAAACGAGGGCTTTCCGCGGGTAGGGTGCAGTCCGTCGCCGTGCGCCTGATCTGCGAGCGCGAGCGCGCCATTCGCGCATTCGTGCCCGTCGAGTACTGGTCCATCACGGCGCGGCTGGAAGGCTCGTCGCCCCCTCCCTTCCGCGCCCGCCTGGTGCGTGTCGGAGACCAGCGGCTCGACCCGGAGAAGTTCCGCATCGAAAGCGAGAGCGCAGCCACAGCGTGGGTGGAGCGCCTGCGCCGGGCCACGTGGACCGTGGCAAAAGTCGAGCGGAAGGAACGCCGCCGCTATCCCGCTTCTCCGTTCATCACGTCGCGCCTGCAGCAGGAAGCGTCGCGCAAGCTCGGCTTTGCGCCAGCTCGAACCATGCGCATCGCGCAACGCCTATACGAGGGCGTGGAGCTCGGGCCGGAGGGCGCCGTCGGCTTGATCACGTACATGCGGACCGACTCGACTCGAGCGGCGCCGGAAGCGCTAGAGGCCGTGCGCGCGCACATCCGGGAGAAGTTCGGCGCTGCCTACCTTCCGGAAAAGCCGGTCTTGTACCCGAGCAAGAAAGGCGCACAGGATGCCCACGAGGCAATCCGCCCGACGAGCATGGAGTACCCGCCGGAACGGGTAGCTCCGTACCTGAGCCGCGACGAAATCGCGCTCTACACACTCGTCTGGAATCGGTTCGTCGCTTGCCAGATGATGCCGGCGGTGTTCGACCAAACCGCAGTGGATGTCGCAGCGGACGGGACCGTGTTTCGCGCTACGGGGCAGGTCATGAAATTCGACGGCTTCATTCGCGTCTACACCGAGGGGCGCGACGAGGAGGAGAAGCGCGAGGACGAGGAAGACGCCGAAGAGGGTGCCGTGTTGCCGCCGCTGCGCG
>JBBIUR010000057.1:0-10837 GCA_037440145.1 Myxococcales bacterium | reverse complement strand
CCGGGGGCGTCGCCCGACCACGGATTGACGCCGCGCGAGGGCGAGGTGCTGCGCTTGCTCCATCTCGAGCCGCAGCAGCACTTCACGCAGCCGCCGCCGCGGTTCACCCAGGCGTCGCTCATTCGCGAGCTCGAGGAAAAGGGGATCGGCAGGCCGTCCACGTACGCGACGATCATGTCGACGATCCTCAATAAGGAGTACGTGATCGAGGACGCGCAAAAGAGGCTGCGACCGACCGAGTTGGGATTCCTCGTTACGGATCTTCTGGTAGACGCCTTCCCGGATGTGCTGAACGTGGAGTTCACGGCCGGGATGGAAAACACGCTCGATGCCGTCGAAGAGGGCCGGCAGAAATGGGTGGATGCCATCCGGCAGTTCTACGAACCTTTTTCGCGCGACCTGGCAGCAGCCGAAGAGCGGATGCGGGATGTGAAGCGCGAGGGGCAGCCCACCGACATTCCGTGCCCGCAGTGCGGGGCGAAGATGGTCATCCGATGGGGACGGTCGGGGGAGTTTCTGGCCTGTTCCCGCTACCCCGGCTGCAAGAACACCGCGAACCTGACGCGCGACGCCGAGGGCAATGTGCAGATCGCCCGCGAAGAGAAAGCGGACGAGGTGTGCGAGCTGTGCGGCCGGCCGATGCAGGTGCGCTTTAGCCGCTACGGCAAATTCCTCGGCTGCACCGGATACCCCGAATGCAAGAACGTCCGGCCGTTTGCCCGCCCGTCGCCGACGGGAGTGGGCTGCCCCGAGTGCGGCGCGGGGGAGCTGTTGGAAAAGAAGACCCGCCGGGGCAAGGTCTTCTTTAGCTGTAGCCGTTTTCCCGCCTGCCGATTCGCAATGTGGGACCGCCCCGTGGCGGAGCCTTGCCCCGAGTGCGGGGCGCCGTTTGTGGTCGAAAAGGTGAGCCGGCGCGCGGGAACGGTGCGGCGTTGCCTGCGCAGCGACTGCCGGTACCAGGAGAAAGTCGAGGAAGCCGAGGCAGTGTGAGCTGCGCGGCGGAAAACCCGTGGAGGCCCGAGCGATGAAAGCCGCGACGCCGGAGGTGGTAACCGTGATCGGCGGCGGCCTCGCTGGCTGCGAGGCTGCCTGGCAGCTCGCCTGCCGCGGCGTGCGCGTGCGCCTGTACGAGATGCGCCCGCTCGCAATGACGCCCGCGCACCACACGGACCGGCTGGCAGAACTCGTGTGTTCGAATTCCTTCCGCAACGATTCCGAGGAAACCGCAGTGGGCGTGCTCAAGTGGGAGATGCGGCGCCTGGGATCGCTCATCCTGCGCGCGGCCGATCGCTGCCGCGTGCCCGCCGGCGCGGCGCTGGCGGTCGACCGGGAGAGCTTCGCTGCGGAGGTGACTGCGGCAGTGTGCGGGCACCCGAACATCGAAGTGATCCGCGCGGAAGTGAAGCGGGTTCCGCCGGGTATCGCTATCGTGGCCACCGGTCCGCTCACTTCGGACAAGCTCGCGGCACACCTGCAGGAGCTGATGGGTGAGCGATACCTCTACTTCTACGACGCAATCGCTCCGATCGTGACCGCCGAGTCTATCGACCAGTCCGTCACCTTCCGAGCGTCGCGGTACGACAAGGGCGGCGAGGACTACATCAACTGCCCTCTCACCCGAGAGCAGTACTACGCGTTCGTGGATGCCGTGCTGGCAGCCGAGAAGGCGCCGGTGCGAGAATTCGAGCGCTGTCTCTACTTCGAAGGGTGCATGCCTATCGAGGAAATGGCACGGCGGGGCCGCGACTCGCTCGCGTTCGGTCCCATGCGGCCCGTGGGCTTGGTGGATCCGAGACGCGGGGAGCGGCCGTTTGCCGTGGTGCAGCTCCGGCAAGACGACCGCAACGCCACCCTGTACAACATGGTCGGGTTTCAGACGAAAATGACCTACCCGGCCCAGCGGCGCGTTTTCCGGATGATTCCGGGGCTGGAGCGCGCGGAGTTCGTGCGCCTGGGGAGCCTGCACCGGAACACGTTCATTAACTCGCCCAAGCTCTTGCTGCCGACGTTGCAGTTGGCCTCCCACCCCGACGTGTATATCGCCGGGCAGTTGATCGGAGTGGAAGGGTACGTGGAGTCGGCCGCAGCCGGTATGCTGGCGGGAATCAACGCGGCGCGGCGACTCGCCGGATTGCATACCGTCGTGCCGCCGCCCACCACGGCGCTGGGGTCGCTGCTCGCGTACGTGACTGACAAGGGCAGGCGCCGGGAATTCCAACCCATGAACGCAAACTACGGGCTCTTCCCGCCTATCGCTTGCTCCGAACGCGGCCGCGAGAAGCGGCGAAAACTGGCCGCCCGAGCGCAGGCGGATTGGGAGGCCTGGCTGGTGCGGAACGACCTGGCCCTGGAGCAAGAGCCAAACGGTGCGGCCACGCCGGCGGCGCCAGTCGGTGCCGAGCGGTAAAAGCCGTAGCTGGCTCAGGCGCGGCCTAACCTGGGGAGGGCTGGAATGCATTGACTTGCCGCCGCGAGTTCGACTACGTCTGCGGCGGCCGCGAGGCAGAACCTGTGGACAAAACGGAAAAGATTTGGTTCGACGGCGCGTTCGTCCCGTGGGAGGAAGCACGGGTCCACGTTCTCACCCACACCCTCCACTACGGGCTCGGGGTGTTCGAGGGCATCCGCTGTTACGAGGGCTACGACGGCCAGCCAGGGATTTTCCGGCTCCGCGAGCACATCGAGCGGCTCGTGGCTTCCGCACACATCGTGGGCATGACCCTGCCATTCGATGCGCCGGCTCTGGAGGCGGCTTGCATCGAGACGGTGCGAGTGAATCGCCTCAAGTCGTGCTATATCCGGCCCATCGCGTTCCTGGGCGCCGGGGAGATGGGGCTGGCTGCCGACAACCCCGTTCACGTTGCCGTCGCGGCGTGGCCATGGGGCGCTTACCTGGGAGAGGAAGGAATCGCCCAGGGCATCCGGCTGAAGACATCGTCGTTTCAGCGCTTTCACGTCAACACGCTCATGCCGAAGGCGAAGGTGGTCGGCCACTACGTGAACTCGATCCTCGCGAGTCGGGAGGTGCGAGCCCTGGGCTTCGACGAGGCTCTGATGCTGGATACGGACGGCTTCGTAGCCGAGGGAAGCGGAGAGAACATTTTTATCGTCCGGAGCGGAAGGGCCAAGACGCCGCCGCTTGCCTCGCCGCTGCCAGGCATCACGCGCGACACGGTGATCGCGCTGCTCGAGGAACTCGGCGTCCCCTTTTGCGAGGCGCCCATCACGCGGGACGAAATTTACATCGCGGACGAGGCTTTCATGACGGGCACTGCCGCCGAGGTGACGCCCATTCGCGAGCTTGACGGGCGCCGCATCGGCAAAGCGTGCCCTGGCCCGATCACCCGGGAGCTGCAGCACCTCTACCGCGAGGCGGCGACCCGCCGGGCTAGTGCCAGGCGGGGGTGGGTGACGGTGGTGGCGGGGTAACCGCCTGCGTTTCGACCCTTTAACTTGACACCTTTCCGCCTGGAAACTATAAGTGCGCACCGCTCGGTGGCCTTTCCGAAGGCCCACGTCGGTCCGAGACGAGCACCTAGGTCGAGAGGGGAATCCAGAGCCCCTGGGCGGAAGGAGACTCGGGAATGGGAAGGACGCGTGGACGAATTTGTCGCTCTCTGGCGGTCGGGTTGGCCGCGGGGTGGGTTTTGGTGATTCCAGCCCACGCCGAGGTTTCTACCGAGCGCAGCTCCTCAATCATCATTTTCCCGAAAATCATTTACGACGGCACCTTCGACACCATCGTGCAGGTCTCCAATACCTCCAATTCCGTAGTGTTCGCGCACTGTTTTTACGTCGACGCGTCGCTGACAGACCCCACCGCTCCCCCGGGCCCCAATAACCCGCCCCTGTGGCAGGAGGTGGACTTCGACATCGCGTTGACCAAGCAGCAGCCGACGCACTGGGTGGTCTCGATGGGCCGCACGACCAACCCCTTCGACGAGGCGTGCGCGTTGCCCGATAGGACGGATTGCAACGACGCGGGCTTCGATCCGGGAAGGATTCCCCCCGTCCCGCCGGGCTTCACCGGGGAATTGAAGTGCATCGAGGTGGACCTCTCGGGCGCGCCGATTAGCGGCAACCATCTCAAAGGCGAGGCGACACTGCTCTCGCTGCTGGATAGCCCCGTCAGCCGGTTCGGAGATGCCAGCAAGTACAATGCGGTGGGCATCGTGGGACTGGACACGAACGACACGAACAACGTGCTCTGTCTGGGCGGCGAGGCCAGCTCGCAATGCCCGGCCGGACCGGAATACGAGGGTTGCCCGAACGAGGTCCTGGTCAGTCACTACGCAGAGGGTGCCCGCAATCCCGTGATCGAGGCGCAGTCCAACGGGCCCTCGAGCGTCGCGACCTACCTCACAGTCGTGCCTTGCACCGAGGACTTCGAGTTCCAGATCCCCGCAAGCGTACGCGTGCAGTTCGAGATCTACAACGAATTCGAAGAGCCGTTTTCGACCAGCACCACGGTCACTTGCTGGGGAAATCTCGCCTTGTCCTCGATCAACCCCGTCTTCGGGATCGGGCCGCTGGGTAGCCGCTTCGTGAACACCCGGATGCGGCCCGCGGGCACGGACCCGGGATTCGTGGCCGTGATGGAAGAGTTCCACACACAGCCCGGAGCTGGAACAGCCCGATCGGCGCTGAACCTGCACGTCGTGGGGCAGCGACCGCGAGCGGATCTGATCGTGGTTCCGGGTGGGCCATGAAGCGGTTGCAGTTGCGCAGGGGAAAGGAGATGGCCATGCAGCAGTGGCTTGGTAAAGGGCTGGTCGCGGCAGTTCTGGCGGGGGGGATCGAGTCCGGGTCCTGCCGGCTCGCGAGGGCCGATGTGCAGTCGGACCAAACCGGTGCAATCCTCGTCTTCCCGAAGCTGATCGTGGATACGACGCAGGGCGTGGACACCCTGATCCGGATTCACAACGCCTCCCGGTCGCCCATCATCTTGCAGTGCTTCTACGTCAATGCTACGCCGCGCTGCCCCGATGGCTCCGGAACATGCATTCCGAACCAGCGGTTCAAGTCGCGGGAGCAATGCTCGGTGCGATGCGAGGAACAGTGGCAGGAGACGGACTTCCGCATCGTCCTTACCGAAAACCAGCCCGTAGCGTGGCTCGTGTCGCGCGGAGCTGTGGACTGCCGCTCGACGCCGAACGGCGCCGAGCCACCCCCGGATGACAACGCGCCGTGTTTCCCGCTCGACGGAGTCTTCCGGGTCAACCCGCGCGGAAACCAGAGCAATGCCGGCAGCCGCGTTCCTCCGGCGCCGGAGGATCCGTTCATCGGCGAACTGAAGTGCATCGCCGTGGACGAGAACGACCGCCCCGTGGTTCGGAACGATGTGTACGGGAATGCTTCGATCGTGGAATCGACAAGGTCCCGGGTGGACGTCTCCGCATACAACGCGATTGCCATCAAGGCGCTGCCGAATAACAACGGAGACAAAACGCTCGTGCTGGGGCGTCCTGGCGATCCCGGCGTCGAGTACAACGGCTGCCCGAACTTGCTGATTCTCGACCATTTCTTCGATCTGGCGACGGACCCGGTCACCGGAGACACAATCACGACCGATCTGACACTGGTGCCGTGCTCGCAGGATTTCTTGCGGCAGGACCCCGCAAAATCGACTTCGACTGTGCAGTTTCTCGTGTTCAACGAGTTCGAACAGCGGTTCTCTACGAGCAAGCTGGTCCGCTGCTTCCGCGAGGTGCAGCTCTCGAACATCGATACGCGGACCAATGACCGCTCGATCTTCAGCGCCCAGGTGGCCGGTACCCTGACGGGACAAACCCGCATCCGCGGGGTGGCAGACGGGGCCGCCGATCACGGGAACACGCTCCTCGGCGTCGCCGAGGAATACCGCGACAGCGGGACGGCCGCGTTCAACTTGCACGCGCAGGGCGTGAGGCCGCAAAACGATTTTTTGTACTTGCCGTAAATGGGTGAGGCGCGCCCTTTCACTTGACAGAATTCGAACGCGCCGGATATAAGGCCGAGGCTCACGGGAAGCCGTTTGCACCAGGCGGCGATGGCGGGACGGTGATCGAAAGGAGGAGGGTAATGCTTACGCGACGTAGGCAAGTTGGGCTACTGGGGCTGGCTGCTGCGTGCGTCTGGCTCGCGGGCACTGCAGGGGCAGATGTGAGGACGGAACGCAGCGGTTCGATCCTCGTGTTCCCGAAGGTGTTTTCGGACGCGAGCGCGGGGATCGACACGATTATCCAGCTCACGAACACGTCCAATTCCGTCGTGCGGGCGCACTGCTTCTACGTGAATGCTGGGCTTACCGACCCTTCCGCGCCCCCAGGGCCGGATAATCCACGGCTGTGGCAGGAGGTCGATTTCGACATCCTCCTCACACGGCAGCAGCCCACGTACTGGCTTGTGAGCGAGGGCAGGCAAGTCAATCCGCTCGACCCGCCGTGCAAGCCGGGGAAACAGGATTGCTTCAATGCGGGCTTCGACCCGGGCAGGGTGCCGCCGGTCGTGCCGAACTTTACCGGTGAACTGAAGTGCATCCAGGTCGATGAGAGCGGCGCCCCGCTGAACGGCAATAGTCTGAAGGGCGAGGCCACGATCGTGCGGGACGGAGACATCGCCACGTACAGCGCCCTGGCAATCCTGGGTGCAGAAGGCGGCGCCAACAACGGGGACGGCACGCTTGTATTGGGCGGGGGCCAGTGCGCCCTGGACGGCGCGATTTGTAAGTCCGATGCCGATTGCGGCGAATCGGGTCCCTGCCTCCAGGAGTACAATGCGTGCCCCGGCACGTGGATCCTGACCCATTTGGCGGACGGGGCTCCGAACCCGGCGATTCCGCCCGTCGGCAGCACGGAGTCGCAAGTGTTCACGGAGCTGACGGTGGCCCCGTGCACCGAGGATTTCGAAACGCAAATACCCACGCGGGTGACTTTGCAGTTCCAGACCTGGAACGAGTTTGAGTCCCAGTTTTCTGTTTCGACCACGGTCGATTGCTGGGCCACTTTCCGGCTCGAGGAGGTGGGATCCTTGGCCCTCACGTTCGACGGGCAAGATGATGTGCCGAACTTGCCACTGGGCACGATGTTCTTGCAGACGCGAATTCGATCTGCCGGAGGGACGCCTGTGGGGGTGTTGCTGGTTGCAGAGGAGCAGCACACCGATGCTCAACTCAGCCCGAACACGGCATGGGCCGCTGCGAACTTGCACATCGAGGGCGAGCGGCCAACGCCCGACATCATCCGCATCCCGGGTGAGCAACTGGAATCGCCGTTCTGAGTGGACGAGTGCGGAACAGGGGGAAAGGAGATAGGGGCATGCGAACGGGGAAGTCGATATGGCGCTCGCTGGCGCTCGCTGGGCTCGCGGGGGTTTGGATCGGAGGACTCGCCGAGGCGGATATTCGGTCGGACCAGGCAGCTTCGATCCTGATCTATCCGAAGATCGTGACCGATACGAGCCTGGATACCGTGATCCAGGTGAGTAACTCGTCCTTGGAGCCGGTCATCCTCCACTGTTTTTACATCGATGCGAATAGTCACTGCAGCGTATCGGGCGGCGTGTGCGACCCGCAGGACGAACAGCCCTGCCCGAGCCCAGGCGACCTGTGCTTGCCTGGTTGGGTCGAGACGGATTTCCGCGTCGTGCTGACCGGCCGGCAGCCCCTGGCTTGGAAGGCCTCGCAAGGATTGGCCGATGACGATATCCCCCTCGATGGCGTGACACAGGTCGGGCCGACTGGCCAGAGCAACGCCGGCACGCGGGTTCCACCCGTGGCCGAAGAGCAGTTCCTTGGAGAGCTGAAGTGCATTGTGGTGGATGAGAACGAGAACGCTATCCCGAGAAACGTCGTGACCGGGGCGGCCACAATTGTGGATACCAGCGGCGCTGACCTGGACGTCGAAAAGTACAACGCCATCGGCATCCAGGGGATCCAGGGCGACGCCAATGGCGACCGAATCCTGGAGCTCGGCAGTGAGAGGCAGGAGTACAACGGGTGTCCAAACGTCCTGATCGTGAACCATTTCTTCGATTTTGCGGAGAACCCGGCGAACGGAGACCCGGTAGTTTCCGACCTTACGCTGGTGCCCTGCAATCAAGACTTGCTGAACCAGGTGCCGGGCGCCGGCACGGCTCAGTACTTGGTTTTCAACGAGTTCGAGCAGCGCCTTTCGACCAGCACCCCGATTCAGTGCTTTTTCGAGCGGCAGCTTTCGCGGATTGACACGCGCAACCCGCTGCGATCTATTTTCAGCGTCTTCGTGCAAGGCACGCTGGTCGGTCAAACCCGCATTCGCGGCGTCGGAACCGGGTTTCTCGGATTGCTGCGCCAGGAAAGCGGGCAGCGCACGGCAGCGGTGAACGTGAACATGGAGGGTTCCCGAGCGCCGGCGTTCGACCAGATCGTGCTGCCGTAACAACTCCTCGTGCGTCTTACCGGCAGGGGCGCTTCTTGCCCCTGCCGGTTCCGCGGGCGCGGCCGCCTGCCACCAATCCCGCGGTTGCGGGAAAAAGAGGGGTGGGTGTGTTCGCAACCCGGCCCGCATTGCCTTGTGGACTCTTCGCGAACCTGAGAAAATCGCGCCGAACTAGGATGCGAGCAGGGTAAAAGCGTGAGCCCCAAGCCGATCGTTCCCGATGTGTTGGCCGACCGCTACGCGAGCGCCGAGATGGCCTCGATCTGGTCGCCCAAAGGGAGGATCGTTCTGGAGCGCGAGCTCTGGATCGCGATCTTGAGAGCCCAGCGCCAGCTGGGCGTCGCGGTGCCGGAAGAGGCGATCACCGCGTACGAGGCCGTCAAGGGCCGGGTGGACCTCGACAGCATCCGCCAGCGAGAGCGGCGGCTCCGGCACGACGTCAAGGCGCGCATCGAAGAATTCTGCGCGCTGGCGGGCCACCAGTACATCCACATGGGGCTCACCAGTCGCGATTTGACGGAGAACGTGGAACAGCTCCAAGTCCTGCGATCCCTGCATCTGATCCGCAAGAAGTGCGCGGCCAGCCTGTACCGGCTCAGCCAGCGCGCGCGCGAGTACCGGGAACTCGTGATCGTTGCGCGCACGCACAACGTGCCCGCGCAGCCCACCACCCTCGGCCGCCGCCTCGCGATGTTTGGCGAAGAGATGATCATCGCGTTCGGCAACTTGCAAAACCTGATCGAGCGCTACCCCCTGCGCGGGATCCAGGGCGCCGTGGGCACGCGTGCGGACCAGATCGAATTGTTGGGCTCGGAGGAGCGGGCTGCAGAGCTCGACGAGAAGATCCGGCAGTTTCTGGGGTTCGAGCGCTCGATGGTGTCCCCGGGCCAAGTGTATCCCCGCAGCCTGGATTTCGAGGTCGTGGGGGCGCTGTACCAGCTCGCGGCTGCGCCCAGCAGCTTCGCAAAAACGCTGCGGCTGATGGCCGGCTTGGAACTCGCCTCGGAGGGCTTCGGTGCCGAACAAGTCGGCTCCTCGGCCATGCCGCACAAGATGAACCCGCGGAGCTGCGAGCGCATCGCGGGCCTCCACGCAGTGCTGCGCGGCTTTCTGGTCATGGCGGCCTCGATTGCCGGTGACCAGTGGAACGAAGGCGACGTTTCGTGCTCCGCGGTTCGCCGCGTTGTCCTGCCGGGATCGATGTTCGCGACCGACGCGATCCTCGACACGTTCTTGACCGTGCTCAAGGAGATGGCGGTGTTCCCCGCCATGGCAAAAAGCGAGCGAGAGCGATACCTGCCTTTTCTGGCGACGAGCCGCATTCTGATGCGCGCGGTGCAGAAAGGCGCGGGCCGCGAAGCCGCTTACGAGGCAATTCGCGAGCACGCAGCGGCCGTGGCGCGGGAGGTCCGCGACGGGCGTGCTCCCGCGTCATCGATTGCGGACCGCCTGGCGGGCGACCCGCGGGTCGGGCTCAGGCGGGAAGAGATTGCTCCCTTGCTGGAGTCGGCGTCGTGCGGTGCGGCTGTTGCGCAAGCAGAGGCCTTCGCGCGCGAGGCCGAGCGGATTGCGGCGGGGGTCGAAGGCGCCGCTGCGTACGAGCCGCCGCCCATTCTGTAAGCGCCGGGTATGCTTGGGCGTCGAGTGCCGCCGCGGAGCGCGGCGCCCGGAGAAGAGCGCGATGCCGGCAGCAGTTGCGGAGCGGCCGGTGATGGCGGGGGAAACTCTGCCCGGCCCGGCAGCGCGAGCGGCGCGCGCGCGCGGCGAAGGGGGAACGTGGGGCTCAGCCTGCTCGTCGGCGTCCTGTTTCTCTATCTGGCTGCTCGCAATGTCTCGCTCCGCGACTTGAGCGGTGCTTTCGAGAGATTCGATGTGCGCTGGTTGGGTCCGGCAGTTCTCGTGAGCCTGGTGCTGCAGGTGTTTCGGGCCTGGCGCTGGCAGCTCGAGCTATTGCCCCTGGAGCGCATCTCGCTCGGAAGGCTTTGGCTCGTGGTGAGCGTCGCGTACATGGGCATCAACCTCCTGCCGGCGCGCCTGGGAGAGGTCCTTCGCCCGTGGTTGCTTTCCCGGCGCTCGGCGGTCAGCTTTTCGAACGCCGTCGGCACGCTGCTGGTCGAAAAGACGGCCGACGCGATGGTCATCGCGTTCTACGTGTCGCTGGGGTTGCTCACCACCCCCGACCTGCCCGCGTGGGTGCGCCGCGGTGCCGTGTTTCCTGCGTTTGTGGCTGCTTTGCTTTTGCTCGTGATGGCGCTGCTGTGGTGGCGCGGGGAGGCCTTCCTGGAGAAGTGGGCAGTGCGCTTTCTTCCGGATGTCGCGGCGCGTGCTCTGCTCCGGGTGCTGCGTTCCGTCCTGGCCGGTATGCGGATCTTGCCCAGCCCGCGCCTGGTGGTGGCGGTGTTGGCGGTTTCCCTCGCCCTCTGGTTCCTCGCCATCGTGTC
>JBBIUR010000056.1:0-17702 GCA_037440145.1 Myxococcales bacterium | reverse complement strand
GTCCGCGCGCGTGCTCGGGGAGACCGCCAGAAACAGACACCTCCGGTACGCGAATGGGATCAACTTTTCCGCCGCGACCACTGTCAAAGCAATTGGGGCCGGCACTTGCCAGAACGCTGTCCACCCGAAAAGGTGATGGGTTACGGCAACCACCGGCGCCTTCGTGTACCAACCCGTGCAGAACGGCAGCTTGCACAAGTGCTCTACAACGACGGTTCCCGGCACCAGCAAGCGGCGCACGCGCCAGGGCAAGACGGCGTAATACGAGAACCGATTGCCCCGGCGCCGCACGCGAATGCCGTCGATCACCTCCTCCGCACGCGCCCCGGGAAAACAGGTGCACAGCAGCGTCACGCGATAGCCCATACGCGCAAGACGGCCGCCGACCTCGAAGAGGTTCACCTCGGCCCCGCCCGCGTTGGGATGCCGGATGTCGCGCTCGTTGAGGATCAGAACCGGGCGCATGGATGCCCGGGGCGCGGGGCAGCGGCAACACGGCCGAGTCGAGCACCGCGGCACTGCCCGGGGATGCGCCCTCGGCGGCCCATTATAACTTGCCGAGAGCAGCCATCAGGCGCAGCCACCATACGATCCACAAAGCCTCGAGGGCAATGCGTTTATTCATCTTGGAGTCCCCGCGCGTGCGGTCCACAAACACGATAGGAATCTCCTTGATCCGGCACCCCATCCGCCACGCGCGGAACGTCGTTTCGATTTGGAACGCATAGCCGTTGGAGCGCACGCGTTCGAGCCGAATTTTTTCCAGCGACGACCGGCGCCAGCACTTGAAGCCCCCAGTCACGTCACGCGTCGGAAGACCCGTCACCAGGCGCGCATACCAGTTCCCGAAATAGCTGACCAGCAGGCGCTCGATCGGCCAGTTCACGACCGTGATCCCTTTCAGGTAGCGGGAACCGAGAACCATGTCGTAGTCGCGCATATATCCAAGAAGCTCGGGCAACATGCTCACCGGGTGCGAGAAGTCCGCGTCCATCTGGATGATGTATTCCGCCCCGTTCCGCATTGCGAACGCGAACCCAGCCTTGTACGCGGGGCCGATCCCTTCTGGCCGCCCGCGGCGGAGGAGCGTCACACGCCCGCATTCGTTGGCCAGGCGGTGGACCACATCCCCTGTCCCGTCCGGCGAGTTGTCGTCTACCACCAGCACCGAGAGGGAGGCGTCCTGCGCCAGAATCTCGGGGATCAAGCGCTCGATGTTCTCGCGCTCGTTATACGTGGGCACGACGACGACCTTTGTGGTTAGGGGATGAGGCATCGAAGTTTCGCGCCGGGAACCGCGCAAGGCGGCGCCCGCAGTCGCACCGGACACCCTTCGGCAGCCCCTTTTTTCAAGCTCGCGCGTGGAGAGCTCGCTTCTACTTCCTTGGCGACGGCCTGCAGGTCCGCTTCGACCATCATGCGCACGAGGCCTGGGAAGTCCACGGTAGGCCTCCAGCCGAGAACCCGCCGTGCCTTGGCGGCATTGCCCACCAGGTGATCCACTTCGGCCGGCCGGAAGAGGGCCGGATCCTGGCGGACATAGTCCTGCCACCGCAAGCCAACGTGGGCGAAGGCAAGCTCGACGAACTCCCGCACCGAATGCGACTCCCCGGTGGCGATCACGTAGTCGTCCGGTACGGGCTGCTGCAGCATGAGCCACATGGCTCGGACATAATCTCCGGCGAACCCCCAGTCCCGATGCGCGTCGAGATTGCCCAGGCGCAACTCGTTAGCGAGCCCGAATTTGATTCGCGCCACCCCATCGGAAATTTTCCTGCAGACGAACTCCTTGCCTCGGCGCGGCGACTCGTGATTGAAGAGAATTCCCGAGCAGGCAAAGATGTTGTAGCTTTCCCGGTAGTTCACAGTGATGAAGTGGCCGTACACCTTGGCGACGCCGTAGGGGCTGCGCGGATGGAACGGGGTGGTCTCGCTCTGCGGCACCTCGCGTGCCTTGCCGAACATCTCACTGGAGGAAGCCTGGTAGAACCGGATCGATCGGTCCACCAAGCGAATGGCTTCGAGCATGCGCGTCACTCCGATCGCATCGAACTCCGCCGTCAGCATGGGTTGTTCCCAAGACGTGGGAACGAACGACTGCGCGGCGAGATTGTAGACCTCGTGCGGGCGGATCCTCTGGATCGCATGGATCAGCGACAGCTGGTCGAGCAAGTCCGCCTGCACCAACTCGATATCGCGCCGCAGATGCTCGATGCGGGCAAAATTCTCCGTGCTGGACCGGCGGACGACTCCGAAGACCTCATAGCCCTTTTCCAAAAGGAGTTCGGCCAGGTAGGAGCCGTCCTGACCGGTGATTCCCGTAATCAATGCGCGCCGCTTGGCCATTGCCGCGCAATGCCGATACCGCCAAACCGACACCGCGCGCAAGAGGCCGCTGCACTGGCCGGCGGCGCGGACACCCCGGGGGCCCCTGAAAGGCCTCGGGGGGCGAGACCCCAAGCCGGCACCAGTGCGCGGGGTTGCCGCGACGGGCGGCGCACATCGCGCCGAAACGATCGAGCCCGAGGAGGGAACGGTGCTGCGTGAGGTAAGAGAGCTTCCTGGAATCAGGGTTTTCACCGCGAAGGCGTTTCCGGACGAGCGCGGTTTCTTGCTCCAGTCCTGGGTCAAGCACCAGCTCGAGGAACTCGGGATCCCCAGCGAGTTCCAACAAGCCATTCAGACCTGCTCCCGCCGGGGCGCGGTTCGCGGACTGCACTTCCAGTGGCAGCCGCCCATGGGCAAGCTCGTGCGGTGCATCCGGGGCAGGATTCTGGACGTGGTGGTCGATATCCGCCACAACTCCCCCACACTCGGGGATCATGCGGTGATCGAGCTCACGGGCGCGAACCACACGGTCATTTGGGTACCTCCCGGATTCGCGCACGGAACGTTCGCGCTGGAAGAAGACTCCATCGTTCTCTACGAGTGCACGAGCGAACACCACGCGGGCAACGAGGGGGGTATCCGCTGGAACGACCCCGCCCTGGGCATACACTGGCCCGACATCGAACCGATCGTGTCTGAGAAGGATCGAGCCGCACCGACCCTCTCCCAGTGGCTGGCCGACCCCAGGTCGCGGCACTTCACCTTCTGAAAACTGGGAATCCGGGATCTACCTGCGGCTCACCGGGCACACCCGCATTCGGAAGCTCGAGCCGAGCACGCGATGGGATACGCGCACGGAATTTCACGCGGTCCTTGAAAAACCCGGCGGGATCGATTCTTATGCACCGGGAACCAGCTGTGGCATTGCGCAAGGTGCTCCTAGTCGGTGGCGCGGGCTATGTCGGTTCGGTGCTCGCGCAAGAGCTGCTCGAGCGCGGATACGCGGTAAAGGTGCTCGACCGGCTGTATTATGGCGCTGATGGCCTCGCGCCGATCCGCGACCGGTGCGAGCTCGTCGTCGCGGACATGCGGTGCATTACCGCGGACGACCTGTGCGACGTGGACGCCGTAGTCAACATCGGAGGCTTATCGAACGATCCCACCGCCGAATACAATCCGCGCGCGAACTTCGAGATGAACACCCTGGCCGCCGAGAAGCTCGCGGAGCTGGCGGTCCATGCGGGGGTGCGGCGCTACATCCTCGCTTCGTCTTGCTCGATTTACGACTGCGGCGTCGGCGACGAGAGCCGCGATCAGGTACAAGACGAGTCCGCTCCCGTAGCTCCGCGGGCCGCGTACGCCGTGTCGAAGTTCGAAGCAGAGCAGCGAGTGTTAGCTCTGGCGAGCGAACACTTTGCCCCGGTCGTCCTCCGCAAGGGCACGGTCTACGGGTACTCCCCGCGGATGCGGTACGACCTGGTCGTGAACACCTTCGTGAAGGACGCTCTCAGCCGCGGCGAAATTTCCCTCTTCTACGGGGGAGAAATGTGGCGTCCCTTGGTGGACGTGCGAGACGTGGCGCGAGCCTACGTGACCTGTCTGGAAGCAGATCTGGAGGCCGTTCGCGGTGAGATTTTCAACGTCGCTTACCGCAACATGCGCATCTCCGAGGTCGCTCTTCGGGTCCGCTTCGCCCTGCGCGAACTCGGCGTGGCATGCGACGTCCGGCCCGACTACAGCTACCGCGGCGTGCGCAGTTACAGGGTTCATACGCGGAAGATCGAGCAGCGCCTCGGCTTCGTGCCCCTGGTAAGTGTCGAAGACTCTGTTCGCGACATGGTCGAGAAGATTCGTCAGAGCGGCGCGACCGACTTCGACAACCCGAAATACTACAACATCCGCTGGCTCAAGCTGATCGAAGAGGCGGAGCGCATCCTGGGCAGCGCCGGCTCGATCTTTGACGTGCCGCAGCGCGAAGCGCCGACGGCGCGCCTAGCGGTGGCCCGCCGGACCTCCGATCCGCGATGAGAGTCGCGGTCATCGGCGCGAACGGCCAACTGGGAACAGATCTCTGCACCGCGCTGGCGGCGCACGACATCGTGCCGTTCACGCACGCGGACTTCGACATTTGCGACCGTGCCGCGATGGAGCGCCACTTGGGGGCAGCACGCCCCGACTTCGTGATCAACACAGCCGCCTATCACCGCGTCGACGACTGCGAGACCGAGGTAGAGCGCGCGTTTGCGGTGAACGCCCTCGCGGTCCACGCGCTCGCCCGCTGGTGCGCGGCAAGAGGTGCCGTCCTCGTGCACTGCAGCACGGACTACGTCTTCGCGGGAGACCTGGGCCGCCCGCTGACGGAGGCGGATCGTCCCGACCCCGTCAGCGTGTACGGTGCATCCAAGCTAGCCGGCGAGCACCTCGCCCGCTCCGCTTGCCCGCGGCATTTCATCATTCGGTCATCCGGCCTCTACGGGCGCGGCGGCAGCCGCAGCAAAGGAGGAAATTTCGTGGAGCGAATGCTGCAGCTCGCCGCCGAGAGCAAGCCCATCCGCGTGGTGTGCGACCAGGTCGCAAGCCCCACCTACACGCGGGATCTGGCAGCCGCGATCACCAAGTTGATACAAACAGAGCGCTACGGGCTGTACCACATCACCAACAGCGGACAGTGTTCCTGGTACGAGTTCGCCCGAAAAATTTTCGAGCTCGCCGGCGTGTCCGCCGATCTCAGCCCCGTTCGGACCGCCGACTACGGCGCTCGCGCAAGGCGCCCGCCGTTTTCGGCGCTCGCAAGCGACGCGATGCGAGCCGCCGGCCTGGAGGAACTGCCGCCCTGGGAGGACGCGCTACGGCGCTACCTCCGGCAACGGGAAGCCCGCGGCGCGTGAGCCCAACAGCGCGCTGTTGCGGCCCTGAATCGGCTCCGCGCCCGCCTCGCCGCCCCCGCCTCGACCGGCAAATGACGCTTTCCGCAAAAGCGACCGACCCGCGTCTTGCGCGCGGTCCCGCCGGACCCCAGTCCCCGGCAGTGCTGCCGGCGCACGGGCCCGCTGGTGGCAGTGGCACGGCCGCTGCTCAATCGCAACGCGCGACACGAGGCAGCGGGATTGCTCCCGCCCCTCACCGACCGCGAGGGCCGCTAGCCGAGCACGGCGGCTGCGGCCCTCCCCCTCCTGGATGCAGCGCCATCCGGAGTGCCCCGCCGAGCAGACCCGGCTCCTAGAGGGGCCATCCCTTGTCGGCGTAGCGGAGCGCATGTACGGATACAGTGTGCCGCGAGCTAGCATCGAATACCGGATCGGCGCAGCGTCGTGGACCGATCCCACTCTACTCGCTGCCGGCTATTACCCGCCAGAGTGCAAAACAGCCGAACAGCGGTTGCGCTTTTACGCGGCGCAGTTCGACACCGTGGAGGTGGATTCGACATACTACGCGCTGCCCAGCGAGCGGAACGCGGCGCTGTGGAGCGCCCGCACGCCACCGGGGTTTCGGTTCAATGTGAAGGCCTTTGCCTGGCTCACGCTCCACGCCGCGGAGACGCGAGCCCTGCCCCGATCGATCCGAGAGCAACTGACGCCGGAACAACTCGCCGAGCCCCGCCTTGCGGCTCCCAGCGAGGAACTCCGCGAACTCGCCTTCGCCATGTTCCTGGCTGCACTCGAGCCGCTCCGCCGCGCGCACAAGCTGGGGTGCCTTCTCTTCCAGTACCCGCCGTGGTTCACCGCATCCGCGCGCAACGAGGAGGAACTCGCGACTCTCCACCGGCGGTGCGGCGCAGATCCGGTCGCTGTGGAGTTTCGCCACGCAAGCTGGTTCGGGAAGCAGTTGGACCGCACTCTCGAGTTTCTGCGCGCGCACGGCCTGATCTTCGTTTCCATCGACACCCCTAGAGGCCCCTCAATTCCGCCGCCCGTTTGTACCGCCACCGCGGAGATCGCGTACGTGCGGTTTCACGGCCGCAATCGCCAGACGTGGTTCCGGCGCACGGGTACCGCAGCAGAGCGGTTTCAGTACTTTTATTCAGAAGAGGAACTCCGCCAATGGGCGGATCGAATGCAGCGCCTCGAGGGAGTGCGGGTCTGCTACGCGATTTTCAACAACTGCTACGCCGACTACGGGGTCCGCAACGCCGCCACCTTGAAAGCGCTGCTCTGTCCCGGGAGCTCCCCCGGACCCTCGACGCAGCCTGGCCCGAAGTCCGCAGCAGGCTTCAGGGCGCAACCGTGATCACATCGGATTCGGTCCGGAATCCAGCGACGTGCAGATTGAAAGCAGCGAGACTCCCCAGGCCATGAAACTCGATTGCGGTGCCCACCAGGCCTCCGCGCACACCCCGGATTCGCGTCTGGCCGGTCATGGTGCCGGCAACAGCCGCACTGAAAATCGATCGGACGCGATTCGGAGTGTCGATCGATGAAAGCCCCTCGAAGAAGAAGCAATCCACGGGGGCGCTCGTAGAGAAGCGCTGCTCGAACTCGTTGAACACCAGATATTGCACGGGCGTTCTCGTCGGTGCCTGGGTCAGAAAGTTCTGGGTACATGGAACGAGAACCAGATCCGTCCCTATCGCGTTCCCGGACACTGGATCCGTCGCTCCGTCGAAGAAATGGTCGAGCACCAGCACTGCCGGACAAGCGTCGTACTCCGCCCCCTCGCCTCCCAGAACCAGACGATTGTCTCCGTCGACCGCCTCCGGAAGGGCGCGAAACCCGACGGCACTCGCCTTCCCCACTTGGATCCTCGCCGAATCGGACCCGACCACGGAAAAGTGTCCCTTGAGCACGTTGCGCCCGGCCGGCGTTCCGTCCGGGTTGACTGTGTAGCACTTCAACTCTCCGATCCCGGCCTGGCCGCCAAGGTTCACCGAATCGATGCCAAAGGCGGGAACTCGTGTCCCCGCATTGCTGCTCCCGCCGATGCCGCGGCGAAACACCCCATCCAGCGGAATATCGCTACTCGCCAAACCCTTCGAAGCAAGCCAGGCGATGGGCTGAAAGGGCGTGAGATAAACCGTGAAGTCCGTCTCCGCGCACTGCGGTGAGCAGACGCCCCCCTCGCAGTCCAGCGACGAGAAGCACGCATCCCCCGTATCCGAACACCTGCCAAGAGCATTGACGTAGTAGCACTTCACCGCCACTGGCTGGTCGGACGTGTTCGACAACTCGATGATCGTGTCCGCACCGCCCAGGCCGTTCCGCTCTACCGCGACGAACGGATACACGAGCAACGCGGACGGCTGGTCCGATACGATCGTATCTGCGTGCCCGATGCTGGCCAGAACCAAGCCCAAAGCCGAAACTCCCCACCAGCGCGTTCTCATTGTACCTCTCCTTCTCTCATCCCCGTCCGGTCTCGCTTTCCGCTCAGGGCTGCGACGATGAGAGCTGCTCTCCCGGAATCGTGATCACGTCCGGCACAGATCGCTCCCCCTCCACGTGGAGATTCATAGCCGCCCACGCATCGTCCAACGGATCCGAGATGTGTCTTTCTTCGGCGACCATGAGCACGCCAAACGGCGTTCCCCCCGCTGCGCGGATCCGCGTCTGGAGATACATCGTACCCAGCGGCAGGTCGGGAACGTCGCTCTGGCCCTCGAACGTGAGCGCCAGCGAACCCAAATCGCTCAGCGCGAAGTTCCCCCAACATTCCACAGAGGTCGAGACAGAGAACTGGGATTCGAACTCGTTCCACGTGAGGAACTGCAGCGTCACGCGCGTTGGGACTTGGGTTTCGAAATTCTCGGTGCACGGGGCGATCGTGAGCTCCGTAAAAACGGCGCTCGGGCCCGCTCCCATCTGCTCCAGAGCTGGATTGGGCGCACCGTCTGCCAAGTGGTCCAAAATCCAGGTCTGCGGGCACGCGTTGTACTCCAGGACACACGGGCCCGCCTCTTCGCAATCTGCATCCGCAATACAGACGGCCCCTTTTAATGGCCCCTCGCCGGCGCACTGGCCGCCGCCCAGAACGAGGACATTGTCTCCGTTGTTGAGCCCATCCTCGGCACCTAAAATCGCAATCGCGTTGTACTTCGAAACATCATCGCCGCGGATCATTGTCGCCTCGCCCTTCAGACTATTGCCGTTCACCGGGGCGCCGCTGTCGTCGACTTGGATGCACTTTAATTCGCCCCGGAAATCCGGGAGCACTGGAGGCACCCGGCCCGGATCGAAGCCCGCATCCCCGCAATCGGCGTTCGCAGGCCCGCATACGGGATCCAACGGATTGACCAACCGGCCCTTGCTGACCTGCCAGTACGTCGGCTGCTGCCTAGTCAAATGGATGTCGAAATCCACCTCCTGCCAAAGGGGCGGATTCATCGGTCCAGGCGGTTGGTTCGGATCCGTCAAGGCCGCGTTGACGTAGAAGCAGTGCGCGCGGGCCACCGAGTTCGAGGTGTTGGTGATTTGAATGATCGTCTCGACCGTATTTGCCGGATCCGCCGAAGCGTTCACGATCACCTTTGGAAAAACCACAATTGACCCGCTGCGCTCGATGCTCACGCCCGCCAGAGCCGCGCTGCTAAGCCCGAGAATGCTCACCACCAACCCCAGGGTCCCAACTCGCCTACAACGCCCTTGCATTGGCCTCTCCTTTTCCCATCAGCCGGTTCCCGGGCGGCGGCGCCCGCCCGAGGCTGCCAGTACCCCACGAAAGGCTGCCGAAGTGTACTCATGCCGCCGAGTTTGTCAAGAAAAACGGCCCACTTCCTTGACTTCCACACCCCTTCCGCTTCTCGAAACGCGCCCCGGAGATTGCAGCGCCGGCAGGGCGTTCGCCTCCGGGTTCGGGGACCGCGCTTGTGGAGACGGCCATTCCGGAGTCCGGGACACCAACGTGTCGCGGCCTCCCTACCGCGCCACCGCGCTTCTGCTGCCTGGCGCCTTTGACGCAGGCGCTCGCGGGGATCAAAGATCGGTGGTTTTGGGGAGCAACCGGTCGGCCTGGCGACAAGAGGTTTCGGCCGCAAAAGCAAATGGGACCGACGGGATCTCTGGGACAGAGAAGCGTGAGACATCCTTCCGCGCTTCCCCAATCAATCCCCTCGCGCGCCGAACTTCCTTGCAGTGCGGCCGGCCAAGCGCAGCTTTCTTCCGCCTCGTCCTCCCCCAGAATCGTGCCCGCCTTGCCGGCCGCAGCCGCGATTCCACGTCGCCTGCGGGGTGCCGGAACTGAGGATCTATCGCGCGCGAGTCCGGTAGCGCCATCGGCCCACCATCCCATCCCCGCGTGGCCACATCGCCCCTGCCGATCAGGGGCAAGAGTGCAAAATCCCGATCAACGAGTCCTTTTGCCTTCTTTGAGGACGAGTCCTCTTGATCCCACTGCTGCAACGGAGACTCCTTACTCTGCGCTCGCTGCCAGCCGGCTCAAGAACCAACGAACCGGAACCGGTTGCGCCGCAAGCTCCTTTGTGCCAGATGGCGTCACGGACACGGCGCGAGATGCCCAGGTTTCGCTTTCTTCCCGGCCTGATTCTGGGGTTGCTCATTGGCATGGTTGTCGGTGCGGTGCTTCCCACACTGATCTTACCCCCACCGCCCCAGGAGCCCTCGGTAACCTCTTTGAAGGTCGAGGAACTCTCCCGGCAACTGGAAGCGTCGCGCCGGGAGCGCGACGCGCTGAACCGCCAGGTGGACGAGTTCCGCGTTCTGGCGAACCAAATGACCGCGGCGTTTACGGATCTCGAACGGCGCTTTCGGGCCCTGGAGGAAGAGATGCGGCTGCGGGAGGCACGCGAGCACGCACACCTGCAGCAAGTACCACCCCAGGCTGCAAGCGAGCCCGAGGCAGGTGCAGCAGAAAGTTCCGCCGACACTGCGTCGCCAACCGAAACGCCGGGGCAAGCCCAGGAACCGGAGACACCGTAACCCCCGTGTCGAGAACCCTACCCCCGCGCCGCATCTCAGACATGATACCGTAACGTGCAGGGGAGCCGCCACGTTGATGGCTGCCTTCCGCCCGCTGGAAAATTGCGGCGCCCTTTTCACCGACCTATACGAGCTCACCATGGCCGCCAGCTACTTCGCAGCCACCATGCGGGAGGCAGCGACCTTCAGTTTTTTCATTCGCAAGTACCCCCCGGGCCGCGGCTACTTCGTCGCCGCCGGTCTCGCAGACGTCGTCGAGTACCTGCAGAACTTCGCCTTCTCGGCTGAAAGCGTGGATTTCCTGCGCCGAACCGGTCTTTTTGCCGAGGATTTCCTGGACTACCTGCGCGGCCTCCGGTTCACGGGCGATGTGGACGCTATGCCGGAGGGAACGCTGTGCTTCGCCAACGAGCCGCTGCTGGAAATCACCGCCCCGATCATCGAGGCGCAGCTCGTCGAAACTTACGTGATCAACCAGCTTCACCTCCAGACCATGCTCGCGACGAAATCGGCGCGCTGCGTTCACGCGGCGGCCGGACGTCCGGTGATCGACTTTTCGCTCCGCCGCGCTCACGGCGTGGATGCGGGGATGAAAATCGCGCGCTGCAGCTATCTCACCGGAGCCGCCGGCACGAGCAACGTGCTGGCCGGCATGGAGTGGGGCATCCCGATCTACGGCACTATGGCCCACTCGTTCGTGCAGTGTTTCGAAAGCGAACGGGAGGCGTTCCTCGCTTTCGCACGCACGTTCCCGGGGAGCAGCACCTTTCTCGTGGACACGTACGACACGATCCGCGGGGTTCAAGTCGCGGCCGCTATTGCAATGGAAATGCGGCGCACGGGCGACTCGCTGCGGGCGATCCGTCTCGACAGCGGAGACCTGGCAACCCTGAGCCGGGAGGCGCGGCGCATCCTGGACGAAGCGGGTCTCCCCGAGGTTCGCATCTTCGCAAGCGGCGGGCTGAACGAGTACAAGATCGAAGAACTCTTGCAGTCGCAAGCGCCCATCGACGCCTTCGGAGTCGGCACGGAGATGGGGGTCTCTGGCGACGCCCCGTGGCTCGATTGCGCGTACAAACTCGTCGAGTACGGGGGCCGAGGCCGAATCAAGCTCAGCAGCGGCAAAGTTACCTGGGTGGGGCGAAAGCAGGTTTGGCGAGCAGCTTCCGGCGGGCGCTTGGTCGCAGACTGCCTGTCGTTGCGGGATGAGTCCGCGGCGGAAGTAGCCGCAGCGATCGGGGTGGAGCCGAAGTGCATGGAACCGCTGCTGCAACCCGCCATGCGCCGGGGTCAGCCCGTCGGCACGGTACCGAGCTTGGCCTCGGCTCGCCAGCGGTTTCTCGGTCAGTTTGGCCGCCTTGACCCCAAGTTCAAGGACTTACGGCATCCAGCCGAATTCCCCGTGCACGTCTCCCCCGCGTTGCGCCGAGCCCAGGAGCGCGCGACCGCTGAAATTCGCGGCCGCGAGAGCGAGGCGAGCTGAGTTGGCCTCTGGGGCACGGTCCGGTGCATTCCGGCTCAGAGTTCCTCCGGCTCCCCGAAAACGTACTCCTGCTCCTCCGGAGCGCGGTCTTCGAAGCGCGTGTACTCTGGCAAGAACGTGAGCTCCACCGTTCCAATGGGGCCGTTGCGCTGCTTTCCGATGATTACTTCCGCTGCCCCTTCCTCGGCGTTCCGGTCGTACACAAACGGCCGGTACAAGAACATGATGAGATCCGCGTCCTGCTCGATCGCTCCCGATTCGCGAAGATCCGCCATGACGGGCCGCTTGTCCGCCCGCTGCTCCACCTGGCGATTGAGCTGGGAGAGCGCGACCACGGGAAGGTCCAGTTCTTTCGCCAGAGCCTTGAGCGCGCGCGAAATTCCCGCGATCTCCTGCTCCCGGTTGTCCGCGTCTGCTGCTCCCCGCATGAGCTGCAAGTAATCGACGATGAGGAGGCCCAGATTCGCCTCGCGGTCGCGCTTCAAGCGCCGCGCCTTGGCCCGCAATTCCAGCACCCCCAACGCCGGTGTGTCGTCGATGTAGATCGGTGCGTCGGCCAGTCGGCTTGCGGCCAGCGCAAGCTTCGGGAAATCCCGCTCCGGTAGGCGCCCGGTGCGAATCTTCGCCAGGTCCATGCGTGCCTCCGAGCAAAGAAGCCGCAGCACGAGCTGCTCTTTCGCCATTTCCAACGAAAAGATTCCCACGCCCACTCCCGCTTCCATCGCGGCGTGTTGCGCGATGTTCAGCGCGAAAGCCGTCTTGCCCATACTGGGCCGGCCCGCAATGACCACCAGGTCTCCCGGCTGCAGCCCCGCGGTCTTGGCATCCAAGTCCCGAAAGCCTGTCGGGACACCGGTGACGAGCTCCTTGCGCTCGTACAGTTTCTCGATGGCCTCCATAGAGGGGACCATCAAGTCGCGCAGGCAGAAAAACGCGGGGCGAACCTTGCGCTCGGAAAGCGCGAAGATCTTTTGCTCCGCCTCATCAAGGAACGCGTCGATATCCTTGCGGGGCTCGTAGCTCTGCGCGGCGATTTCGGTCGCGACGTGAATCAGCCCCCGGAGGATAGCGCGCTCGCGAACGATGCGCGCATAGTGGACCGCGTTCGCTGCGGTGGGGACCCGCGCGACCAGTTCCGCCAAATACGCCGCACCGCCGACCTCCTGCAACTCCCCGCGCCGCCGGAGAGCTTCGGCCAGGGTCACCAGGTCTACCGGTTCGGCGCGCTCGCTCAGCTCCAGGACGGCACGCATAATCTTGCGGTGCGCTTCCCGGTAGAAGTCTTCGGGAGAAACGAGTTCGACCACCCGGTCGAGCGCTGTGTTGTCCAGGAGCACGCCGCCGAGGATCGCTTCTTCCGCCTCGATGTTGTGCGGCGGCACCCTCCGCAGGATCTCCTCCGCCTCCGCCATTAGCTCGACTCCATAGCAGGGTCGAGACGAAAAGTGGAGCCGGAGCCTCAAACGCCAGCGGTGTGGTAGCCCGCGTCTGCGAACACGACGGTGCCGGTCACGGCGCTCGCCAAATCGCTGCACAGGTAGACGGCGGTCCGCGCCACTTCCTCCGCGCTCACGTTCCGCCGCAGCGGCGACCGCTCCGCGTGGCGGTGCAGCATTTCCCGGAACCCCGCAATGCCCGCAGCCGACAGCGTGCGGATCGGGCCAGCCGAGATGGCATTGACCCGAATGCCCGCAGTTCCCAAATCCCACGCGAGATAGCGCACGCAGGCCTCCAGGGCTGCCTTGGCGACGCCCATCACGTTGTAGTTGGGGAACACCCGCTCGGAACCGAGAAAGCTGAGGGTGAGAATCGAGCCGCCCCCGGCGGTCATCAGCAGAGCTGCCCGGCGCGCGAGTGCGATCAGCGAATACGCACTCACGTCCAATGCGAGGCGAAAGCCCTCCCGGCTTGTATCCACCAAGCGGCCTTTGAGGTCCTCGCGCCGGGCAAAGGCAATTGCGTGCACGAGGATATCCAGCCGTCCCCAGCATTCGCGAACTGCGGCAAAAAGGCGGTCGATCTCGTCCTCCTGGCTCACGTCGCAGGGCAAGACGAGCCCTGCGCCGAGGCTTTCTGCCAGGGGCCGCACCCGCCGCTCCAAGGCCGGACCTGCGTACGAGATCGCGATCTCCGCACCCTCCTCGTGCAGCGCTTTCGCGATTGCCCACGCGATGCTGTGGTCGTTGGCGACGCCCAAAACCAGCGCCCGTCTCCCAGCAAGCAGGCCCACTCCGCGAACTCCTCAGCTCACCCCTTCGATCACCGTTGCGGCACCCTGGCCCATACCCCCGCAGATCGTAGCCAACGCGAACCTTCCACCGCGCCGCCGGAGTTCCACGGCGGCGGTCCCCACAAGCCGCGCACCGGAAGCCCCGACGGGGTGCCCGATCGCACAGGCCCCACCGTTCACGTTAATCCGCGCGGCGTCCCCTTCGCCCATGCCGAACTCGCGCATCAAGGCAATCGGCGCGCACGCAAACGCCTCGTTGATCTCGATGACGTCCATGTCCGCCATGCGCAAACCGGAGTGCTCGAGAGCCCGATGCGTCGCTGGAATGGCCGAGTAAATCAAATCGGTGGGATGACAGGCAGCCACCGCAATCGTGTGAATCCGCGCGAGCGGCGGCACTCCCAGCCGGTCCGCCCGCTCGCGCGACATGAGCATGCAGACCGCGGCACCGTCGGCCTGCCCTGAAGCCGTTGCCGCGGTAATCCGCCCGTCGGGCCGGTACACGGGCGGCAAGGACGCGATTTTCTCGAGGCTCGTGTCCGGGCGCGGGCCCTGGTCGTGCTCCACCAGCACCGGCGTTCCCTCCGGGTCGAGGCCTTCCACGGGGACAATCTCCTCGCGGAACCGCCCGGCCCGCTGCGCCGCGACGGCTCGCTGGTGGCTCATCAGCGCCCAGCGGTCCATTTCCTCACGCGTGATCTGGAACTGCTCGCATAGCTTCTCGGCTCCTTGGCCTCCGTTGAGCTCGATCAGGTTGATCTTCGCCGCCATTTTGGGATTCGGGTTCATCGCGGAGAGCATCGTGCCGGCCTGTTGGATCACCTCGGACATGTCCATCCCGTCCCTGATCACGGGGATTCGGAAGTGCGTCATGCTATCCAGACCGCCGGCGATGTACACATCGCCCAAGCCACACTGGATGCTCATCGCAGCGATATGCACGGCCATCATGGCTGTGGTGCATGCCCGCTCGACGCTCAGGCCGACGACGTGCGGAGGGAAGTCGGCCAAGAACGGGATCGCTGTTCCCGGGTGGGCTTGCTCGCCCAACATCTCCACGGCGCCCAAGATGATTCCATCCACGTCCCCCGCCGCGACGCGGGTCCGGCGCAACAGCTCTTGCAAGGCTGCGGCCGCCAAATCATCGGACCGCACCGACCGGAACACACCTTTTTTCGGGTCAGCTTTGCCGAACGGCGTCCGAACATAACCCACGAGCATCACGTCTCGGCTCTGCTGCATCGATCCATTCCTCCTCTCGCGGCCCTAACGGGCCCAAGCGGGCGCCTGTCGCTCAGCCGCTGAAGAACTCCAGAACAAGCCGGTTGACGAACTCGGGCTGCTCTTGGTGAACGAAATGCCCCGCTCCTTCGACTACGACTCTCCGCAACCCTTTCGGGAAGAAGGCCGCCATCCCCGCGTACAGCTCCGATCCCACGCAACCATCGCGGTCGCCGTACAGAACGAGCGCAGGCACCGAGATGGGTGCCCCGGCCAAGCGTTCCTGTAACTCGGCGGCCCGCGCGTCCGCGACCGGCGCCCCTAGGGCACACCGGTAATATCCGAGTGCCGCCTCCGCCACGCCCGGCGAGCGAAACGTCTTCTTCACAGCCTCCATTTCCTGCGGGTCCCACGACCATCCCGGCGACCACTCCGCCCACAGGACTTCTACGAGTCGGAAGTCGTCATGGGCTAGCGCTGCCTCTGCGAGCGGATGCTGAAAGAAGAACATGTACCAGGATCGCTTTTGCTGGGCAGGATTTGTCACGAGCGCCTGCAGGAAACTCGGCCCGTACGGGACTGACGCGGCGACGAGTTTTTGGATCCGCTCGGGCGCGAGCACTGCCGCGCCGTAGGCGGCCAGTGCGCCCCAATCGTGACCGAATACGAAGGCCGGACCGCCACCGAGTGCATCGATCAACTCGATCACGTCCGCTGCCAGCGCGGCTGGGTCGTAGCGCTTGTCCGCGGGAATGGCGGTGGGTGCGTAGCCGCGCATCCAGGGCGCGACGGCGCGGTACCCAGCCTCGGCGAATGCCGCGAGCTGGTATCGGAACGAGCGAGCGATGTCTGGAAACCCGTGCAAACAAAGCACGAGCGGCCCGGTCCCTGCGTCGAGGAACGCGAACTCCAGGCCGTTGGCCCTTACCTTCGCCTGCCGAAACTCTCTCTTGCCCCGCGCGCGCATCGGCGTGCCTTCGCTTAGGCCGATCCCACGCCGCCGTCAATACGCCGCCAAACGCGCCCGAGCCTCGTGCTGCAGCGGGGTGCCACGCCGCGCACTCGACGAAGGGCCCCCTCGCAGCGACTGCCTTGCCTGCCGCAGCAGCGCAACCACGTCCGCTGCGGTCACGAAGCCATCCCGAGCCCCGTCGACACCTGGCCACGCCGCTACCAAGCCCCGAGCAGCCATCGCTGCGAGGTCCCCGTCGCCATCGAACAACTCCCCCAGCAGCGCAGCGAGGTCTTGCAGGGAGAGAACCGCATCCCCATCGACATCCCCTGGGAGAACCGCGAACGGCGTCGTATTGAGGAGAACCGTCACGTTTCCATCGTCGAAGTTTGCCGCTGCGATATCGGGGCGCCCGTCTCCATTGAGGTCGCCCACAGTCAGGTCGAAGGGAGAGCGACCCACGGGGAACACAGCCCGCGCGGCGAATGCCCCGTGGCCCAGCGCTGCGAAGACGGACACGACATCGCTGAAGCTGTCGGCCGTTGCGATGTCCACCAAGCGATCGCCGTTGAAATCTGCCAAGGCAATACTCTCTGGCAGGCCCCCGGTCTCCAGCGCGATGCGCTCGCCCACGCCGCCGGTGCCGTCGCCGCTCAAAATTACAACCTCGTCGTCGCCTTCGCTCGCAATCACGAGATCGGCATGCCCATCGCCCGTAACGTCCCCAACGCGAACTGCTGACGGCGAAGAAGCCACCTCCACCGTCCAGGTCACGGGGAAGGAACCCGCGCCGTCGCCCTCCAACACGGACACTGAATCCTCTAATTTGTTGACGACCGCAAGGTCGGGGATGCGATCGCCATTGAAATCCCCGATGGTCAGCCCCACCGGTCCTGAGTCCGCATCCCTCCCGGTCACAAAATCACCGAGCGGCGCGAACGAAGTTCCAGTGCCGAGAAAGACCGAAACTGTACCATCGAAACTATTGGCGGTCACCAGGTCGAGCCGCCCGTCTCCGTCGAGGTCGGCACAGGCGATGCCCGCTGGCGCCGCCCCCGTCACGAGTGTCGCGACACGGTCCATTGCACCAGCGCGACGCGTCCGAAACACTCCGACGGTATCCGCGAACCCTTCCGCGACTGCGACATCGAAAAAGTTATCTCGATCGAAATCACCGGACGCTAGCCCCGTTGGGCCATCCCCCGTCGGGACCGCAAACGCGGTGGCAAAGGCCCCACGCCCGCGCCCAAGCAGGACCGAAATGGTGGCCTCTTCGTTGTTGGCCACGCACAGATCAGGCGTTCCGTCGCGATTGAGCTCCGTGACCGCGATCGCGATCGGCCCCTCGCCGGCAGCGAGGGTTTGCGTAAAGGCAATTGGAGGTCCGAGCGCGCACGCTTGCCCGTAACCCCACGAGACCCAAAAGGCGCAAACCGCATGCAGAACCGCACACTTTGGGTTGTATTTCCTATTGCTATGGGCTAGTTTTCCCACGTACCGATTTTGTTTGGCCTAGAGGCAAAAAATCGCGGTAGCGAAGCAGCTCCACAGCGAAGCGTCAAGAGATGGAGCCCATGAATTTTCGGGTTGAGGGCGCGGAGACTCCACCCACGGCTACGC
>JBBIUR010000055.1:0-18039 GCA_037440145.1 Myxococcales bacterium | reverse complement strand
GCAGCGCTGGCTCCGCGAGGCGGTGCTGCAGACGGTGGACCTCGGCAACAGCGAGATCATGTTGTCCACAGTGGCGTTTCTCATGGGGTTGCCGCGATGAAGCACAGCGCGCGGCGCGGAGGATCCTGATGCCGTTCGTCCCGGTGGACGGAGCCCAGCTCTATTACGAAGAAGCCGGCAGCGGGCGCGCGATCCTGTTTGCACACGGCGGCGGGGGCGACCTGAGCCAGTGGCGCCATCAGCGGGGCGAGTTCGCGCGCACGCACCGGGTGGTGCTCTACGACGCGCGCGGTCACGGGCGCTCGCGCGCGGAACGCCTGGACTTCGGCATCGCCGACTTCGCTGCCGACATCGCCCACCTCCTCCGCCATTTGGGAATCGCGCGCGCACACCTGGTCGGGGCGACCCTGGGCGGCGTTGCCGCCCTGGAGTTCGCGCTCGCGCATCCCGAGAGCGTCGATTCGCTCGTGCTGGTGAGCACGGCACCCGACACCACCGACGAGATGCGAGAGCGCTTCGAAGCCTCGGCCGCCGTCGTGGAAAGCGGCGACCTGGTCGCTTTTGCCGAAGGGTTCCTCCACTTCCTGTTCACGCCCGCCTATGCCGAGGCGCACGCGGAAGAAGTGGCCGACTTCCGCCGGGGACTCGAGCAAATCGACCCCGCGAGCTACGCGCGCTCGATCCGCGCCTTGGGCCACCGGCCCGATTTGACCCCGCGGCTCGGTGCCGTGCAGGTGCCCGTGTTGGTGGTGACGGGCGAGCTCGACCCGATCCCGACCTCTGCCCCCGGGGCGGAAGCGCTCCTGCGCGCCCTGCCCCGGGCGCGCGCGGCCGTGGTCCCCCACGCAGCGCACTTGCCCCAGATCGAGCAGCCTGCAAGGTTCAACGCGCTGGTGCGGGAGTTCCTGGCCGCCGCGGAGCGCGAGGCAACCGGCGCGAATGCCGCTCGCTACAACCCGGAGCGCGGCTGCGAAGACGGCTGACTATGCATTGCGGAGGAGCCCAACTCATGGTGCGTTCGCGAAGGCGTGGCCAGATCTGTGGCCCGTCAGCTCGACGACCAGGATCCCGCCGCCAGGGCATTTGAGGAGGTGCAGCCATGAGACCCGCGCGCGGCGTGCACAGCATCCGGGACGCGTACGACGTAGCCGTGGTCGGCGGCGGCCCGGGGGGACTCGCGACCGCTGCACTGCTGGCCCAAGCCGGGCTGCGCACCCTGGTAGTCGAGCAGAAACCCACGCTCGGGGGCCGGTATCGCGCCATCGAGTTCGCGGGCTGCCGCGTGGACATCTCGGAGCACCTGCTCAGCGGCATGGTCCACGATATCCACGACGCGTATGCAAAGCAGCTCTTCAACCGGCTCGGCTTGCCGCTGGCCCAAAAGGAAATTCAGTGGGTGATGGGCCTGGTGGGCCGCAGCCACAACCCCCCGATCGAGTTCTTCGCTATGGACCGCAAGAAGGGGGTCGAAAACTTCTTCGACTTCTTTGCCTTCGCCGCCGGGATGTCGCTGAGCGAGAACGACCGGCGAGAGATGGCGCGGCTGTTCCACCTGATGGCCGACATGTCGCGCGACGCCTGCCGGAAGCAGGTCCACATGAGCTTCGCCGAGTGGCTCGACCGGCACGCGCAGAGCCCGGTGGTACACGCCGTACTGGCGGGGGTCACCGGACCTCTGCAGGGCAGCACGGCAGACACGGTGAACATCGGGCAGATGGCAAACATCTTCGGGACCTTTCCCCGCATCGGCGCCGTGCCGTTCTGGTATCCCGCCAACGGCATCTTGGCGGATACCATCATCGCCCCGCTCGCGAGCTACGTGCAGAGCCATGGCGGAGACGTCGTCTGCGGCGTAAAGGCCCGCCGCGTGCTCTTCGACGGCAACCGCGTCACGGGGCTCTGGGTGCGCGACGAGGACGAGATGCTGCTCGAGGTCAAAACCCCGCGCGTCGTCATCGCGTTCCCCGTGCAGTTCGCCTTCGGCTTCCGGCGGCTCGTGCCCGAGGAGATGCTCAACCCGGAGTGGCGCGCAGCCATCGCCGCGCTGCGCGAGCTCTCGCACGAGGACCTGACCGTGTTCTACCTGCTGCGCGAGCGGGTGATCCCGGACGACTACTACGGGTGGATTCACGTCTTCGACGCCAGCAGCGGTGTGCCCACCTATGTCGGCGACTGGATCGTGGACTACTTGATCAATGCCAAGGTGCCGCCCGGGAAGCAGCTCGTGGGCAACTACATCACGGCCAACTTCGAGGGCACGCCCTTCGGCCTCGATGCCTCGCCGCCAATGGTGCGCAAAGCGATCGAGCGCTGGGAAGAAGCGGTGAGCAAAGTGTTCCCGGATTTCCGGCGCTGCGTCGAGGTGCGCGTGCACAACCTGCAGCTCAACTGGGGCCGCTACGCGTACTCCGTGATGCCCCAGGAAATCGGCGTGTGCGCTCCCGGGATCGAAGGCCTCTACTTCGCGGGCGACTCCGTGCTCTCCGTGAGCAGCCTTGCGTCGGACAAGGTCTACGACGTCGCCATGCAGTGCGCCGACGCGGTTTTGAGCCGGTGAAACCAAACGAAAGGGGGATCCCGATCTTGCTTCGCCTCGCAGTGGGAATCGCTATCGCGCTGTTCTGCTCCGCAGTCTGGGCCCGGAGCGAAGAGCTGCGGCCCGGGATGGTTCTCGACCGGAACAACTGGCAGCTCGCCAAAGACCTCCTGCCGCCGGAGATCCTCGAGCACTACAGGAACGGCGACTACGCGAACGAAATCGCGGAGTGGAAAGACGGAGCCGTGCAGTGGAGCGAGGAGTTCCTCCGGAGCACCGAGCAGAACGCCAACCGCTTCGACGTGAGCCCGGAGGGCTCGATCATCGACAAGGCGAGTGGCAAGCGCCCACCGTTCGTCTACGGCTTCCCCTTCCCTCACATCGACCCGAAGGACCCGAACGCCGGGGTGAAAGTCCTCTGGAATTACTTTTACGGCTACTGGGCAAACGGCAGCCGCAGAAACATCACCACGCTCACCTGGCTGAGCCGCACCGGCGTCGACCGCACGTCCATCCAGGACGTGTACTACAAGCAGTACGACGGCCAGCCCGCCGACTTCCGACCCAAGGAAAACCCGAACGACCTCTTGCAGCAGTTTCTCGCCACGGCCCTCCAGCCAGCCGACCTGCAGGGGACGACTGCGCTCACGTGGCGATTTCGAGCCCCCGATCGCCGCGACGCCAACTGGGCCTACGTGCCGGCACTGCGGCGGGTGCGCGCGGTCTCCCCTGCCAACCGCTCGGATGGCTTCCTCGGCTCCGACATGAGCCAGGACGACGGTCCCTTTTTCGATGGCAAGCCTGAGGACTTCACCTGGAAACTGATCGGGGAACGCCAGATGCTGCGCCTGGCCGACCCGTTCAGCTTGCGGGGAGATTACCAGTACGTTGCCCTGACGGGAGGCGGCTGGAGGGTCCCGTTCAAGCCGGTGCCCATGGCAGGCTATCACGATCCGAATTGGAAAGGGGTGGCGTGGGCGCCCCTGAATTTTGTCCTCGTCCAGCGGCCCTGTTGGATCATCGAGGGCACCCCGAAGGACCGCTATTACCTGTTCGGCAAAATCCAACTCTACATCGACAGGGAAAACTACCGCGGCGCGTGGTCCCGCAAGTTCGACTGGCAAGGGCAGCTCGTGGCCACGTATCAGATCGGCGGGTACCTGAACGGCAGCCCCGACGGGAAGCACTACGTGTGGGGCCACGGGCTGTACTACCAGGTCGCGGAGAACCACCGCCGCGATCGCGCCACGTATGCAGGGGCGCCGCCCGCCGGGTGGCGCGAGCAGTACAACGACTTCTTCGTGCCGTACGAGCCGAGCTTTTTCGACTACCAGGCACTCGTGCGGTTCGGGAAATGAACGCCGTAGCGGGGCACGAGCGCAAATCCGGCGCGCGGTTGCAGATGTCCGGAAGACCCTTGGGCAAAACGAGAAGGAGGTGCGCGAAATGACTGCAGAGAGTTCTCTCAAAGGCCGCGAGCGAATCGAGGAGCTGCAGGCCAAATTCCCCACGATCCCGCGGGCCATCGTGATCAAGACCGATGTGCTGCGGGAGGGAATCCACCCGAACGAGCTCCTCACTAAGATCGGCCCGCACTCGTTCCCCCATTTCCTGGTGTGGAACACCGACCACCCGTGGAATCCATTGATCCCCGGCAGCGGCGGCGATGTGCGCGCGATCCCGTGGAACTTCATCCTCGAAGACGGCCACACGCCCGTGGTGTGCCGCCTGGATCCCGCAAGCCCGTACGAAATTCGGCTCGTGGGCGGCCAGGGCTTCGTCCTCTATCGCGACGGGGAGCCGATCGAGCCGGTGCGGTTCGAACACGGCGCCAAATGGATCTTCCAGCCAACGCGGGACGGCACGATGATGGGGTCGGTCTTTCTCTCGTGGACGCGCGAAGCGCTGCTGGGCTGCGCGCTGCGGTACTGCGAGTACAGCAAGACCGGAGACCAGTGCGTGTACTGCTGCCTGGACGCCGAGGCGAGCCAGTTCAAGGAGTTCGGCTTCAAGCTCGAACTCTCGGTAAAGCCCGCCAACGCCGCCGAAGCGTATCGGGCCGCGTACGAAGAAACGGGGAGCATCCGGCAAGTCTCTTTCACCGGCGGCAGCCTCTTGAACACGAAAAAAGAGATGGAGCGCTACATCGCGCTGTACTCGGCGCTGCGCGACGAGCGCGACCGCATGGGAGCCGATACGCAGTTTTATGCCTGCGTAACCGCGCCGCCCGACCGCGATATCCTGCGGCGGCTCCACGACGCCGGGCTCAACCACATCGCCCCGAACATGGACTGCTGGGAAGAGCGGCTGTGGCCGATCATCGTCCCGGGGAAGCACAAGTTCGTCGGGCGCCAATTCTGGATCGACTCGCTCTTGATGTGCCTGGAAGTCTACGGCGTGGGCATGGTCGGCAGCGCGTTTGTCGTGGGCCCCGAGATGGTACCGCCGCACGGGTTCAAGACGCTGGAAGAAGGCATCCAGTCTTGGAGCAACTGCTTCGAATGGTGTACGAGCCACCACATCATCCCGATGCTCATTCCCTGGCAGAAAGAGGTCGGCTCGCCCTGGGAGCACGAAGTGCCGCCGCCGACGGAGTACACACTGGCGGTCTTCCGCGAGCGGCACCAGCGAATGCTCGACACGGGTCTCTACCGCATCATGGACCACAACTATTACATGGGCCAAGCCTGGGACACGAACGCAGACTTCCGGAGGCTTGCGTATGGCTGCTCTTGCCGCAACTGCCAACCGCCCGCATACTCCGCTGCCTACTATGTCGATCCCGAAGAGATCCGCGCTGCGGCTCCGCACCTGGAGTGCGCTCCCGCGTAACCGCGCGGAGAGCCCGACCCCGCGAGGCCGAATGCTCTGCGCGGCGCTGTGGGCTGCAGCATTCGCCTTCGGCCTCGCGGTACTCCGCCATCCCGCGCGCGCGGAGGAGCTCAAACCCGGCGACGTGCTCTCGCAGGAAAACTGGCAGCTCGCGCAGGACCTCATGCCGCCCGAAATCCTCAAGCACTACGAGCGGGGCGAGTACGCGAATCCCATCGTGTCGTGGGAAAACGGGCGGCAAAAATGGAGCCAGGACTTCCTCGAGGGTACGGAGCGCAACCGGCGCGAACTCACTTTGGACGACAAGGGCGCCATCGTCGAGCGCTCGACCGGGAAGCGCCCACCCTACATTCGGGGCTTCCCCTTCCCTGACATCGACACCGAGGACCCTAGGGCCGGCCTGAAGATCCTCTGGAACCACTACTTCGACTGGTGGAACAACGGCAACTTGCACAACTACGTCCGCTTGAACTGGGTTTCGGCCACCGGCGTCGAGCGCTCGGCAATTCAGGACGTGTACTTCCTCTACTACCAGGGCCAACCCCGCGCCTACAGCCCGCCGGAGAACCCGAACGACCTGCTCGTGCAGTTCTTGGCCACCGCTGTCTCGCCGGCGGACTTGAACGGCACGACAGCACTGACCTGGCGCTACCGCGACCCCGAAAAGCGCGACTCCGTGTGGGCCTACGTTCCCGTCCTTCGCCGCGTGCGCGCCGTCTCCCCTGCCAACCGGTCGGACGGCTTCCTGGGCTCGGACATGAGCCAGGACGACGGGCCGTTTTTCGACGGCAAGCCAGAAGACTTCACGTGGAAGCTGATCGGAGAAAAAGATCAGTTGCGGCTGGTCGACCCGTGGAGCCTCAAAGGCGACTACAAGCGCGTGCCGCTACCCGGGGGCGGTTGGCGGGGCATTTTCAAAAGGGTGCCCATGGTCGGCTTCCAGGATCCCAACTGGAAGGGCGTCGCGTGGGCGCCGCTCAGCTTCGCCCTGGCCAAGCGGCGGTTCTGGATCATCGAGGGGGTGCCAAAGGATCCTTACTACCTTTACGGGAAGATCCAGCTCTACATCGACAAGGAGACCTACCAGGGGGCGTACAACCGCAAGTTCGACTGGCGCGGCGAGCTGGTCGCGACCTACTCGGTCTTCGCACCGCTGAACGCAGCCGAGGCGAACACCGGCGACTACTACAGCTCGGGCACCGTCGTCTACCAGGGTGTGGAGAACATCAAGCGCAACCGGGCCACGGTGGTCACGCCCCCCGTGGAGATGGGCGATCCGTACAACGACCGCCGCATTCGCTTCGAGCCGCAGTTCTTTTCCCCTGAAGCCCTGGTGCGTTTCGGGAAATAGGTCCATGGGCGAGGGGTCGCGCACGCCGAGGGCAGTCTGATGCTCGCCGCGAGGTGGCACGGGCGCGGGGACATCCGCGTGGAGCAAATACCCGAACCCGCGGCGGGGCCGGGCGAGGCCTTCATCCGCGTGGAGTGGTGCGGCATGTGCGGGACCGACCTGCACGAGTACCGCCACGGCCCGATTCTCATTCCCTCGCGCCCCCACCCGCTTACGGGAAAAGTGCCGCCGGTCACGCTGGGACACGAGTTCTGCGGCACCGTGGTAGCGGCCGGCGACGGTTGTCCCTTCGGCCCCGGCGAGCGCGTGACCGCAAGCGCCTGCCTCGTCTGCCGCGAATGCAGCTGGTGCCAGCAGGGGGCCACCAACCTGTGCGCAAAACTCGGCAGCATCGGCCTGTGCGCCGACGGTGCGTTCGCCGAATTCGTCGCCGCCCCCGCCTACACTCTCTATCGCGTGCCTCCGGAGCTCGACTCGGAGTCTGCCGCTCTGACCGAGCCCACCGCAGTCGCGGTGCATGCGTGCCGGCGAGGGCGGGTGCGGCCGGGGGATACAGTGGCCGTGGTGGGTGCGGGAACCATCGGGCTGCTGGTCCAGCAGGTCGCCCTGGCTCTGGGCACTTCGAGAGTGTTCGCCATCGAGCCCGTACCGCTGCGGCGGCAGCTCGCGCGGCAGCTTGGAGCCGTCGCGGCACTCGACCCAGCGGCGGAGCCGCCCGACCGCACGATCGCAGCCGCCACCGAGAATCGGCGCGCCGATGTCGCGTTCGAGTGCACGGGCACCGTGCAGGGCGTGGAAACGGCGGTGCGCGTATCAGGAAAAGGCAGCCGCGTGGTTCTGGTGGGCATCTACGCCGAAGGTTCTGTGGCTCCTTGGGGCCGGTTCCAGGCCCACGAGAAGGAGATCCTCGGGGCGAGCGCGTATACTGAGGAGTTCCCAGAGGCTCTACAGCTGCTCGCGAGCGGCAAGGTGCGGGCGGCGCCGCTGATCACGGCCCGCTTCCCGCTAGCGGAATTCGCGGCGGCGCTGCAAGCGGTGAGCGAGCACCCGGCTGCCCACGTCAAGATCTTGATCCGGCCGTGAGCTCTGCGCGCAGCGAAGCGTCCACTCCGATGGCGATCGCCGGAAAAGGGGATCCATGGAGTTCGACCTGAACGAAGAACAGCGAATGATCCGCGACCTCTGTCGCGAGTTCGCCGAGGCGGAAATCGCTCCCCACGCGGAGGAGTGGTACGACTCGGGCGAGTTCCCCGTCCAGGTCTTCCGCAAGATGGCAGAGTTGCAGCTCATGGGCCTCCTGGTGCCCGAGGAGTACGGCGGCACGAACGTCGGCACGGTCGCGTTCGTGGCTGCCATGGAGGAAATCGCCGCCGTCGACCAGTCCATTGCGGCAACGTGGAACGCGCACCTGACCATTGGCTCGCTGCCCTTTCTGTACTTCGGCACCGAGGAGCAAAAGCAGAGGTGGCTCGTACCTCTCGCGCGGGGCGAGGCACTCGGAGCGTTCGGGCTCACCGAACCGGAAGCGGGATCGGACGCGGCGAACATCAAGACCACTGCCGTGCTTCGGGGCGACCATTGGGTGATCAACGGAACGAAGTGCTTTATCACCAACGCGGGGACGCCGCTCTCGTACGGCCTCGCGCTGCTCGCGGTCACCGGCCGCGATCCAGACGGGAAAAAGCGCTACAGCACGTTCATCGTACCCCGCGACGCCCCGGGATACACCGTCGGCCGCCGCTACGCGAAGATCGGCTGGCACACCGTGGACACCCGGGAGCAGATCTTTGCCGACTGCCGCATCCCGCGGGAAAACCTGCTTGGGCCGGAGGGCGCAGGGCTCCGCCAATTCCTGCAAATGCTCGATGTGGGCCGCATCAGCATCGCTGCGCTGGCCGTCGGGTTGGACCGCGCCGCCCTCGAGCTCTCGCTCCGCTACGCGCAGCAGCGGATCACCTTCGGCCGGCCGCTCTCGAAGCACCAGGCCATCCAGTTCAAGCTCGCAGACATGGCCACCGCACTCGATGCGGCTCGCTTGATGACCTATCGGGCAGCCTGGCTGCGCGACCAGGGAAAGCCATTCGCAAAGGAAGCTGCGATGGCGAAGCTCTTCGCTTCGGAGGTGGCCGTGCGGGCGGCGGAAGAGGCCGTGCAAATCCACGGCGGCTACGGCTACACGCGGGAATACGCGATCTCCCGTTTTTACCTGGACTCGAAAATCCTCACGATCGGCGAAGGCACGAGCGAAGTGCAGCGTATGGTGATCGCGCGCCAGCTCGGGTGCTGACGGCCGGAACGATCCCATGGAGCGCAGCGAACGCGAGAACCTCGGACGGCGCGCCCGCGAGCGCATCGAGACAGCCCTCCGGGCGGGCGACGCAGAGGAGGCCCTGCGCGCCTGCGAGGCGTTGCCGAAGGAATACGTCCTCGTCCACAAGGGGCTGCGAAAGGTTCTCGAGTACGCCATGGAGTACATCGAGCTCGCGTTCCGCGAGGAACAGGCGGCGATCACAGAGCGCATCGCAGGCGCAGTGCGCGCCGCCTCCGCTGGCGCGGCAGAGCTGCTGGAAGAACGCGACCGCCAGCACCGCGAGATCCATGACCGGTATATCGACATCAAGGCCGCCTTCTACAGCTACGTGGGGAAGGTCTTCGGGGACCGGCGGCTCGAGGAAATCCTCCGCCACACGGGCGAGCGGCAGCGCGCGGGTTTCGAGCGCTGGGAGCAGATGCCCGTCGAGGACTTCGTCCGCGCCAGCGCGCACCTGCTGAAAAGCCACATGGGAAACGTGCAGGTGCGGGAGGACGCGGAGAAGTTCACAATCGAGCAAGACCCCTGCGGCTCTGGCGGACGCCTGATGCGCACGGGGGCGTACGACGGCCCGAACGGTCTCTACCGCATCCAGAGGCCGCAACCGATGACGTTCTTCAAACCGGACTTTCCCAGCTACTGCGCGCACTGCGCCGTTTGGAACCACATCCAGTGCATCGAATGGTTCGGGCATCCCCAATGGTGCATCGACCACCCCGAGACACCCGCCAGCCCCTGCCGCATCCACATTTACAAAGACCCGGGCAAGATCCCTGACCGCTACTACGCGCAGGTAGGAAAAACCCGGCCCTGAGAAAATCGAGGAACTGGGAGGAAGAGATGAGCGAAGTGCAGAGCTGTGACGTCATCGTGATCGGTGCTGGACCCAACGGCCTGGCGGCCGCGTGTTACTTGCAGCGCGCGGGCCTCGACACCGTCGTGCTCGAGCAGCGACCGGACGGCGTCGTCGGGGGCGGCGCGACGACCGAAGAGGTGACCCTGCCGGGCTTCCGGCACAACATGGGCGCCGTGTGGATGGGGGGCACCCTGTGGAGCGGAGTCCACAAAGAGCTCGAGCTAAAGAAATACGGGGTGAACTACATTTACACGGACATCGCCATCTCCGCCGTGTTCGAAGACGGCACCTGCATCCACTGGTACCACGACCTCGAGCGCATGTGCGCGAACATCGCCCGGTACAACCGCCGAGACGCGGATACCTGGCGCGACCTTTTTCTCACGTACAAGGACACGGCACCGCTGTGGGCCGCAGCAGAAGAAACCGTGAGCGGAGCGGCTGCGGTCTCCCCCGGTGCGCTCTTCCTCTCGCCCCTGGAGCGCAGCCCCGCGGGGCGCGAGCTCATCCGCCTGAGCATGAAGCCCCCGGCGGACCTGGTGAACGACTTCTTCGAAGAGCCCCGGCTGCGAAACCTTTTGCGGCAGCGCATCTCCGAGGGGTTCACGCGCCCGGACGATGAGCCGCAGCTCGGCAACCCGTTCCTCATGCACCTGGTGATGAGCCACACGGTCGGACGCAGCTTCGGGCTGGCCGAGGGCGGAACGGGCCGCGTGTGCGAGGGGATGAAGCGGAACCTGGAAGACGCCGGTGGCCGGGTTCTCTTCGGCAAATACGTCGAAGAGATCGCGATGTCGGGAAACGCCGCCACGGGCGTTGTGTGCCGAGACGGCTCGCGCTTCGAAGCGAAAAAGGCCGTGGTCAGCGACGTCACCCACGTCACGACGCTGTTGCGCATGGTCGGCGAGGAGAAGATCGAGCCGCGCCTGGCACGCAAGATCAAAACGTGGCGGTGGGAGGAGCACAGCTTCCACAACACTCACTGGGCCCTGGACACCCCGCCCCTGTGGAAAGCTTCGGACAACGACCCCGACATCCAGCGCTGCTGGTCGGTGGCCGTGCTGCCGCTGGACGCCGACGCGCACTGGCGGACCGTGCACGAGGACAATCGGGCCGGGCGGCCGCCGCGTTCGCTCGGCTACTACGGGATCTTCCCCACCGTCGTCGATCCCACCCAGGCGCCGCCTGGGAAACACACGGGACTGGCCTGGAAGCACTGCCCCTACGAGCTCCGGGAGGGCGGCGCCGCGCGGTGGGACGCCATCAAGGAGGAATACGCAGATCGCATCGAGGAATTCACCGCGCGCTTTACGAAGAACGACTTCCGCGAGAGCATCCTCAAGCGGCACGTCGACTCGCCACTCGATATCGAGCGCCGCAACCCGTCTTTCATCAAGGGTTCCTGCTGCAACGGGTCGACCGAGCCGCATCAGGTCGGGTACTACCGCCCGTTCCACGAATACCCGCCTGGCCGCTGCCCCGTCGAGCGGCTCTACCTAGCAGGCGACTGGGTAGGGGTCACAGGCGCAGCCGGCCGCAATGCGGCGGCAGCGGTGCTCGAGGACCTGAAACTGAAAAAGTGGTGGCAAAAGCGGTAGCCCTTGGCGAGGCCCGGCGGGCCGCCAGTACCGCGGCGCGGGCAAATTCGGCCCGCCGGCATTCCGCTCGCGCGGCCCGCCCCAAACCGGAGGAGCTGTGGCACGCACGATCAAGATGGTTTCCGATATCGGCACCACCATGATGGAGGTCGAGGGGGTCGAGCGCGTCGCGGACCGACTGCGGGTCACAGGCGTGATGATGGGCAACTTCCCCGCGGAGTTTTACCTCGAACCGGCAGACCTTCTCGCCATGATCGCTCTCCACCTGCGCCCCTCGCCCCTCGGGTTCGTCCTGGGACTCCCCTACTTTTACCTCCGCAGCCTGTGGCGGCGCGAAGAGTGCCGCTCCCCTGCGGCGCGCGCCCGGGCCCTCGGCACAGCAGCGCTCCTCGCGCTGGGGTGGCTCGCCGCGGGGTTGATCGGGATTGTGGGCATCGCACACGTGCTGCGGCTCGCGTGGCGAGCACTTGCTTAGCGCGGCCGCACCCTATCCCCGCCGCTGCCACCTCGCCCCCCTGCCACCGGGTCGCAGCGCTCCAGCGAGGCGGACCCCGCACGGCCCCGGTGCGGGAATTGTGACCTGGATCATTTACTCCCCCCGGGATCTCTGGCAGAGGGTTGTCAATCTCTAATGGGTTCGATTATCGATTTTCAACGCGCGGTGCGCCGCCGCGCCGGCGTCCCCGCGCCGCGGCTCGATCGCTCTCCCCTCTGGTCCTGGCAAGCGTGGCCGCTGTGCCGCATTCGCTACTTCGTCCGCTCGCAGGCCCGCCGCCCCCCGCGCTGTTGCTGCGGGCACGTGTACACGGAGCCGTTTCTCCGCTACCGCACGCGGGTCGTCGAAGGTGTCGTTCGGACAATCGTCGAATCACTGGAGCGCGAAGGCCGCACGAGCCCAGCGCACCTGCTGGCGGCATTGCGCGCGCACCCGGGCCTCACCTCCGTGGAGCGCGCGGCGCTCAGCACTGGGCCGTGCACGGACTGCACGGTGATCGCCGAGCGCATCCGCGAACTGCAGTTCCTCCTGGGACTGTACCGGGCCTACTGGCGGCAAGCCCTCCCGGCCGGCGCGCCGCGGCGGCTGCAGGACCCGGCGATTGCCGCCGAATCGAGGCGGTCGGCCGCGGACCTTCGCATCCACGTGCGGCACGAGATCGGCCTGATCCGCCGCTTGCGCCAGATGCTGGCCCAGTGCCCCTGGTCGCGCCACCGCCAGGCTCAGCGCCCCACCTCGCGCCCCTCGCTCGGCTGCTGAAACGCCGCATGCTAAGCTGCGCGGTCGCGATGGGCTCGTGGTTCGACCTGAGCGGGAAGGTCGCGCTGGTCACGGGCGGCAGCCGCGGACTGGGGCGCGCCATCGCGGGCGCACTCGGGCGCGCCGGCGCCGCCGTGGCGATCAGCGCGCGGACGCGCAGCGACCTCGAGCAAGCCGCGGCATCGCTGCGCGCCGAGGGCTGCCGCGCCCTTGCGGTCCCGGCGGACGTGACCGACGAAGCCAGCGTGCGGGACATGGTGGCCGCGGTCCTGCGCGACTGGGGCCGCATCGACATTCTCGTCAACAACGCGGGAATCGAAGGTTCGGGCGCGGTGGTCGAGATGGACCCGGGCCACTGGGACCGCGTGCTCGCCGTCAACTTGCGGGGCCCGATGCTGTGCTGCAAACACGTCGGTCCCGAGATGATCCGCCGCCGCTCGGGAAAAGTCATCAACGTGGCCTCGGTCATGGCCACGCGGGTTGCGCGCTACCTCTCGCCCTACGCAGCCAGCAAGGCCGCCCTCGTCCAGTTCACCCGCGCCCTGGCCCTGGAATGGATTCGGTACAACGTCCAGGTCAACGCCCTTTGCCCCGGCTATTTCCGAACGCCGATGAACGAGGAATTCTTCGCAAGCGAAGCGGGCCAGCGGGTCCTTGCGCGGCTGCCGATCGGGCGGCTGGGCGACCCGTGTGAGATCGAGGGGGCAGCGGTTTTTCTGGCCTCCGACGCCACGAGCTACGTTACCGGCACCGCCCTCTACGTCGATGGGGGACACTCGCTCGCCTGAGGCGGACCCCGCGCTCACAGACCGAACTTTTGCATCCGGTAGCGCAGCGCGTCGCGGCTCACGTTGAGCAGTTGCGCCGCGCGGGTCTGGTTCCCTCCGGCCAGCTCTAGCGCCTGGCGTACGAAGTCCCTTTCGACCTCTTCGAGAGAGATCCCCGTCGGCGGCAACCGGAAGCGCGGCGGCGCAGAAGTCGGAGCCGGTTGGGCGATCTCGGGGGGCAGGTGCTCGGGCAAGATCATCTCCCCGCTCTCCAGAATCAAGATCCGCTCCACGAGGTTGCGCAGTTCCCGCACGTTGCCCGGCCACGAATACGCCATCAGCAGCCGCAGCGCCGCTTCCGACACTCCGCGAAAGCGCTTCCGGAACTCGGCATTGTACTTCCGGACATAGTACTCGAGCAGCAGCGGGATGTCCTCCTTGCGCTCGCGCAGCGGCGGCAAGGCGATCGGGACCACCTTCAGGCGGTAGTAGAGATCCTCGCGGAACTGGCCGTCGCGCACAGCCGCTTCCAGGTCCTTGTTCGTCGCCGCGATGATGCGGATGTCTGCGACGCGATCCACCGTACCGCCGAGGCGTTTGAAGCGCTTCGTCTCGATCACCTTCAGCAGCTTGGCCTGCGAGACCAGCGGCATGTCGCCGATCTCGTCGAGAAACAGCGTGCCCCCATCGGCCAATTCGATCAGCCCGCGCTTCGCAGAGCGGGCGTCCGTGAACGCCCCGCGCTCGTGCCCGAACAGCTCGCTCTCAAGCAGGGTATCGGGCACTGCCGTGCACGAAACATCGATGAAAGGCCCGTCGGCGCGCGGGCTCCGGTAATGGATTACGCGTGCGATCAGGTCCTTGCCCGTGCCGTTCTCCCCCTGCACCAACACCGTGGCGCTGTCCGTCGCCGCCACTTTGTCCACGAGGCTCATCACCCGGCGCATGGGCTCCGATTGGCCGACGATGCTCTCGGGGCCGTACGCTTTCTTTCGCTCCTCTTGCAGGTCGCCGACCTCGCGCTTGAGGCGCGTGTCCTCCAGCGCCTTGCGAACGATGACCTCCAGCTCGTCGAAATCGAAGGGCTTCTTCAGGTAGTCGTAGGCCCCGAGGCGCATCGCTTCCACCGCCGTCCGCACTTCCCCGAAAGCGGTCATCACGACGACCGCCGTGGCGGGGCCGCTCTCCTCCTTGATCTGGCGCAGCACATCCATGCCGTCGCCATCGGGCAGGCGCAAATCGAGGAAAACGACTTGCGGAGACCAGCGCTCGAAGACTTCCAGCGCTTCCCCGGCCGACGCAGCCACAGCGACCTCGCAGCCCGCTGCCCGCAGGGTTTGCTCCGCCGACCAGCGGATCATCTGTTCGTCATCCACGACGAGAACGCGTACGGCAGCCATGGCGCTTACCCTCCCTCCGGATTTTGATGTGGCAGCTCGATGCGCACGCGGGTCCCCTTTCCCGGTGTGCTGGCAATCGAAATCCGCCCCCCGTGTTGTTCGATGATTTGCTTCGCGATGGGCAGGCCGAGACCCGTCCCCCCGGGCTTGGTGCTGAAGAAAGGCTGAAACGCCTTGGCGACCTCGGATTCCGACATTCCCTTCCCCGTGTCCTCTACCTCCAGGCACGCGCACCCGCTGCCCTGTTCGCCCTGCAGGCACATATGCGTGCGCACCGCGATCTCGCCCCCGACCGGGGTCGCCTGAATTGCGTTGAGGACGAGGTTGAGCAGCACCTGTTGCAACTGGTGGGGATCGGCCCACACCAGCAGCGGTGCGGCGCCCACCGCCGTCGATTTCTCCGGTTCGCACCGCAGCCGAACAGCGGCTTTGCGGGCCTCGCTCTCCGCCAGCGGCAGCACGGAGGCGACCACCGCATCGAGCTGCACGGATTGAAATTGCGGGGGCACGGGACGGGCATAGTGGAGGATGCTCTCCACCGAGCGGTTCAGCCGGTCGATCAACAGGCGCGTCTCGCGCACCACTTCCTGCCGCGGATCGTCGGCGCGAAAGCCGCGGCTCAGCACCGACAGCGCGCCCGCGATCCCCGTGAGCGGGTTGCGGATCTCGTGCGCCATTCCCGCGGCCATCTCGCCGATCGTAGCGAGGCGATCGGCACGGGCAAGTTGCTCCTGGTGATAGCGCTCGATCTCCCGATTCGCCTTCTCCAACCGGGAAATCATGTCGTTGAAATGCGCCGCGAGCTGGCCCAGCTCGTCCTCGCTCGCGACGGGCGCCCGCGCTGCCAGGTTGCCCCCTTTCGCCTCTTCCATCACCTTCACCAGCCCCTGGAGGGGTTCGTCGACGAGAAAGGAGAGAGACAGCCACACGCCCGCGGCAACCAGCACCAGCGCCACGACCGTGGCCAGAGATGCCGAGCGGCGCAGGCTGCCGATCTGCGCCCGCATCGGGTCGAGAGACAGGCTCACCTGCAAGATCCCCAGCACCTTCCTGTCCGCGGGATGGCACGACACGCAGTCCTGGGTGTTGAACATCGGCTGCACGAGCGTATAGATCGCCCCCTCGCCGTCCGTTTCGACGATGGGGTCCGGATGCCCGACGTACCGCGCGAGCACGCGCTCGCCGAGCTTCTGCCCGCGCTCCTCGCGGTGAGCCGAGTAGCCGATAACCCCGGCCGTGTCGAAAATGCGCACGGCCCTGAAATACGGCCGCCTGCCGATCTCTTCGAGAATGCCCTGTACCGCTTCTCGCCGCTGCGTGATCATGCAGGCGACGACGACGGCATTGCGAAACATCTCGGCAAAGGCACGCAGTTCTTGCTCGTACACCTGGAGCAGTTGCCATTCCTGCAGGGAGATCTCACCCCACGGCGCCGCGCCAATCGCAAGCGCCAGGATCGCGACGATCAGGAGGACGAGCTTGGCCTTCAAGCTCGACGAGACCTGCGCGGCACGGCGCGACCACCAGCCCACAGCTGCTTTCTCCCTTCGCCTCAGGGCCCCGAGCTCGGAGGCCCAGAAGCCCACGCCCCGACCCGGGCTTGCACCTCTGCGATCAACGGATCCTGTACCGGCGGCGCCGCCCGCAGGAACGCGCGATACGCGTCGAGCGCTTCCTCCCTGTGCCCCATCTCTTCCAGAACCGTTGCCAGGTTGTACCAAGCCTCGAAGTTTGCCGGCTTCAGCCGCACGGCGGCTTTCCACTGCTCGATCGCGCCCTCCCGATCGCCGCGCAGGTAGAGGAGGTTTCCCAAGTTGTTGTGCGCTTCGGAGATGCCGGGATCGCAGCGGATGGCCTCCCGCATCTCCGCTTCGGCGTCCGCGTTGCGGCCCTGATCGCGATAGACGAGCGCCAAGTTGAAGTGCAAGAGGCACGCGAACGGCGCCTGGGCGAGGGTCTTCTCGTAAAACGTCGCCTCGTCCCGCCAGTCGCGGTTCCGCGCTGCGGCGATCGCGACGTACAGTACCAGTACCGCCGCCATCAGTGCCGGCCGCGTCCACCCCCGGGATCTCCCCGCGATGCGCGCCACCGCGATCCCCGCGGCCGCGCAGTATGCGACGGAGGGCAAGTACAGAAACCGCTCCGCCATGAAGAATCCCATGTCCCTCGGCGCGCCGATGGGCACAAAGTTCGACACGGGGAGAATCGTCCAGAGGAACCAGGCGCACAGAAATCTGCCCAGCCGCACCCGCCACGCCGCCCACGCCAGAACGCCCAGGGAAAACACCGACAGAAACACCTCCGCGTCGAAAAAGGAGTGCGCGAACGGCATCGAGTAGTAGGCGCTCAACGGGTAAGGCACCACCAGCACGCGGAGGTACGCGGCCAGTGCTTTGACGAACGTGAGCGCGATCGCGTACGCCCCCTGGGAAGCGACGAACTCGTTGACCGGCGCGCGGACACCCAGCACGCCGAACCGCACCGCCGTGTACGCACCGCCGATCGCCATGTACGGCGCGAGGCGCGCCGCCAGCACGCGCACCCGCATCGCCGAGAGTGGCTGCGGAGAGAAGCACAGCTCGTACGCCAGCAGCACCCCTGGCAGCGCGATCGTCACCTCCTTGGCGAGCAGTCCCAGCGCCAAGGCGGCCACGGACCCCGCGAACCACGCGGCGCGCGCCCATCCGCCAGGCAGTACGGCCGCGCCAAAAGCCCGGAGGTAACCCCACAGGGCGAGCAGGAAAAACACCGCGGCGAGAACGTCTGTGCGCCCCGAAATCCACGCCACCGACTCGGTGTGAACCGGGTGCACGGCGAACAGGGCAGTCCCCAGCCAGGCATTCGTTCGCCCCAGCGGCAGCATCCGGAGCACGGCGTACACCAGTACGGTCGCCAGCGCGTGCAGCATCGCGTTCGTCGCATGGTATCCGGCAGGATTCAGCTTCCACAGAGCGTAGTCCAGCATGTAGGAGAGCGTGACCAGGGGCCGGTAATAGCCCCTCTTCTCCGTCAGAAGAGGAGAGCGGTCGAAATAGAAAAAGTCGGACGTGAGGTTCGCCACCAGAGCGTCCCACGTGCGGATCGTTTCGTTCTCGACGATCAAGATCTGGTCGTCCCACACGAAACCGTTGCG
>JBBIUR010000054.1:12629-18123 GCA_037440145.1 Myxococcales bacterium | reverse complement strand
CCAACGTGACGATGTCCGGCAACACGATCTCCTTCCAGCTGCAGGACGGGCAGCCTGGGGATGACACGGGCGTAGACGGGCTCATTGTGGACCAGGGTGGACCGGGCCGCCCCAGACCAGCCAGTGCGCCGGTACTCTCTCCGGCTGGGAAGCTCCTGGCGGGGGTGATCCTGACTGCGGTGGGCCTGTTTGCGCTGCGCGTCCGGAGCGAGAGGTCTTGACGAAGCGCCCCCTGCACGGCCATCTCGGGCGTGCTGGCCACGCGACTTCCTCTGGGGTACGGCGGCGGCCTGGGCTCCCGGTGGTCGTTCCCGGGGCGCACGCCCCCGTGTACCGCTGAACGCTCGCCCCCGCGTGGCTCGCCGCTGCGTGGCTCGGGCGTTGCGGCCGGTGTGACGGGCCCGGGCCCGACTCCCGCTCGAGAGCGGAAGCCGCGGCCGTCCATCCTGAACGACCTACTACGTGCGGACGCACTCGTTAACGCTGGGCTTCTTCGGGGAGGGAACCGGCAAGGAGGGCGAACTGCGGCCCGCCAGGGAAGTTAGCGTGCAACGCAGGTGGTTGCGCGCAAGCCAGCACGCCCTCGATGCGCAGCAGCCCGCCAGGCTGCGCCCGGTGTGACCCGCAAACCTGAAAATGCAGCGGCTCTGCCCGCGGGCGAGTCTGCCAGCAACATCATCGCGAGCTCACCCGCCCACCGATCGCGAGCGGTGTCGCCATGGTTACCAGGTATTGAAGTGCGGGCGACGTTGCCCCGCTGTCCTTTCCTGACCGACGTCCGTCACGGGCTTTTACGAAGAAAGATGAGGCTCGCGGATGGCCCGTGCTCACCGCTGGAGGTTTTCGAGACCCCGCCGGCGTTTCCCTACGGAACACGATCGCGCGGAAGTCGGCCTCTCGTCGGGGCGCGAGGGAACCGCCGCCATTTTCCCGCGCCGCGCGACGGCTATCTTGCCTCCGCGCGGAACTTCCTCCAGAAGCGGAGCCATCGTTCGCCGGGGATCTCTCGCCATAGTGTTTTTCTTATTTGCCTAGTTTCGGGGGTGCGCGACGGAAACCCCGGCCGTCCACGCCACGAACTCCCGCGGTGGGGGCGCTCCGCCGCGGCCGCGACCAACGGCGCCGCCGCCTGGCAGCATTGGCCCGCCAGAGCGGGGAGCCCGCGAGAGAACTCCTCGCAGGCGTTCCACCTCGTTGATTTCACCGGCTTCTTTCGTGCGAATTTCTGCCCACCGGGGCCTTGTTCACAAACCCGTAGGCTGCACGCCTGCACGAGGATAGCTTTCGAAGCTTCCTATTTATTTGCTGTTTGTGCCAGGCGCGGGGTGCGCCGGATGTGTGGCATAGAGCAGTTCCACCCAGCCCCAGGCAGCAGCAAGCTCGAGAAGGGCAACATCGCGCTCTGCTGTTGCTTCGGCAAGGGCCTGCTTTGCTTGTGCAAGGGCGTTTTGCGCCTCTAAGACTTCGAGGCCGAGCGCGGTACCCGTGCGGAAGCGTTCAAGGTGCACGCGATGGGCGCGACGCGCGGCGCGGAGACCGCGCCGCGCGGTGCCGACGGCTTTTTCCGCTGCCTGAAAGCGCGCCCGTGCCGACTCGATTTCGGCGCGAATCTCCTCTCGGAGCGCGCGCTCTTCAATCCGCGCAAGTTCGAGCGCACCCCGGGCGGCCTGCAAGCGGCCTGGCGTCCCGAGGTCGAAGGAGAGCTGCAAGAGAAAGCGACCCAGCGTCGTGCCGTCGAACGGTTCCGAATCGGTGCCGATCAGACGGCCACCACACTGCTGCCCTCTCGTTTTTCGCCGCTCTCGTGCGCGCCCGCGCGGCTTGCAGGTCGGGGCGTGCCGCCAGCGCGTCTTTTTCCTTTGGTATCTCCCCCGGGTCGAGCAGAGCGGCCGGTTGGAGTGCCTTTTCTGCAGGGACGATGCGCCGCTCGGGATCCCACCGCAGCAGCGTCGCCAGGCGCACGCTTGTCGTCTCCCAACGGCCGCGAGCGCGCGCTTCGGCTTGCTGCGCGCGCGCGAGCTCCGCCTCTGCCCGAGCGAGGTCGGCGCCGGAAGCGATCCCGGCTCGGGTTTGCTCGCGCACGATGGAAAGAAATTGCTTGGCGTCGCCGACGAGGTCCTGCGCGATCTTCGTCGACGCATAGGCGAGAACGACGTCGAAGTACGCGAGACCCGCTTGCAAAGCGGCCACTCTTTTCGCGTTCTCTGCACCATACCTCGCCGCCTTTTCTTCCTCCCGCCACTTCCGGGCTTCCTCGATCGCTCGCCCCGGGTTGAACCGGTAAAAGAGAAATGCTGCGGGTTCAAAACGGGCGAAGCTCACGTCCCGCACTTCCCCGAAGGACCCGACCTGCTGGCCGTCCAGGAAACTTCCCGTGATGCCGAGCCCGAGGCGAGGGAAGAGCGCGGCCCGAGTGGCGCGCGCCTCCCCGGCGGCTTGCCGGAGACGGGCGGCAGCTTCGAGGACGGTGAAGGCTCGCTCGCGCGCGGCACGGGTGACTTCGGCCAAAGAGACTTCTTTTCGCGGTGTGGCGGAATTTGTCCGTGCCTGCGGGTGCGAAGCGTTTGCCGCGGCCTCATCCGGGCCCTGGCCCGCGGACTCGAACGGCGCGGCCGGTGGGGGAAGAGGTTTCCCGCGCCAAAACATGGTCTCTGCGCACCCGGCAAGAAAGCTGGCGAAAAGCAACAGGAGGAACGGCAGACAGCGCCGCGCGCGGCTTGCTGCTTCCATGCGTCACGACGTCCCCTCTACTGCCTCGACCGCCATCCCGGGTTCGGCCAATGCCGGCGCCGCGACGACAACGCGGTCTTCGGTGCTGAGGCCCCGGACCACCCAGGCGAGCTGCCCGTCGTCCCACGCCACGACCACGGGAACTTTTTCGAGGACTCCGTTTCGCACGGTCCAGACGTGGGGCTCCCGGGAGGCTCCCCGCACGGCGCGCGCAGGCACCCCGAGGGCTTCGCTCGCGATCTCCAGCAGAAGCTCGACCGTGGCGTACATCCCGGGGCGGTACGTGCCCCGTGGGCTCTCCACGTCGATTTCGGCGCGGAGCGTGCGTGTCTCGGAGTCAAGAGAACCCGCCGTGCGGGAGACCCTGGCTTCGAGTTCCTCGCCAGGGAGGGAGTCGAACTCGACCTTCGCTCGGCTTCCCGGACTCACGTAGGGCACCAGCGGCTCGGGCACGTAGAAGACGACCCTCAGTTTGTCCGTCCGGGCAATTTCCACGACTGGTCGAGCGCCGCTCGCCGTTCCTTCGCGCACGAGGGCTCCCGGGTCGGCAAAGCGGCGCGCGATCTGGCCCGTAAAGGGCGCGCGCAATCGGGAGTAGGAGCCAAGAGTTCGGAGCCGCTCGAGTTCGGCTTCGGCGAGGGCGAGCTGCGCTTCTTCTACCTTCACCCTCGCTTCCGCTTCGTCGACATTTTGTCGTGCGACCGCTTCCTTGCTGCGGGTGTGGAGATCTCGAAGTCGGGCCTGCGTGAGGCGGGCGAGGGCGAGTTCGGCCTTCTCGCGTTCCACGCGTGCCTCCGCTGCCCGCAGCTGAGCCTCCATCTCGGGGACGAGAATGCGCGCGAGCTCCGCTCCGGCGTCGACGCGGTCGCCGATGTCCACCGCCAGCCGGTCCAGGTACCCTGTGATCCGCGCGTAGAGAGGCACCACCTCCCAGGGTTCGGCGGTTCCAGGGAGAACGAAGCTCCGGACGCCGCGGACGGGTTTCGGCTTTTCGACTACGACCCGAAGGCGCCGCATGTTTTCTTCCTCGCTGGGAGCCGCACCCCGGCCCTGTGGCGCGTCGGCCCTGCAGCTTGCGACGACGAAGGCAGCGAGAGCGGCGAGAAGCATCCGGCCCGCTCGGTTCATGCCGTGCCCTCCGGCGCGCTGCTTTGCGCCCCGCTTTTCAAGAGCACGTAGACCGCTGGGAGAACGAGCAGCGTGAGCCCGGCGGCAGCGAGCACGCCGCCCACCATGGTCCGGGCGAGCGGGATGCTTGCCTGACCTCCGCCTATGCCGAGGGCCATGGGAAGCAAGGCCAGGACGGTCGTTAGGGAGGTCATGAGAATCGGGCGCAGCCGCACCTCGGCGGCCCGCGCCGCGGCTTCTTCGATGGCTACGCCCCGGGCGAGCTCCTCCCTGGCGAAGTGCAAAAGGAGGATTCCGTACTCGACGACGGTCCCTACCGTCAGAATCAGCCCCATCAGGCTCTGGACGTTCCACGTCGTGCCCGTCGCGGCCCACGTGAATGCGACGCCGACCAAGCTCAGCGGGACCGTGAGAAGAATGACCAGCGGATCGAGGAACGACCGGAGCTGCGCGGCCATGATCAGGTAGACGAGGACGACGGCCAGGAAGAGGCCGCGCACGAACTCGGAAAAAGAACTCCGCATCGTCTGGATCTCCCCGGTCGCAGCAAGCGTGTAGCCACGGCCGGCGTAGTTCCCGCCGATCTGGAAGAGCCGTCGACCCCGGCGGTCTTCGATCTGCTCCAGGCCGAGTTCCGGGTCGGAAAGAAGCTGTGTTTCCGCTTGTTCCAAAACCCGACCCAAGTTCGCTCCAGGCGCGAGGCCGGCGTAAATGTTCACGGCACGCGTGATGTCCCGGTGGCTGACCAGCGCCGGACCTACCCCGCGGGTGATCGTGGCGACGCTCCGCAGCGGCACGGGCTTCCCGCCTTCCCGGCGGGCCAGCGGGATGTCGAAGAGCGTGTCGACCGAAACATGATCGCGCTCGGGATACTGGGCTCCTAAGAAGTAGTGGTTTCCATTCCTCTCGTCGATCCAGAACGCGGGCTCGAAATTGATGCTCGAGTTCGTCGCTGTGACGAGATTGCGCAGGATCTCGTCGACGCCAAGTCCGAGGAGCGCCGCCTTGGTGCGGTCGATTCTCACCTCGAGCGCCGGGTAGTCGTGGCGTTCGAGAAGCCGGACGTCTTCAATCCCCGGCACTTCGCCGATGCGGCGCGCGACGCGGCGGCCCAATTCTTCGAGGATGGCCAGATTGCTCCCCAATACTTGGAAATGCAGAGGTGCAGGCTCTCCGAAGTTGAGTGCGGCGGTGAGCAATCCTCCGGTGTCGAACGCGAACTCCACGCCCGGAAATTTTTCGCGCAGACCAGCGCGCAACTTCTGGACCAGCTCGAAGACATCCCGCCGCGCTTCTTTGAGCTGAACGAGAACGAAAGCATCCATCGGGCCTGTGTTCGGCGTGTAGGCTGCAGGCCAATCCATGAGTACGCCGATGTTGCTGATCAGCATCCGGAGGTCCGATTGCGGGTGTCGCTCGATCTGCGGGTAGTCCGGGTCTGGGTGGCCGAGTTCGCGCTCGATCTCGCTTTCGACTCTGGCTACGACCCTCTCGGTTTCTTCGATTCGCGTCCCCGATGGCAGGCGCACGGAAATCTGGAGTTGGCCCGCGTCGATGGGGGGAAAAAGCTCACTCCCAGTTCGGCCGAGGAAAAGCGCCGCGGGATTTCCATTGACCTGGGTTTCGCCCATCTGGA
>JBBIUR010000054.1:0-12619 GCA_037440145.1 Myxococcales bacterium | reverse complement strand
AAAAGCGCCGCGAGAGCGAGCGCCACTAGCCCAGCGGCCGCGACCCGTCGCCGCCGTCGGATCAGGGAACGAACCGAGCATCGGTACCATCGGGCCACCCCCGGCCCGGCGCCGCCGGGCTTTCCGGGGCTAGGATGCAGCCAGTGCGCACAAAAGGAGGGAACGAGGGTAAGCGCAAGCGCCAGAGAAGAAAACATGACGAACGTGGCGGCCAGAGCCAGGGGTGCAAAGAGAAATCGAGCCATGCCGGAGAGAAAGGCGATGGGGAGGAAGACCGCGGCGAAAGTCAGCGTCGAGACCACGATGGACGGTGCGACTTCGGCGCTGCCCTCGGCCACGGCCTCTGCGACTTGGTTCCCTCGCGCGAGTCGACGGAGAATGTTTTCCACGACCACGATCGACTGATCCACGAGGATGCCGATTGCCAGGGCCACGCCGCTCAGGGTGAGCGTGTTGATGCTCTGGCCGCAAAGCCGAAATGGGATCATGGCGGCGAGAATCGCGAGCGGGATCGTGAGCACGATGGCGGCGGTTGCGACCCCGCTGCGCAAAAAGACGAGGACGACGAGCCCCGCGAGGATGGCTCCCAGCCCTGCGGCCCCTTGGAGTCCTCGGATCGAATCCCGGACGTAGACCGACTGGTCGAGGACGACGCCGAGCGAAAGGTCGCGGGCGCGCGGGTCCATCTCCCGGAGGCGCTCGCCAATGCGGGTGAGTTGCGACCGAATGGCGTCGACAATCTCGATCGTGTTCGCGCCGGGCTGGCGGTAGATGGGAATGTAGACCTGGCGGCGCCCGTTGACCCGCACGATGTTCGTCTGGATCTGCGCGGAATCCTCCACGCGGCCCACGTCGCGGACAAAGATCGGCCGGCCGTCGCGCACGGCGACGGGAAGATCGTTGAGCTCTTCGACCCGGGCGGGCATGGCATTCGTGATGATTTGGTAGTCGGTTGCGCCGGCTTTGATGTTCCCCGCCGGAACGAAAACGGACTCTCGGTGGAGCGCGCGCACGACGTCGAGAGGACTCAGGTTCCGTGCCTCGAGCTTCTCGCGGTTCACGTAGGCGAGGATCCGCCGGAGTTTGCCGCCGTAGACGGCCGGGGCAATCACGCCGGGAATGGATTGGAGGCGGTTGCGCAATTCGAAGTACGCGACGTCGTAGAGATCGTTTTCCGACATCGTGGGGGAAGAGACGCTCACGAGGCAGAGCGGCAGCGAGGCCATCGGATCGAATGGCATAACCATGGGCGGGATCGTTCCGGGTGGAAGGTAGAAGAGGTCGCTCATGGCGTAGCTCGTGACCTGGCTGATCGCTGTCTCGAGTGGGATGTCTTCGCGGAAAAAATCCTTGACGACGCTCACGCCGAGCATCGATTTCGCCTCCTGGTGTTCGATGCCGACGGACTGCCCCGTCCAGCGTTCGAGCCGGCTGGTGATGTCGCGCTCCATGACGACGGGAGGCATGCCTGGATAGAAGGTCACGATTTGCACGGCCGGCGTTTCGAAGGCGGGGAGGAGGTCGGTGGAGAGGTCGCGGTAGGAGACGAAGCCGAGAACGGCAGTGACCAGCGCACCGACAGCAACAAGGTGGGGATAGTTGAGGATCCGCCGAATCATGCGTCGCCTCGCGACGGACGCGTGCGTTCCATGCGCCGCACGGTTGCAGGTATGCACACCCACGGTGGATCGAGGGACGCGCTCGGGCGCGCCTGCAGGGGACGACGGGCGCTCCGCGACCGCCGCCGCGATGGACCGACGGGCTTCGTCGCGTCCGCGTATTTCGGCGCATCAAGCGGATCGGGACGGGTCCGCCCCTGCCACAAGCCGTCATCCGTCCCAGCGCCTCGAAGCAGCTCGCGGAGTTCGCTCTCAGGGACCTCGCCGACAAGGATAAACGCGAGGGGGGCTTTCTTTTCCACGCACGCCCGCAACTTGCCCCGGGCGTGGCATTTCCCGGCAGGCAGGTCGAGCGCGGTCACGTAGAGCGAAAGCGGAAGTCCCTGGCGCTGGTAGAGGTAGAAGAGGAGCTGGACGGGCTCGCCCCCGAGCCGGCAGAGCCGCCCGCCGATCAGGCGGGCTCCAGGCAAGCGCGGGACGGCAGGAGAAAAACGAACTCTCCCTTCGAAGAACGAGCGAATCTGTGCCGGATCTTCTGACGCAATTTCCGCTGGCATTCCGCGGGGGACATATTTGGCGTGGTCGGAGATGAGCTCCGCGAGGAGCTGCGCCGGCGGTCGGTCCCGGTGCGTCGCTCGTGCGAGGAAGAGCGCGAGCGCCGCGCACGCCGCGACAAAGAGGACCGAAACCGGAATCCGGCGCGCGCGGCTACTTTTCCGCAAGCTCAGGGCGTGGACACGGGCGCGGACGGACTCCGGAGGTTCGGCTCTGCCCCCGAGACGACCGACCGCGTGCTTGAGCGAACGAAGTGTCCGCACCTCTGCTTCGCAGCCGGCGCACGACGCAAGGTGTGCCTCGAGAGCGAGCCGCTCCCCCTCTTCCAGCTCGCCGTCGAGGTAGGAGGAGAAAAGCTCTGCTGCTTCCGTGCAGTTCATAGCCGGCTCCTTCGCCCCGATGCGGCTGCCAGGTGCCGGACAAGGCTCTGGCGGCCGCGTGAGATTCGCGAACGGACCGTCCCGACCGGCACCCCGGTGATTTTGGCGATTTCTTCGTACCGGAAACCCCAGAGGTCGCAGAGAAGGACGGCTTCTCTTTGCTCGTTCGAGAGCCGTCCCAGCGCGGCTTCGATCTCCTTGGCCGTCAGGCGCTCGACGGTTTCCGCCGAAACGGAACCCTGCGAGTCGGTGACTTCTCCGCCGACAATGCGAAGCGCATCCCGGCTTTTTTCGCTTCTCTTTCGGTCGAGATGCAGATTGCGCGTGATGCGGAAGAGCCACGCCCGGCAATGCGCGGGCTCCCGCACCTCGCGCCAGTGGCGAAAGGCTCGTTCGTAGGCGGCCTGCACGAGGTCGTCTGCATCCCACTCGTTGCCGAGGAGCCGCCGCGCGTAGGCCGTGATCTCCTCGAGATACGAGCAAGCCAGCTCGGCAAATTCCTCTCTTCTCATGCGAGATCTCCAATCTATGGGACGAGTGGTTCGCTCGAATGGTTCCGTCTTTGTGTGGCGGCCAAAAAGGCAGAAGGGCTCGTCCTCTCGCCTTTCCGCGGAGCGACGCCTCCCGTGGCGCCCAACCGGCGAGATGTTTTGTCGAAGCGCTTGCCGCCGAGCACCGACGAACGAAAGGCCAGCTCCCTAGCTCGACGAGGAGGACGCTCCCCAGAATGGCCGGCAGTCGGCTGGCCGACACCCTGTGTGCCTAGCGAGACGAAAATCCAGAAGACCCAAAGGCCCGCAGCGAAGGCGACGAGGCGTCGCGACGGCGAGATCGGCCGTGCAGGTCCGGCTCTACAAGAGAGAACCCTCGCCTTCAGGGTTCGATGGGCTTTCCGTCGAGCACTGTGAACGCCCCTGCCTCGCGGGCCGCCGCCATCCCTTCTCGCGTCACGGCCTCGCCCGCCACGACCGCAAGGGCGCGCTTTCCCGTGAGCTTTTCCAGCAATGCCGCCCGGCGCACGGCCCGTGCGACGTCCTTCGAGCCGATGCCGCCCGAAACCTCTACGGCCAGGTACGTTTCCACACCGTCCTTCCGGGAGAGTCCCCGGACCACCACGTCGGCGTCGAGAAGTTCGTCTCGCTCCTCTTCGGAAATTTGCCCGCCGTCTTCCGCGTCGTCGATCATCCGAGCCAGCTCCTCGCTCGTGAGGGCGTGGATGCGCCGGAGCAAGCGGGCGAAGTACGCGGGGGCTCGCTCCCTGTAGCGCCGCTCGAGGTCCGAGCCCTTGAGCTTGCCGACTTCTCCCGTGAGCCGTTCGACCTGACGGGTCAGCCGAGCAAGGCGGCGCTCTGTTTGCCGCTGCGCTTCGGCGAGCGCTTCCAGCCGCTCTTCGGTGCGCCGCTGCGCTTCGGCAAGTGCCTCGAGCCGCGCCTCTGTCCGCCGCTGCGCTTCGGCGAGCTCGGCCATCTTCTGTTCGAGGACACTGAGCCGCTCCTCAGTGCGGCGCTGCGCTTCGGCAAGTGCCTCGAGCCGCGCCTCTGTCCGCCGCTGCGCTTCGGCGAGCAGGCTCAGTTGCTCGTCTGTTCTCCGCTGCGCCCCGGCCAGGTCCGCAACGGCGCGCGCCAGTTGCGCCCACGGATCCTGATCCCCCAGAAGCAGCTCCCGCAACGCTGCCCGCCACTCCGGGTGCTGCTCGAGAAGCCCGAGAAGTTCCTGCCAGTCGGCGGGGGTGAAAGCCATGCGGAACCTATAGCACGCCGCCGCCCCCCATCGCACCACCGCCGCGGCCGCGACCGGCGGTGCAAAACCCCCGGTCCCCGGGCGCGAAGCGCTGCCCTGCGCGTAGTCATTCAGACCGGGCTCGCGCAAGCACCCTTCGGATCACTCCGCCCGGGGCGCGAAGGGCCCGCTCCCGCGCGGCCGAATGCACCCGAAACCCGCGGCGGCCCTGCCGCCAGTATTCGTCCTCGATGTTGGCGGCCGCCACGTCGGCATCGGAAATCTCACGAGTCGGGTGCCCGCGTGCTGCCCCGCTCCCATCGCTGCGAAGTGCGACTTTCTCGCCCGCCAGCACGGCACGCTGGCATTTTCGCCGCAGTGGGTCACGCGATGATGCGCCCCCCTGCTAAATTCGCCTACCGCACCGACCAGGCGAGCTGCTGCCCGGAACTACCAGCCGGGCGCATACCGACGGGACGCAGCGCCTGTGCCCAGAGTTTCCTCGCTACTCGCGCGGCTTCCCGCGCCGCCACTCCGCGGTGTCGCCGACGTTGGGGTCGAAGTTCGAATCGTTGGAGAGAACGTACTCGCCCCGGCCTGAGACCCACACTTCCCGGTAACCCGACGGGAGGTCGACGTCGCGATCTTCGAAAGGGTTATGGTAGCTCTCGACGCCGCGGATGTGGCGGCTGAACTGCTCGTGCATGCGATCGTCAGTTCTCTGCTGCTTCTCGTATTGCTGCCGAGTCATGGCGCTGATTTCCTCGCTCGTGCGGGCAATGTATCGAGTGACTTCGTTTCCCAGGTACACACTGCCCGCCGGGAAGAATGGGATGCCTCCCTCGCTCTAGGTGAAGGGCGTGATCGGAAATGCCTCCTGCGCCTCGGCTCTGCCGGGTGGAACACCCGCGTCGCCACGGTCGCGAGGTCGGACCGGTCGGGTTGCCAGATGATGCCACTCTCGCCCTTCCATCCGGAGGGCACGAGCATGCGGAAGGCTTCGTCGCCCCCGACGGCGGGGTCGTGGGCCTTGAGAAGCTGGAGGTGCAGCGGCGCGGGCTGTTCAGCACCGGCGAAGAGGTGGCTCGCGCTGCCCGGGGCGCACATCTCTGCCCAGGCCGCAACCAGCAGGAGGTAGACCGACAAGAGCAGCCGCGCAGGCCATTCTTCCCTTCCTCGGGTGCGGATGGCCGCGCTGCTGGGGCTGTCGCGTCCAAAGCTCGAGGGCCCACCGGCGCGCGGCCACGGACCCAACAGGGCGGGTCCCTCGGCGCGTCGGGTTGCACGGGATGCCGCTCTCAGGCAGCTTGCCGGCGGTGGAGAAGCTCGTTTTCTTGTGCACACGCCGAGCCGACATCTCGCACGAGGAGTACGAGCTGCGGCTCCTGAAGGGGCACGTTCCCCTCGCGCTGCGGCACCATCCCACGCTCCGGCACTACACGGTGAACATCGTCGACGAATCCCCTCCGGGCTGGGCAGAGCTCGACAGCATCGGCGAACTTTTTTTCGCCACACTCGAAGACTTTCGCGCGCACCTTTACGATTCTCCCGAACGTGAGGCGATTGTCCGGCGCGACGTGGCTGGGTTCTTGGGAGCCGCGACTTGTTATCGCGTGGAAGAATACGTGCAGCGAGATTCGCTGCGGGGCGCCGTTTTCGGAAAGCGGACGCCGGGTACGAAGTTCCTCTGCCCGCTCGTGCGCCGGCAAGGTGTCGGGCGGGAGGAGTTCGTCCATCGCTGGTGCGAGCAGCACGTTCCCCTGGTGCTCGCGCATTTCTCCGGCTTGCTTCGCTACGTGGCGAACGTCGTCGTCGAAAAGCTTTCCGGTGACGGGCCGGAGCTCGACGGCATCGCCGAGCTGCACTTCGCGTCCGAGGTCACCAGTTTTGCGGACGCCTTCGGTTCGCCGGAGGGAGCGAGGCGCGTCCGCGAGGACATCTCCCGCTTCATCGGGCGTGCGGCAGCGTATCGCGCGCGGGAGTTTCGGCAGAAGTGAGGGGGGAGGTCCCGGAAGCGGGAGTTCGCAAGATCGAGGAGAAAACCCGGCCGCATTCGGGCTGGTCACTCTTGCCGTCGCGAGCCAGTCGCGCTTCACGGCGGTCATCCGGGTGCGCGCACCCCGGGAGGGCCTTTTCGCGGGACGATCGGCTCGGCCGCGGTTTCGGGGATGCGGGCAGTCGAAAAGTAACGTTCGGCCTGCGCGCCGCTTGGAGAGCTCGCGGACAGCAAAATCCACGTGCTGTCTATGCTCGCCGAGAGCGCGGTTGAGCGCGCCCTCGAAAGGCCGGGAAAAGATTTGCGGCTCCTTGACACGGGTGTCAGCCCAGCCGTAGCCTGCCCGGTACATGGCGCGTGTGCCCCGATGGGGCGAGCGCATCGCGTGGGTTGGCCTCGCCGTTTGTCCTGCCACTGTGAGCCCCGAAGGAGCGGCCGGCGAAGTCGTGTGTGGCGTCCAGACGAGCGTCGCTCCGGCTGCAGCGGACACCTGTGTCCTCGACGCGAATCCTTTCGGCAATTACGGCGGTCACGATCGAATCTGTGTCGGCCGGGACTCCGAAGGCGTGTGGCGAGCACTGGTGGGCTTCAATGTGCCGCTGGAGCCGTCGGACCAACTCGTGGACGCGACCCTGGTGCTCGGGCTGGCCGAGAGCTTCGGAGCACCTTCGCTGCCGATCGTCGTTTGCCGGGCCGCCGCCGGCTGGACGGAGTTCGGAACGAACTGGCTGAATCAGCCGCCCCCGGCCGAACCGTGCTCGATCGCCAACGTGGGAGCGCCAGGCTTTTTCTATCTCTGGGACGTGACGGACTTCGCCGAAGGGCTTCTGCGCGGGTTCTGGCTGAATCAGGGTTTCGTGCTCTTCAGCTTCGACGAATCGGCTCTGGGACAGAGAGCTTTTTACAGCCGTACCGGCGGGCCGCCGGGCGCACAGCCGCAGCTTGTCATTCGTTCCGTTCACGTCGTGACTGCTTTCGGGGGCATTTTCGTGCCCGGCGCCGAAAATCCGCAAAACCTGAGGATTCGCGTGGGACCAGTGGCCTCCGAGCTCGCGGGCCAGGTCTACGGGCTAGAGTTTTTCTTCAAGGAGCAGTTCCCGGCGTGGAGCTCGGCCTCCGCCGTGCACGCCCCGCCGGGCTTTTCGGCCGAGTTCTTCACCGAGCTGTGTGAAGGCCCTTCCGGTCCGGTCTCCTCCGACGGCCTCCGCTTCGTGACGGAGACCGACCCCTTCGAGCAAGGCGAAACGAAAGAGTTCGAGATCCGAGTGATCCGGACGCCGGAAATCCCCATCGAAATCGTCCCGATGGAGCTGGTGGGCGGGGGCGGCGGGTTGATCGGCAAAGTGCAGCTCACCCGCGCTCTGACGCCGACGCCCTCGGGGACACCGAGCCCGACGGCTACGCCGAGCGCGACGAGAACTTCGACGCCGACTCCGCTACCCGACAACTGCTGCGAGCTTACGCCGGGCTGTGCCTCGGGCCCGCTTGTCACGTTGGAGGGATGCATCGGGATGGGCGGGGTTTTCATCCCCGGTGCCACGTGCAACATCCAGACGGGCAACTGCGAGGTGGTGGGAACGCCGCGGCCGACGGCGATGCGGACTCCGACACGGACGCGCACGCCTACAAGCACGCCGACAGCGACGCGGACACCGACGCCCACGCGGACGCGCACCCCAACCCGAACGCCGGTCGAGTTCGGCTGCTGTCAGCATGGACCCACTTCATGCGCGTCCCCCGCCTCGCGCGGCCTCTGCGAGGAATTGGGTGGCACGTTCGTCCCGGGCGCGGAGTGCGACGTGGAGACGGGGAGGTGCGAGGTGGTGGGAACGCCGCCGCCGACGGCAACGGGGACTCCGACGCTTACGCAGACACCCACCGGCACGCCGACGGCAACGGGGACTCCGACGCCCACCGGTCCGACAACACCCCCCACACTGATGCCCACGCCGCCGACGGCAACGGGGACTCCGACGCCCACGCAGACACCCACGGGCACGCCGACGGCAACGCGGACACCGACGCCGACCTTCACGGCGAGCCGGACGCGTACCTGGACGCCGACGCACACACCCACCCCGGTCTTCCTCGATCTCGATATCTTTCGCCTCGACGGATCGGAGCTTGGAGAAGTAGAAGAAGACACGGTGGGAAGCATGGAATGCGCTAACTTTGACAACGACAACCGGGACGCGCATGTGGATATCTTCCAAACCGACGTTGCGGGGGAGGACGATCTGGTGAAGATCGTCCTTCGCAAGCCGGTGGGTTTTTCCGGAGCGGTCGAGTGGCGGATGATCTCCGGCGGTGGCGTAGGCGTCTGGGAGAGCCCGCAGAAACACGCCTGGGTGGATTTACCGAAGGTTTACAACACCGACGATCTTCCGCGCGAGCTCTGGGTCGAGGGTGTTCTCCCAAGTTCCGCCCCGCGCGACGTTACTTTCGAGCTTCGGGCCTTGAGCGGAGTTCTCCTGCTTGCCGCCGACGAGATGCCCCCGGTGCCGGACCGGGTGAGTCTCACGGTCCTGGGATTCGCCGGAATTTCCTGGATCGGGCGCAACAACAGCGTGAACGACGGCAACGTGCTCGACGCCGATCCGCACGTGCCGGCATGGCCGTCTTCGCAACGCGTTTTCCCGGACGCGCGTTCGGTGGGAGACGCTGCTCGCGACCGCGTCACAATCCTGGTGGAGCTCTCGGTACCACCGCCGGAAGGCGTGGACGTCTTTCTCCGGGCTTTCGACGTGGACGACCCGAGCCCGCTGGACCCAGACGTCGACCCGAACGACGACGGTTCGAGTGGGGTCTATCGAAACACGACAATTCCCTACACTGCCGAGGAAGACAATCGAGGCTCGGTGGCAGGCCAGAAGCGCGGTCGGATTGCGGGCGAGGACGGCTCCGGTGTCGCCCGCCTCACCTTTCCCGCGGGTACGCGAAGCCGGGAGGTCGAGTTCCAGGTAACCAAGCAGCCCGGTGACAATTTCCGGGTGGCTGCCACCTGCGACCGGGACTTCGCGCTGGACCTCCGAAACCGCGACAGCAACGACGGAGCGACGATCGTCGACGAAAACAGCGGGGGCGCTCCTGATCAGAGCCCCGTGCTCACCGTGTGGCGCCGGGTTCACGTGGAGCGCGATTCCATGCGTGGCTTTTCGTCGTTGAACTGGTGGAACACTCCCAACGAAAACACCGTGACCGGGCGGGTGACGGCGAAGAGGGAGACGGGAGTGGAATGCTCGCGCGGCTTGCGCATTAGCGAGCTCACGATCGACCAGAGGCTCGAAGACTTTGGACAGTACATCGGCGGCTCCATTTTCGTGGAAGGCCCTCTAGGCTTTCTCAATCTCCGCGTGCTCTCAAATACCAGGGGCGCGGCGCCGAATTCCGTGCTCGTTTGCGGCTTTCCCGCAGGAGACCTTCCGGCCCGCTTCCGCCTCCACGACGACGATGACGATTCCATCCTCCCGCGCGTGCCCGATACCGGATGGATGGGGGACAACGACAATCCGGCAGGCAACCTTTTCGCGGGAGCTTACATCCGCCCCGCCTACGACGGCGGAGGGAACTCTGCAAACGACGAGCAGGACATCGCGCTCGACGTGAACACCCTGGATGCGGAAGCCCCAGGGCAAATTGCGAGGGGCAAGGATGCAACCGGCACGGACGATTTCTGGGTCAGTTATGTGCAGTCCGCCTTCCAAGGGGAGGTTGTCGCAGACTGGGATCCGGGAACCCCGGACCCGATCCACGACCCCCGGGTGGTTCTGGGCGTCACGCCTGTCCTGGGCGACGCGTCGATTGTCTACCAGGAGACCGTGACGGACCTTGCTCGCCATCCGAGGTCGGTGAACAACGGAGCCACGCGGGAGACGATCGAGGAAGCCACCACTGTCCACGAGGTCGGCCACCAGTTCGGTGCGGACCACTCGGACGGGGCGATCATGGACGCGGGGTGGCCTTTGGGCGCGCCGATCCCGCGCTTCTTCAGCGACGCGAGCCTCAACCGCATGCGCAGTGTGCGGCGCCCAGGGGGAGGACCGCTGTGAGGATGGGCGCGCGGAAAAGGAATCCTCCCCTGGGCGCGATGGGAAAAGCGAACTTGCGGCGGAGGGGAGCGAAGAGCTCTTTTCTGCGGAGGACCTCGAGCCTCCTTCTCGGGATGGTTCTTTTTCTACCCTTCCCGGTCCTCGGGGCGCCCGCGGACCTGCAACTCGTCCTCGAGGCGGAGAAGACAACCCTCGTCGTGGGTGAGCCTCTCGAAATCCGGCTGCGGGTCACAAACCGGGGGAACGAGCCGGTGGCAGGCGACTTTTTCCCCTCGTTCGAGCTCGACCGGGTTCGGCTCTCGATCGCAAAGGACGGCGGCGAGACACTCCCCTTGGTTTCGAAGACTCTGGCGATCGCCCGCACGAAGAAAACGCTTTCGGACCCGGTCACGCTTCCCCCGGGTGGCGCCGTCGAGGCCACGGAGACCATCGGCTTCGACGTGAATCGCGGGGCCCCGGCGTTCGGCGAGCCCGGGCGCTACCAACTTCGGGCCACGCTCTTTTACGAGAACTACGCGCGTGAGCTTTCCTCGAACCCTCTCGCTGTCGAGGTGGAGGAGCCGCGGGGGATCGACGCGCAGGCGTGGCAGTTCGTCCAGGTAACCGGCCTCGCGGCTTTTCTCGGTCCCGAGGCTCGCCTCTTTCCCGTGACGGAAGCCATCGTGAGCCGGCTTCGAGAGCTCGCGACGCGCTTCGAAGGAAGCCGCTATGCGCCGTTCGCGGAAGTCGGCCTGGAATCGATCTGCCGCCAGGCAGGGCAAAGCCAGGTGCCCCCGGGCTGTCCCGCGCCGGTTGCCTGCGGAGGCGATTGCGACGGCAGCGGTGCGATAAGCGCTGCCGAACTCGCTGCTGGCGCGCGGGCTATCTTCGACCGAGCGGCGTGTCGCGCCGCGGACAGGAACGAAGACGGAGTCGTGCGGGCGAACGAGATCGTGGCGGCAACCTGGAACCTCCGCGTCGGCTGCAGCGGTGCTCCCAGTGGTGCTCGGCGAGCGCAAACGAAGTGAAGGGGCCCGGTTCGTCCCGACCTCTCCAGCCAGACTCGATGCTCGTTTCGCGGTCCTGAGCGGGCGGCCAAAATGGCCGCCTAGTGCATCGCCCTCCGCGGAGCGCTGCGACCGGCTCGCCCTGGGGTAAAGGCAACGCCTGGAAGAGCGAGAAACACGCCGTGTTCGTTCCGCTGCACGCGCTCCAACCGGCGGCCCGTCAACCCGGCGACGACCCCCTGGATGATGCGGCTGTTTCTGGGCGATAGGGGCGCTCGATGGAACTCACGTACGTCGAAGCAACGCTGACCGGCCGCACTGGAAAGCAAGTTGCCGTCCGCTTCCTTGCCGACAGTGGTGTCATGGACACCCTCGCCCCCGCCAATGCCTGGCGCCTCCTACCTCCGAAACCGAAACGCACCGTCGCCTTCTCGCTCGGGGTCGGACCGCAGGTGTCGCGGTCGGTTTCCGAGTGCTACATCGCGCTTCCCCAAGGGAACGGCCGCACACGCCGGCGATCCTCGGCGAACCCGGCGACGAGGCCCTTTTCTGCACGGTGACCCTCGAAGAGCTCGGCCTTGTCCTTCAAGAAAACCCTGGAGCCCATGCGCATGCTGCTCACCGCCGTACCGGTCATTGGCAGCCTTCAGGTCACAGAAATTTCGAACCGATCCCAGGCCAAGAAAACCGACGTCGGAAGCTAAAGGAGCGGAAAGTTGGCGGGTTGTCGGGGTTCGGCCCTCCGCGCTCTCTGATAGCCTTTGCGCTGTTCTTGGTGAGAATTCGGGGAGCCAGGCGTTTCGTACGGTTTGCGGAGGAAGGCGGGAACGGGAATTCCCGGTTGCGAACGGTTTCCGAAATTTCCCTCTTTCGGTGCTTGCTTCGACTTCTGTCCAGTCCACCGCGGGGCTTCCGACCGCGCCGCGGAGTCCGTGTCATGACTTGCGCGTGAACCTGCCTGGCTCGGGCGGGTACTGCGGATGGCGGCCGCCCGTGCGCCCGTTCCCGGGGTGCCTTCGTTGACACGGACCACCTGGGGCGGAAAAGGGGCTTGGATGTTCTCTGGAGCGGGACGAAGAGCTCGGCCCCGCGCGGGCTGTCGCGCGCTAGGCCCTTTGGTCCTCGGCCTTTCACTCGTCCTGCACACTTCGCACGCTCTACCGGTGTTTCTTTTCCTTGCCCGCGAAGCTTGCTGTTGCCCGCGGGACCGATGCCACTGCCCCGGGCATGATCACCGCCACGGACACCGCCGCCTCCGGTGCCACGAGCAGAAGCCCCGGGGCCTCGTCATCGCAAAACCCTCGTGCCAGGCATC
>JBBIUR010000053.1:12188-18335 GCA_037440145.1 Myxococcales bacterium | reverse complement strand
AGCCAGGAGCCGGAGTCGGTCCGCTCGGCCTACGGCCGGAGCAATTTTGGTCAGGGCTGTCTGCTGGCCCGCCGGCTGGTCGAGGCGGGGGTCTCGTTCGTCGAGGTGACGCTGAACGGCTGGCTGCACAACCGGCGCTCGAGCGGGAAACTCCACTTTCTCCAGGTGCGCGACGGTACTGGAATCCTGCAGTGCGTGGTGTCGAAGAGCGAGGTCTCCGCCGAAGAGTTCGAGCTTGCAGATCACATCCCCCAGGAGTCCTCGCTTGCGGTGACGGGCATCGTGAGGGCGGATCCTCGGGCTCCTCTCGGGTATGAGCTTGGCGTCCGGCAGCTCGAACTCATCCACCGCGCGCAGGACTACCCCATTGCGCCGAAAGAGCACGGGGTTGGGTTCCTGCTCGACCACCGTCACCTGTGGCTGCGGTCCGCGCGCCAAAACGCGATTCTGCGCGTGCGCGCGGAGGTGGTGCGAGCCTGCCGCGATTACCTGGACGGCCACGGGTTCACCTTGCTCGACGCCCCGATTTTTACGCCCGCGGCTTGCGAGGGAACTACGACCCTTTTCGAAACGGACTACTTCGGAGAGCGCGCCTACCTCACGCAAAGCGGCCAGCTCTACATGGAAGCGGGCGCCATGGCCTTCGGCAGGGTGTACTGTTTCGGGCCCGTCTTTCGCGCCGAAAAGTCGAAGACGCGACGCCATCTCACCGAGTTCTGGATGGTGGAACCCGAGGTCGCTTTCCTCAACCTAGAGGGCAACATGGAGCTCGCAGAGGACTTCGTCGAGCACGTCGTGCAGCGCGTGCTGCACCAGCGCCGCCGCGAGCTCGACGCCTTGCAGCGGCCCATCGCCCCGCTCGAGCGGGTGCGCAAGCCCTTTCCGAGGATCTCGTACGACGAGGCAGTCCGGATCCTGCAGGCGAAAGGGTTCCCCATCCGATGGGGAGACGACTTTGGCGGCGACGAGGAAACGGCGCTCTCGGAAAATTTCGATCGCCCGGTGCTCGTGCACCGATACCCCCTACCTTGCAAGGCCTTCTACATGAAAGCGGACCCGCTCGATCGGCGCCTCGCTCTTTGCGTCGACATGATCGCGCCCGAGGGCTACGGAGAAATCATCGGGGGCGGACAGCGCGAAGACGACTTGCACCAACTCGAAAAGCGTATCGAAGAGCACGGGTTGCCCCGCGCGGCGTTCGAATGGTACCTCGACCTCCGCCGCTACGGGTCGGTCCCCCACGCGGGTTTCGGCATGGGGATCGAGCGCGTCGTCGCCTGGTTGTGCGGCCTTCGCCACGTGCGCGAAACGATCCCTTTCCCCCGAATGTTGGAGCGCCTGGCGCCGTAGATTCGGGCCTGCGGCGGCCACTGCCAGCGCGGGCAGGGTAGAGCTTTCACGAGAACGTCCGGCGGGCAAACCACCACACCGCGGCACCGGCAACGGCATACGCTGCGATCGCTTCCGCCCACCGAAACCCTCCCACGACCACGAAAAGCGTGACCACCAGCGCCGTGCTCACCACGGCGGTCACCTTTTCGATTCGCTCCTCGCGCAGGCGGGCCCGCCGCGCATGTCCCCGCACGTCGCACCCGCACCGCGGGCATATTCCTGCCGGTTTCCGGATCAAACGCTGCCCGCACTCGGGACAGCGGATGCGGGGAACGAGCGGCATTTTCAGAAAAAGCGCAGCTGAAAAGGTAGAAGCGCCAAAACGCGCTCGCCGGGAAAGATCGCGAACCACGCGGGCAGGTTCACCCGCTCCGGTACCCGCCGCCACGGCCGCGGCCCGAGCGGCAACGGCCAGAACCGCAGCGGCCTCGGAAAACGCGCAATCCGGACCCACTGGTCGCGGGGGATACCGGCCAGCAGTTTCGCCTCTTCGATCGCATCTTCGATGTCGCCGAACCGATCCACCAGCCCCAGCTCCGCGGCTTGGCGTCCCGTCCACACCCGCCCCTCCGCACCGGCTTCCACAACTTCGCGCGACAGACGCCGCGCCTCCGCTACCTTGGCGACGAAGCCGTCGTAGAAAGACCGCGCCTCCGCCTCCAACCGCTCTCTCTCGCCGGGACCCAACGGCAGGTAATCAGAGTAGAGCGCCGCGTGCTTGCCCCGGCTGACGATTTCCTTCGTGACCCCCAGGCGCTCGTACAATCCGCGCATTTCTGCCTTGCCCGCAATGACCCCGATGGACCCGGTAATCGTCCCGGGCTGTGCGAGCACGGTGTCGCCGCCACTGGCCACGTAGTAGCCCCCCGACGCGGCAACGTCGCCGAGGGAGACCACCACCGGCTTCTCCTCTCTGGCCCGGCGGACGCAGTGCCACAACTGATCGGACGCGAGCGCTGAACCCCCGGGGCTCGCAACGCGCAATACGATGGCCGCGATGTCGTCCCGCCGCACTAGCCGATTCAGCTCGCGAGAAATCGTGGCTTCTCCCGCGGCAGTGGAGCCTTCGGGACCGGGAATGCTCTCGCCCGCTTTCAGTGCGCCCCAGACGTGGACGACCGCGATGGATCTGCTAGTGCCCCACAGAGCCCGACGCTGGACAGCGCGGCCGCGCCAGCGGCGATACCGCTCGCAGTCGATCACGTCGCCGCCGCACTCTCTCGCCAGCTCCTCCTCGACCTCCTGCGCGTAGCCGATGCCGTCGACGAGCCCCACCTCCCGGGCCTCCCGCGCCACGAACGGCCCGCGTCCCAACAGCTCCGCCGCGCTCGCAGGGTCCTTGCCCCGGCACTGGGCCACCGTGCTGGCAATCTGCCCGTAGAGGTCGTCCACCAGAGCTTCCACCATCTGGCGGTGCTCCGAAGACATGCTGCGCCGCGTGAACGGTTCGGCAGCAGCCTTGTACGCCCCAATCTGAATGATATCCGCGCGGATCCCAAGCTTTTCCAGCGTGCCCAGGAAAAACGTCGCCTCGGCCGACAGTCCGGCGACATCCAGCACATCCGAAGGGCTGATCCAGATTTTGTCCGCAGCAGTTGCCACCAGGTACTCGCGCAGTCCCGGATGCTGCAAGTGCACCCACACGCACTTCCCCGCGGCCCGCAGTCGCTGCAGTCCCTGCCACAACCCCTGGACCCGGGCCCACCCGCAGTGCAGCCGATCCACTGCAACAAAGACACCCCGGAGCCGATCGTCTGCGCGCGCCCACCGCAGCAGCGTCACCATGGCGAGATAGTCGTCCCCGCGGCGCAGGCCGGGGAAAAGCCGCCTCTCGGGGAGCTGCTCTTCCGGGAGATCGCCACCGAGCGAAATCTTCAGCACCGAGTACGGCCTCCTCCAACCCACTGCCCACGCCGCAAGCTCGGCGGAGCCTAACAGGAGGCCGCTTCCCAGGCGTCGCAACAGGGCAGCCACGGGGGCTTATCTAGCAGCTCGGCGCGGGGCACAGAAAGACCGGCAGATTGACAAAAGAGCCGCCGGTGGTTACCGAAGGCCCGAGTCCACGCCAACGGGAGCGAGAATGCCGATCTACGAGTACGAGTGTCCGAAGTGCGGCCAGTTCGAAACCACTCAGCGCATTACGGAGCCGCCCTTGAAAAAGTGCCCGGCCTGCGGGGCGAAGGTCCGCAAGCTGATCTCGAATTCTTCCTTTCAGCTGAAGGGAACGGGCTGGTACCTCACGGACTACGCTCGGCGCGGGGACGGGCGCAAAGAGGGCAAGGAAAAGGCTGCGGAGTCAAGCGGGCGAGAAGGCTCTGGCGGCGGGGAAAAGAGCAGCGACAGCAAGAAGAAAGCCGCTGCCGCGTGAGCTTGCGAGGCAGGGGCGGTCTTACGCGGTGCGCCCCTTCCGTTGCTCTGCGGTGGGACAGCGCGCACCCCACAAGCTCGGCTGGCGAGAGAAGGCAAACCGGGGTGCTGCCGCGGCCATTCCGCCCGGACCGCTGCGCTCCGCGCGAAAGCCCGGCCGGGCAGCGCCGATGTGAGATCTCAGCGGGGGCGGCTTCGGCATGTACTTGCCGCCAGTTCGGGTAGGGGTGGACACGGGAGGAACCTTCACAGACCTCGTCGCGCTCGCGGGGGATCGGGTTCACACCGCCAAGGTCCGCTCCACCCCATCGAACCCCACCAACGCGGTCTTGCAGGCACTCGCCCAGGTTGTGGGGGTGCACCGCGGGCTCGTGCTGACGTATAGCTCGACGGTCGCAACAAACGCGCTCCTCGAGCGCCGCGGCGCGCGCGTTCTCCTGTTTACGACTGCCGGCTTCGAAGACATTATCGAAATTGGCCGGCAATGCCGGCCCGAGCTGTACGCCCTCGAGCCGGAACGAGCCGAGCCCCTCGTTTCGCGGCGCGATCGGATCGGCGTCCCCGAGCGAATGACGGCGGCGGGCACTCCCCTGCTCCCTCTAGCGCCAGCGGCGCTTCGCCGCGCGGTCGCGCTGGCCCGGCGCCGCCGACCGGAATCGATCGGCGTGTGCTTCCTCCACTCGTACGCCAACCCCCAACACGAGGCAGCACTGGCGGCGGCGCTGCGCCAGGCGGGGTTCCGCTGCTGCGCCTCGCACGAGTTCGGCAGGGTGCACGGGGAGTACGAGCGGTTCAACACCGCGGTCGTGAACGCCTATGTCGCGCCGATAATGGCCGACCACCTCGGCGAGCTGTGTCGGGCGCTGCCCCACGCGACGCTGCGCGTGATGCAGTCGAACGGCGGCGCCATCTGTGCTGCGACGGCGGCGCGCGAAGCAGTGCGCACGATCCTGTCGGGACCGGCTGCGGGGGTCATGGGCGCCGCGGCCGTGGCACAGCGCGCCGGTATTCGAAAGCTCATCACGCTGGATATGGGGGGCACTTCCGCTGATGTGAGCCTCGTGGACGGCACGCCCGCCGTGCGCAGCGAGGGCACGGTGGGGGGACTCCCGGTATCCCTGCCGATGCTCGACGTGCACACCATCGGCGCCGGCGGAGGCTCCATCGCGCATCGCGATCCCGGCGGGATCTTGAAGGTCGGCCCGCAGAGCGCGGGCGCCGACCCCGGGCCAGCTTGCTATGGAGACGGCGACCTCCCAACGGTGACGGACGCGAACCTGCTCCTGGGACGCCTCGCCGCCGGGCTGCTTGGCGGCGAATTTTCCCTCCAGCCCGGGCGCGCCCGCAAAGCGATCGCGCCGCTGGCGCGCGCGCTGCGCCTCTCGGTCGACGAAGCAGCATGGGGGATCGTCCGGGTCGTGAACGCAGCGATGGAACGAGCGATTCGGGCAGTCTCGATCGAGCGCGGGTACGATCCGCGCTCCTACACTCTCGTGGCCTTCGGGGGCGCCGCGCCCTTGCACGCGTGCGAACTGGCCGCCGGCCTCGGCATGCAGCGCGTCTTCATTCCGCGAAACCCGGGTGTCCTTTCCGCGTGGGGCGCCGCTACCGCACCGCTGGCGCGCGACTACCGGCGCACTGTGCGGGCCCGCCAGCCGGCGCTCGCAGAGCTGAAGAAATGGACTCGGGAGCTGGAGCACCGCGCCCGCCGCGAACTGGGCGACGTCTCCGGTGTTTGCGGCTTCTGGCGCTCCGCTACGAAGGGCAAGCGTACGAACTCGAGGTACCTTTTGCAGCGGACTATGCACGCCGCTTCCACGCTGCGCACGCGCGCCGTTACGGGTACGCCGACCCGGATCGCCCCCTCGAGGTCGTGGAAGTGCGCCTGCGCGTGCTGCTCCCCTCGCCACCACTTCGTCTGCCGCGAACCGAAACGTGCCGCGAACCGAAGGGGTTTGCGCGCATTTTTTGCGGAACCGCGTGGTACAAAGGCGCGCTGCTCCACCGGGATGCGTTGCCACCTGGAGCCGCTATTGTAGGCCCCGCGGTGATCGGGGAATTCAGTGCCACCACCTACGTGCCGCCCGGCTGGCGCGCCTGGCGCGACGGCTTCGGAAATCTCGTTTTGGAACATGCCCGTTGACCCGGTCGCGCTCGAAGTATTCCACCACCGCATCGCTGCCATTGCAGAGGAGATGGGAGCAGCCCTGTGCCGCAGCGCCTTCTCCCCGAACATCAAAGAACGAAGGGATTTTTCCTGTGCCGTCTTCGACGCAGCCGGCGCGCTGGTCGCCCACGCTGCCCATATCCCGGTACACCTCGCGTCGGCCGCATTGTCGGTTCGCGCAGCGATCGAAGCGACTCCCATGCGGCGGGGCGATGTCGTCC
>JBBIUR010000053.1:0-12162 GCA_037440145.1 Myxococcales bacterium | reverse complement strand
GGGGAGGGACGCACCTGCCTGACGTGACCATGGTCGCCCCGGTGTGGATGTCGGGGAGTCCGCATCCCATCGGGTTCGTCGCGAACCGGGCACACCACGCCGACGTCGGCGGCGCTGCGCCTGGCTCGATGCCGCTGGCGACGGACATATTTCAGGAAGGCGTGCGGATCCCTCCCGTTCCGTTAGTACGCGGAGGCCGGCTCGACACGGCGCTGTTGCGCGTGCTCCTCGCGAACATGCGCGCGGCGGGCGAGCGCCGGGGCGACCTCAGCGCACAACTCGCCGCGCTCCGCCTGGGCGCTCGGCGGCTGCAGGAGCTGGCGAGAGAGATCGGCACGGCACGGACCCAGCGGCTCATGAAGGAGCTCCAGGACTATTCCGAGCGCCTGACCCGATCTGTGCTGCGCAAGATCCCCGCCGGGCGCTACACAGCAAGCGACTTTCTGGATGACGACGGGTGCGGGACCCGCAACATCGAGATCCGCGTGGCCATCACCGTGCGCGGCGGGAACATCGCCATCGACTTCACGGGCAGTTCGCGGCAAGTGCGCGGGGGGCTCAACGCGAACGCCGCGGTCACGTTCGCAGCGGTGTTCTACGTGATCCGATGCCTTGCCGATACGCCCATTCCCCCCACCGCAGGCCTGCTGCGGCCCGTGTGCGTCTTTGCGCCAGCGGGCAGCGTCGTGAACGCCCGCTTCCCGGCAGCGGTCGCTGGCGGCAACGTCGAGACCTCGCAGCGGATCGTCGACGTCCTTCTGCGCGCCCTGGCGCCGGCGCTCCCGCACCGGATCCCCGCGGCGAGCAGCGGCTCAATGAACAACGTGGCCGTCGGAGGTGTGGACCCTCGCAGCGGCCGGGAGTTCGCGTACTACGAAACGATCGCTGGGGGCTCGGGCGGCGGGCCGAACCGACCAGGCGTTTCGGGAGTGCACACCCACATGACGAACACGCGCAACACCCCCATCGAGGCTCTCGAAGCGTACTACCCGCTCCGCGTCCGGCAGTACCGCATCCGGCGCGGGTCTGGAGGCGCCGGCCGTCACCCGGGCGGGGACGGCCTCATCCGCGAACTCGAATTTCTCACGGACGCCCAGGTGTCGCTCCTGACCGAGCGGCGCCGTGTTCGCCCTTACGGCCTCCAAGGAGGTGCGCCCGGCCTGCCGGGCCAAAACTTCTTGCGCGCATCTGGCTCTGCGCGCGTTCTCCCAGCCAAAGGCTGCTTTTCGGTCCGCGCAGGCGACCGCTTGCAGATCTCGACACCCGGCGGTGCGGGATGGGGCCGGCCTCACGTCAGGCGGCCGACCCGCGCCTGACGTCGCCAGTCGCGCCGCTGCGCGCCATGCGGACCTCGAGCTCGCTGATCCGCTTCCGCAAGCGCTCGACCTCCGTCCGAGACGGCAGCCCCAGCCGCGCGGCGACCTCCCGCGCGAAGCTCGCAGCGGCGCTGCCCATACGGTTCTGCAGCGACTGCGCGCCGGTTTGCCATCCCTCGCGCGCCCGCGCAGCGGCCTGCAGCCATCTGGCGCGCCGCGCCTCCAAGCGCCGCTCGAATCGCTCCAGGCGACGGACAACCCGGCGCGGCAAAAAAGCCCTCGCACTCGCCCGTGCTGCTGCCCAGCGCGTCACGAGACGGGCGATGATGGCAGACTGGAGTGCGGGCGGATTCGGCTTTTTCCTTGCCATTGCATTGCCCTCCTCGATCCCTCCATAACACGCTGCGTCAAAGTGTCAACGCACTCCGCGAGCTCCCACTGGCACCGGCTGCGAGGATCGACCGGGTTGCGCCAGCCTCCGACTTGTGCGCTTGCGCCTTTCCCGGCGCGCACACCTGCATTGACATCGGGGGCGCGCGCGTTGGAAAAGGGGGCGTCGGGCAGATCGGCCCAGCATGGCACCGGAGACGTTCTCGCAGCGATCGCGCTCCGCCCAGCTCAGAGCTCTCGGCGCGGAGCCGTTCGACATTCTCGTGATCGGCGGGGGTATCACGGGCGCCGGCATCGCAAGGGAGGCGGCGTTGCGGGGTTTCCGGGTCGCGCTGGTGGAGCAGCGCGACTTTGCGTACGGAACGAGCAGCCGCTCCTCCAAACTGATTCACGGCGGCCTGCGGTACTTGGAACAACGGGATCTGGGCCTAGTGCGGGAAGCAGCGAGCGAACGAGCGGTTCTGCGGCGGCTCGCACCGTACCTGGTGCGACCCATCCAAATGCTGGTGCCGGTTTCTTCCCGTGCCGGGCACGCCAAGCTGCGGCTCGGCCTATGGACGTACCATCGCTTGGCAGGAGTGGGCCGCAGCGAGAAGTACCGCATGCTCAGCAGGCAGGAGACGCTCGACCGCGAGCCCGTCCTGCGACCCGAGGCGATTTACGGCGCCGGCGTCTACTACGAGTACCTGACGGACGACGCGCGCCTCGTGATGGCAGCCATCAAGCAAGCCGCCGCCCTCGGAGCGCTCGTGCTCAACTATGCTCCCGTGACGCGGCTGATCGTCGAAGGCGGGCGCGTCCGGGGCGCCGAGGTCTCCGATGCCCTGGGCGAGCAGGGGGTGCGGGTGCGGGCTCAGGTGGTGGTGAACGCGGCGGGGCCGTGGGTGGACCACGTGCGGACCCTAGCCGGAAACGGGGAGCGGCGACTCCACCTGACCAAGGGCATCCATTTTGTCCTGCCTTCCTGGCGCCTGCCCCTGCGCCAAGTGGTCGTGATGCGGGCGCGGGATCGGCGGTCGGTCTTCGCGGTGCCGCGCGGCGAAGCGGTTTATGTGGGCACGACGGACACCGACTACCAGGGCCCTCTGGATTGCCCGGCCGTCACCAGCGAGGATGTCCTCTACCTCCTCGAAGCTCTGGGCCGCACCTTCGCCGTGCCCCCGATCGGGTTGCGGGACATCACCGCGGCGTGGGCGGGGCTACGCCCGCTTTTGCACGAAGAGGGGAAGCGCCCGAGCGAGATATCCCGAAAAGACGAGATCATGGTAGGGGCTTCCGGTCTGATTTCCGTCGCCGGAGGGAAGCTGACGACCTTCCGGAAAATGGCCGAGCGGGTACTCGCGCTTGCGGCGGATCTGCTCCGCGACCAAGGCGTGCAGCCATCCAGGCCGCCGCGGGGGCGCAGCGATTCGGAGCCGCTAGCCGGCGGAGAAACCGGTTCGGACGTGGGCGCCTTCGCAGCGCGCCTGGCAGCGCGATGGCCCGGGGTGCCGCGGGACAGCGTCGACCATCTCGTGGAACTCTACGGCTCCGAGGCCGAACGGATTGCCGCGAAAATCGCGGCGGAACCTGCTCTGGGAGTGCGATTGGCAGGCGGATCGCCGTTGACGCGAGGCGAGGTGGAGTACCTCGTACGGGAGGAGCTGGCGGAGACCGTCGAAGACATACTGGAGCGGCGCACGCGCGCGCTCCTATTCCAGCCGGATAACGGCCTTGCCCTCGCGCCGGCCGTCGCGGACGCGATGGGCCACTGCCTCGGGTGGGACGAAAGGCGGATCGCGGCGGAGGTGGAGCAGTACCGCGCCGCCGTTCACAATTGCAGGGCCATCGTCCCTGCGGCGCCTTCGGAGCGAGCGGCCCATGGCTGATCGAGAGAAACTCAGGAGCGACTTGGTTGCCCTGCTCGGTGCGGACTCGGTTGCGTGGGACCCGGAGTCGCTAGCGAAACATAGCCGTGACTCGTGGCCGCTCGCCATTCTCCGTGCCGTCCACAGACGGCCTGCGGAGACGCCGGCCTGCGTCGTCCAGCCGCGCGACACGGAGTCCGTCTCTCGCACACTCCGCTACGCAAGCGAACACCAGGTGCCCGTGGTGCCGTACGGCGGGGGGTCCGGAGTCTGCGGTGGAATACTCCCCCCCGAGGATGCGGTGGTCGTCGATCTGCGCAAGATGAACCGCGTCCTCGAGATCGACGAGCGCGCGCTGCTCGTCCGCGTGCAAGCAGGCGCGCTCGGCGCAGAGCTGGAAAAAACGCTCAACGAGAAAGGCTTCTCGTGCGGGCACTTCCCCCAATCCATCGACTTGTCGACCGTAGGCGGCTGGGTCGCCACGCGCTCGGCGGGGCAGTTTTCCACCCGTTACGGCTCGATCGAAGACATCCTGGCCGCGCTGGAGGTAGTGCTGCCGGCGGGCACGGTCGTGCGCACCAAGCCGGTCCCCCGCGCTGCAACGGGGCCCGACTTGCGTGAGATCTTCCTGGGCTCGGAAGGCACGTTGGGAATCGTCACCGAAGCCACCCTCCGCATCCTTCCCAAACCGCCCTCGCGCGTGCTGGCCGCGTTCGCTTTTCCTGCGCTGGCCCGCGGTCTCGAGGCCATCCGCCAGCTCGTACAAGCGGGATGGCGCCCGCCCGTCCTCCGTCTGTACGACGAACTGGAAACTGCTCGGCATTTCTCGGACTGGGCCGCCCCCGAGACGGCCCTCCTGCTCGTCCTCTCGGAGGGACCTCCAGCCCTCACCGAAGCGGAGATGGCTGCCTGCTCCGCCGCCTGCGCTGCCGAGCGTGGCTCCGCCCTGGGGCCGGCTCCGGTCGAGCACTGGCTTGAGCACCGCAACGACGTGCCTCCGCTGGAGCCCTTTTTCGAACGGGGAATCGTGGTGGACACAATCGAGGTCGCGGCCCCCTGGAGCGCGATCCCGGCACTGTACGAAGGCGTGGCCGCCGGCCTCCGAGCGGTGCCGGGCATCCTAGTCGCCTCCGCGCACAGCTCGCATTCCTACGTGACCGGCACGAACCTCTACTTCACTTTCGCTGTGCAGACCGAAAACCCAGACCGAGCGGAAGAGATCTACCACCAGTGCTGGGCCGCGGCCATGGAAGCGACTCTCGCGGCGGGCGGTACCATCTCGCACCATCACGGAATCGGGCGCATCCGCCGCCCGTGGATGGCACAGGAGCACGGGCTGGGAATCGGCGTGCTCCGCGCTTTAAAGGCTGCTCTCGACCCCCAGGGCATCATGAATCCCGGGGTTTTGCTGCCCTGAGGTGGCTGCCCGTGAGCGACCTGGTCCTCGCCCTCGACATTGGCACCACGAGCGTCCGCGCCCTCGTGTTCGACTCCTCCAGCGCTGTCCGCGGTGCCTTTCGCGAAGAGTTTCGACCAAGGTACCCGCGACCCGCTTGGGTGGAAATCGATCCAGCCGAAATGTGGGAGGCGGTGCTGCGGGTCTGGCACGGCGCGCTCGCTGCCGCCGGCGTCGCCCCGCAAGACTTGGCCGCTGCGGGGATCGCCAACCAGCGGGCAACGGTCGTCGCGTGGGATGCGCACACCGGCGAGCCCCTTTACCCAGCAATCGTGTGGCAAGACTTGCGGACAGCGAAGCGCGTGAACGAGCTCCTCGCGCAAGGGGTGTTCGCCAACACCATGGCATCGTCCACTAAGATGGAGTGGCTGCTGCGCGAAGTCGAGGAAGTCCGCCAAGAAGTGGCGAGCGGGCACGCGCGTTTCGGAACCGTGGACAGTTGGATTGCCTGGAAGCTGAGCGGCGGGAGAGCGCATGTGACCGATCATTCCAACGCCTCCTGCACAGGGCTGTACGACTTCGCGAGTGGCCGCTGGGACGAAGCGCAGCTCGAATTCTTCGGAATTCCCGCAGCCGCCCTGGCCGAGGTCTTGGATTCGAGCGGCGTCCGCACACTCACGGATCCGGCGACTGCAGGAGCACGGGTGCCCATTGCCGCCATTGCCGGAGATCAGCAAGCAGCGGCGTTTGGCCACCTTCGGCTGCACAAAGGAGAGATGAAAATCACGCTCGGGACCTCGGCTATGGCCGATGTCAACACGGGGGACGCGCTGGTGCCGCCGCCTGCCGGAACGTACCCCCTGGTCCTCTGGAGCCTCCAAGGACAGCGGAGCTTCTGTCTCGAAGGCGCCGTGATGACGGCCGGGTCCGCAGTGCAGTGGCTGCGCGACGGGATGGGTGCTCTTCCAAGCTTGGAAGAGGCGTGCTCGCTGCCGCATACTGTTTCCGATACCGGGGGAGTTTGGGCGATTCCCGCGCTGCAGGGGTTGGGCACCCCGCACATGGCCCCCAGCGCGCGCGCTCTGATCGGAGGGCTTTCGCGAGGGTCGACCAGAGCCCACGTCGTGCGCGCAATGCTGGAGGGGATTGCGTTCCGCTGTTCCGAGGTCGTCTCCACGCTGGCGGCGGCAGTCGGGCAACCGGAAGCGAGCCCGGTGCGCGTCGACGGGGGGGCAGCCATCAACGATTTCCTGGTGCAGATGATCGCCAACGCCGTAGGGTCTCCGGTCGAGCGGCCAGCGACGCTTCAAGCCACGGCACTGGGCGTGGCATACCTGGCCGGCCTCGCGACTGGCGTGTGGGGCGACATCGAGCAACTCCGAGACTCCTGGTGCTTGGGAGTTCGAATGCAGCCGTTGTGGTCGGCAGACGAGCGCAGAGAGCGCCTGCGGGAGTGGCAGGCGCGGGTCGAGCTGGCCCTCGCGGCTGCGAGTCGGCTTGGCAGCACCGAGGCTCTGTAGCCGGCTTCAGTCCCCCGGCCGTGCGTCATCGAGCAGGAGTCAGCGAACCCGCTGGCAACCACCCCGCGGGCTGCCGCCCACCACCTTTTCATTTGACAAAAGATCGCCCTCCGAGAAAAAGTGAATTGCTTCTCGCGCGGGCCGTGATGCCCGGACGAGGAGTCGTTTCGGAAGGAGCATAGAATGCGTTCGGCTGGAGCCCTGCTGCTCGCATTGGCAGCTATCGGAAGCCAGAGCCTGCCCGCGCCTGCCGCCCCGCCGTCGTTTGTCGTTTTGACCCCAGTGGCAGTGCCAAAGCGAATCAAAGGCGTGGCCGTGGCGGATTTCGATGGGGACGGGATCGACGATATCGCCGTTGCGAGCAGTGGCACCAACCGGGTTTCCATCCTCTTGGTAGGCGAAGGCGGTGAAATCCGACAAAGCACCGCCGTCGCCGTCGGGCGTTCCCTCAAGGCGGTCGCCGCCGGTGACCTTGACCAAGACACCTTTGCGGATCTCGTAGTCGCAGCGGGCGGGCGCCGCATTTTTCTCCTTTTCGGTTCGGGAACCGGCACGGTCCGGCAGATTCGCCAATTTCGCCATTGCTGCACGAGCTTCGACGTGGCGATCGCCGACGTCGACGGCCAGAAAGGCCCGGATCTGATTCTCTCCAACCCGAGGACGGACGACGTGAGCGTGCTCACGAACAAAGGGGACGGCACGTTCTCCACCGAGCGGCGCTTCCGGGCCGGGCGCCGGCCGCGGCTGCTGGCAAGCGCCGATTTCAACCAAGACGGTCTGCCCGACGTCGCGGCTGCGAACACGGGAGGCGGCGGCGCGCGCGACGCGAGCATATTGCTCAGCGCGGGAAACGGGAATCTGAGCCTTGTCGGCAACTTCATCACCGGAAAAGGGGCAGTCGACATTGCGGTAGCGGACATCGACGGCGATGGCCTGCCGGACGTTGTCGCCGGCGGCCGGACGAGAAGGGAGGCGAACATCCTGTTGAACCGGGGCGGCGGCTTTTTCGCCGCGCCGTTGACGTTCGCGTTCGCCTGCACGTCCGCAGAATCCCCAGAACCCACGGCGCAGTGCCAGTTGCGCGCCGTCACCGCGTCGGACTTCGACGGAGACGGCCTGGGAGACCTTGCGGGGGTTCTCTCCTTTCCGAGTTCCGGGACGACCCCGCAGGAGCTGGGGAGTGCACGCCTCGACGTCGCACCTGGGGTTGGCGGTGGATCGTTCCAGACGCCCACAGGGATTCGGGGCATTGGGCGGTCCGTGAACTTCGTGAAAGTCGGAAATTTTAACCGCGACGACAAACCCGACCTAGTTGTGGCCACGTCGGCAGATTCTCTGGTTCGGGTCCTCGTCAACACCACCGGAGGGATCCCACCGGGTCCGACGGTCACCCCCTCACCAACCCTCGGCCCCTGCGAGCCGGTCAAAGGCCGCGGTCAGGCGTGCGTCTACCGGCCGGAGGAACCAGATCCTAATTGCGAGTGCACGCCTCCACTGTTCTGTTCCCGCACTGGTTCGGGAAACGAAGGGGTTTGCTGTGACACCCCGTGCCAAGGTGGAAACGAGCGGTGCGATCTCGCGGGCGCGGCGGGCACCTGCCTTCCCGTGAACCTCCCGCTGGGAGAAGTTTGCTCCGTCGACGACCAGTGCACGAGCCGTGTGTGTCAAAACGGCGTCTGCGCGACGGGCCCCACTCGCACGCCGACTCCGACCGGCTTTGGACCTTCTTCCGGGACGCCCTCGGCTACACCGGTCCCGCCGCAATCGCCGACGCCTACCCTCAAACCCACGGCGGCCGCGTGCACCGCAGATTCCGAGTGTACGACCGGTATCTGCCAGAACTTCCGCTGCTGCAGCCGGCGGTGCGACCCGTCTGCCCAGCGCTGCGACATCACAGGGGCGGAGGGCACGTGCACAGCGCCGAGATGTACGGGAGAAGCATGCGGGAAGGATACGGACTGCCTCGGTGGTGTTTGCTCCGGAGGCGTTTTCGGGCCCGCCATGCCGACGCGCACGCCGACCCGAACTCCGACGCGGACCCCGACCAATCCAAGCGTCGAATTCCTCGTTGCCCGGGGCGGTGGCTGCAATCTCGGGGGCGGGCCTTCCCCGGACGGGCACACCTGGGCTCTGCTACTCGTCTTTCCGCTCTGGTGGTGGCGAAACTCGAGGCGTGCTGCCCTCGCCATGCGGCGCATCGGCAGCGGTTCGCGCCACCGACGCTAGAGCGGGCCGCCACTCCGCGAGCTCGACTGGACGTCGGAGCGGCAGTACGACGCCGTCCTCCTCGCGCCGCGCATCGAGCCAAGCCGCCACAATGCTGGCTCTTTCGATGTCGGCTGGCGCCGGTGTGCAGCGGCGAGGCTCCGCGAGGGCTCGCTCCACCCAAGCAGCCAAACGATCGAGGTCGCCTTCGCCTTCCAGTGGCTGGCGGTGCACGAGGTAGCCGCCGAGGATTACGTAGGCCTCGGCTCGGGCGCGCCGCGACGGGTGCAGGATCAGGCATTCCGGCGCACCGCTCGCCCACCGAAACTTCCTGCTCCTGCGCATGAGGTCGTCGATGACCTCGAGGTCTCGCTGCGCCCTCGCCGCTGCCTCGAACTGGAGAGTTGCGCTCGCGGTCTCGCGCCGCCGGACGAGCTCGGCCCGCGCCCATGCGTCGCGACCTTCGAGTAACTCGATCAAACCCCGCACCCTCGCGCCGTAGGCTGCGGCGTCGATGCGAGCCGCGCACGGCGCGGAGCACATCCCCACCTGACCCGCGAAGCAAGGCGCGTTGCGGGGGGCCGGGTATAGCCGGCCCGAACAGCTCCGCACTCCGTAGAGCCGGAGCAACGCGTCGCGCGCCCGCTCCGCACTTGCCCACCCGGGAAAAGGACCGAACAAGCGGCCGACTCTGCTCACTGGCCGGCGCGTGACCACCAGCCTGGGAAAGGTGCGATCCCCGCCAACCTTCAGGTATGCGATTCTCGGCAGGTGTTTTCCCCGGCGGTTGTACGGGGGCTTGTATTGCCGAATCCATTCCGCCTCCCGCAGCGCGGCCTCCAGCTCCGAGCCTGTCTCCTCGACCTCCACGGAGGCCACGTGCCGGATGAGGTCCAGTACCCGACCCGGGTGGCCGCGTGAATTGTACAGGTAGCTGCACACTCGCCGCCGGACGTCGGTGGACCGGCCGACGTAAAGGAGGCGGCCGTCTTGGGCATAGAACCGATAGACCCCAGGGCTCGCAGGCAGCCTTTTCACCTTGTCTCGCGGCAAGGAGCAAAAGAAGGGGCGGCCATCTCGCGCCTGGCCCTGGAGTCCCAAAAGCTGGTCGAGCCGCCGCACGCCGCGCGCGCGCGCTTGCTCCATCAGGCAGCACAGCAGGTCCGCCGTGATCCGGGCGTCGCCGAGCGCCCGATGGCGATCACGAGGAAACAGGCCAAAATGCGCCGCCAGCGCATCGAGGGAACAGCGGCGGAGTCCCGGGATCAGACGGCGCGCCAGCCGGATGGTGCAGAGATGCGGCTGAGCCAAAGGCCATCCCACGTGCCGCCGCATGGCCGCATTCAAGAATGCCAGGTCGAACCGCGCGTTGTGAGCGACCAGAATGCGGTCTCCCACGAACTCCAAAAAGCGCGGGAGAACCTCGGCAATTGGCGGCTGGTCCACAAGCATCGCATCGGTGATCCCTGTAAGCCGCGTCACGAACGGTGCTATCGGAATCCCGGGATTGACGAGCTGCTGGAACTCGGCCTCCACTCGCCCCCCGCGCAGCCGGACGGCGCCGATCTCGGTGATGCCACCAGCGATGGCGGAGCCACCGGTCGTCTCGATGTCAACGACGGCGAACTCCGCTGCATCGAGGTCCTCTCTCAAGGCCTCCCAGCATCGCGCCACCCATCGATCCTCTTCCCCAACGAAGAAAAAGCGCGGATCCCCCGCCAGCAAGGCGCGCAGAAACCGCGGTCCGAATTCGGGATCCGACCCGGGCTGGGTAAAGACGAGATCCAGCAGCTCGGCCGTTGTCGCCCCCGCGGGCCGCTCGCACAGGTAGCGAAAAAGCGCCTCGCGCATTCGCCCTCCCCGCGGCCCTTCAAGCGGCCATCTGATGCAGATACGCCTCGATGAACTCGTCGATTTCGCCGTCCAAGACGGCGTCGGCGTTGCCCACTTCGACTCCGGTACGGTGGTCTTTCACCATGCGGTACGGGTGGAGAACGTAGGAGCGGATTTGGCTCCCGAACGCGATCTCCCGCTTCGTTTTGTGAAGCTCGGACATTTTCTCCCGCTGCTTCTGTCTCTCCAGCTCGTACAAGCGGGCGCGCAAGATTTTCATCGCCATCGCGCGGTTCTTGTGCTGGGAACGCTCGTTCTGGCACGCGACCACGATTCCTGTCGGCAAGTGCGTGATCCGCACTGCGGAGTCCGTCTTGTTCACGTGCTGGCCTCCGGCTCCGCTTGCGCGGTACGTATCGATGCGCAGGTCGGCCTCGTTGATCTCGACTTTCACGTCTTCATCGATCTCCGGATAGACGAACACCGAGGCGAAAGAGGTATGCCGCCGGGCGTTCGCATCGAACGGCGAAATGCGTACCAGGCGGTGAATACCGGCTTCTGCTTTCAAGTACCCGTACGCATAAGGCCCTTTCACCGTGAGCGTGGCGCTTTTCAGCCCTGCGCCCTCGCCGGGCTGGTATTCGAGGATCTCCGTCTGGTAGCCACGCCGCTCCGCCCAACGCAAATACATCCGCAACAACATCTCCGCCCAATCCTGGGCCTCCGTCCCCCCGGCGCCCGGGTGCAAGGTCACAATCGCGTTCCCCGCGTCGTGCTCCCCACTGAGAAGGCGCTCCGCTTCCATGCGACCCACCGTCTCCTCGACCTGCGCGAGCCGCGCTTCACATTCCCGCTGCGCGTCGGGCACTTCCTCCTCGGCCATCTCGAGGTAGACGCGCACCTCCTCCACCGCCTCCCGCGCGCGACGCCACGCCTCCAGAGGCCCCCCTACCTGTGCGCGCTCTCGCAGCAGCGCTTGGGCTTTCTCCGCGTCCGCCCAGAAGTCCGGTGCCGCGGCTGCTGCGTCCAGTTCGCCCAACCGCCGCTCGCGCCCCGGGACGTCAAAGGTGCCTCCCGAGTGCTAGGAGGCGATCCTCTACCGCCCGCACTTTCTCTCGGAGCTCGGCGAGTTCCACAGCTCGAATCTCCCTTTTTTATTTTCGCTTCCCCAACACGCGCCGCAAGCCCCTTGCCCGAACGGCACACGCTTCCACTTCCGCCCAGGAGTCACGGCACCTCGACTTTGTCTAGCCGCACATCCGCATACCGACGCCACTCGTCCAAAGTATGGAGCTTGTACTCGCGCTCGTACACGATCCGCGTGATGCCTGTGTTGATCAGCACCTTGAAACAGTGAATGCACGGCGAATGCGTGATGTAGATATGCGCATCGCGAATGCTGGCTCCGTTTTTTGCCGCTTGCGCAATGGCATTGATCTCTGCATGGATCGTGCGGAAGCAGTTCTCCTCTTCCTCCCCATATGGATTGACGGATCGGTAAATCAGGCACCCCACATCGATGCAGTGTGGCAGCCCCGCGGGCGCTCCATTATACCCGGTGGCGAGAATGTTCTTGTCGCGGACAATCACAGCCCCCACCTTGGCGCGGGCACAGGTCGAGTGTTCCGCCACTTGCCGGGTGATGGTCAGAAAAT
>JBBIUR010000052.1:1403-18465 GCA_037440145.1 Myxococcales bacterium | reverse complement strand
GCGCGAGGGATACGTGCCGCCCGCGGGGGAGAGCGCCGCGTGCCTCGTTCTCGCAGCGGAAGGCAAGGCCGAGCAGATGTGCGAGCGGCCAGCTTGGATCCACGGAGTCCACCAAATCGCCGAGTTTCAAAACCTCGGGGTGCGGGATCTGACGCGGAGCGAAAGCGCCGGCCTGGCGGCGCACAGGGCTTTTGCGATGGCGGGCATTACAAGCGCGGCCGAAGCCGACGTAGTCGCGCTCACTGCGGCCACTCCGGTCGAGGAGATGATTCTCTGCGAGGCGCTCGGCATCGACACGCGCGATCCCGGAAAGACCCGCATTAACCCCTCCGGCGGCCCGCTCGCGGGAAACCCCCTGATGACGACGGGCCTGATCCGCCTGGGGGAGGCATTTCTGCAACTCAGCGGCCGTGCCCACGGACATGCCGTGGCCGGAGCGCAGCGCGCTGTGGCACATGCCGCCCAGGGACACTGCCTCCAGCACAATCTAGTCTGGGTGCTGGGCTCCGAGCGGAGGTGGTCATGAAGCGTCCCGTGGCGGTGGTGGGCGTGGGGCAGACCCATCACCGCTCGCGCCGCACGGACGTCAGCATCGCCGGCCTTGTCCGCGAAGCCATCGATCGGGCGCTCCTCGATGCAGGGCTCGAGCACCGCGACATCGAGGCTGTGATCCTGGGCAAAGCGCCAGACATGCTGGAAGGGGTGATGCAGCCGGAGCAGTACTTGGCAGGTGCCGTGGGCGCCCATGGCAAGCCGTTGTTGCGCGTGCACACTGCCGGATCGGTTGGAGCCTCGACGGCACTGGCCGGGGCGACGCACGTGGCCTCGGGGCTTTTCGAACGCGTCCTCGTCGTCGCCTTCGAAAAGCAATCCGAAGGCAATACGATGTGGGCATTGTCTCCGAACCTGCCGTTCACGGCGCCGCTCGTCGCCGGAGCCGGAGGGTACTTCGCCCCGTACGTGCGGGCCTACATCGCCCGCACCCAGGCGCCGCCTCACATCGGGCCGCTGGTCGTCGTCAACGCGCGGGAGAACGCGGCTCGCAACGAGTACGCCCACCTGCGCGAGCCAGTGACGCTGGAAGGCGTGCTGCAGTCGCCGATGCTGTGGGACCCGATCCGCTACCTGGAGACCTGCCCGTCTTCGGACGGCGCAGTGGCCATGGTGCTGGCGAGCGAGGAGGCCGCGAAAAAAGGGCCGCGCCGGCCCGCGTGGATCAAGGCCGGCACATCGTATGCCGAGGCCATGTGGGTGCCGGGTCGAGACCAAGTGAACCCGCTGGCGGGGCGCATATGCGCAAAGGCTGCCTACGAGCGCGCGGGGATCACCGACCCGTGGAACCAAATCGACACCGCGGAAATCTACGTGCCGTTTTCGTGGTTCGAGCCCATGTGGCTCGAGAACCTCGGCTTTTGCGAGGTCGGTGACGGCTGGAAGATCGTCGACCGCGGGGAACGGCGCCTCGGGAGCCATTTGCCCGTCAACCCTTCTGGCGGCGTGCTGTGCACCAACCCCATCGGAGCGTCCGGCATGATCCGCCTTGCCGAGGCCGCCTTGCAGGTCATGGGCCGCGCCGGCGAGCATCAGGTCGAGGGCGCGCGCACAGCGCTCGGGCATGCCTACGGAGGCGGGGCGCAGTATTTCGCGATGTGGATCGTAAGTTGCGACCTGTAGGAACGGCGGAGAGCAAGGAGCGAGGGCGCATGGCGGAACCTGCAGTGCTGTTCGAGAAACAAGGGCACATCGCGACGGTGACCTTGAACCGACCCGAGGTGCGAAACGCCATCAATGCCGAGATGCTTTGCCGGCTGGCGGACGCTTGGCAGGCGATCATCGACGACCCCGACATCCGCGTCGCGATTCTCACCGGCGCGGGCGAAGAGGCGTTCTGTGCAGGAGCCGACCTCGACCGGCTCGTGCGCATGATGCAAGGCCTGCGGCCCCCAGAGGACGATTTCGATCGGCGAATTCAGGAAGACCTGAGCATCATTTACAAGGGACTGCTGCGGAACATCGAGGTGTACAAGCCCATCGTGGCCGCCGTGAAGGGGTACTGCGTGGCGGGCGGGATGGAGATCTTGCAGTGCACCGACTTGCGCGTCGCAGCGGACAACGCGCAGTTCGGCCTCGCCGAGGTCAAATGGGGCTTGTTCCCGATGGGCGGCTCGACCGTGCGCTTGCCCCGACAGCTCCCCTATTGCCTCGCTATGGACATCCTGCTCACCGGAGACCGGATTTCGGCTGCAAAGGCATTCCGGATCGGCTTGGTGAACAAGGTGGTGCCCGCCGACCGAGTTTTGGTCGAAGCTCAGCGCTATGCGCAAACCATTGCGGAAAACGGGCCGCTCGCCGTGCAGGCCGTCAAGCGCTCCGTTCTCGCGGGCTTGGGCGTGCCGACGCAGCAGGCCCTGGAGAAGGAATTCGAAATCGGAGTCCCTGTCTCCATGTCGGAGGATGCCAAAGAGGGGACCCGGGCATTCAAGGAGAAGCGCAAGCCGGTGTTCCGCGGCAGGTAGCGCCGCGGGGCTGCTTGGCGGTGCCCGCGCAGACGAGCCTGCCGCGGAGTGCCGCGGCGCAACGGGGAGAACCATGGGCAAGCTGTTCGCAAACCTCGCGGTACTTCAAGAAATCACTGCGAGCACGATTCCCGAGCGAGAGGCGTTCCTGTGGCGGGATCGGGTGTACACCTACGACCAGTTCCATCGACGGTGTTGCCGCTTCGCCAATGCCCTGCTGCGCCTCGGCCTTGGGTGCCATACGGAGCGGGCGCAGCTACAGCCCTGGGAGTCGGGGCAGGACCACGTCGCCATCTACTTGTACAACTGCAACGAGTACCTTGAGGCGATGTACGGCGCGTACAAGGCCCGCGCTACAGCAGTGAACATCAACTACCGCTACGTGGACGAGGAGCTGGAGTACGTATTGCGCGCGAGTGTGCCGCGTGCGCTCGTGTACCACGCGACGTTCGCCCCGCGCGTGGCCGAGCTGCGGCGCCGCATTCCCTCGATCGAATACGTCATCCAGGTGGCCGACGAGTCGGGGAACCCGGTTCTGGAGGGCGCATTCGACTACGACGAATTGCTGGCCGCGCAGAGCGATGCAGCGCCGGACCTCCCGTACTCGACAGGCGACCCTCTACGTCCTGTTCACGGGTGGCACGACCGGAATGCCCAAAGCCGTGCTCTGGCGGCAGGAGGATGTCTTTTACAACAGCCTCGGCGGTCACATACCCGGCTTTCCACGGCTGGAGACCGAGGAGCAATTCCGGGAGCACGTAAAGCTCGGACTGGGAGGCCGATTTCTGATCCTACCTCCCTTCATGCACGGCGCGGCGCAGTGGGCCGCGTTCAACACGTTTCACCGCGGGGGCACGGTCGTGCTCCCGGACGAAGTGCGGCGGTTCGATCCCCACGCGGTGTGGGAGGCCGTCGAGCGCCACCGCGTCAACTCGCTGACGATCATCGGCGATGCCTTCGCACGTCCCCTACTCGCCGCTCTCCGCGAGCGTAAGTACGACGTCTCCTCGATCGCGATGGTAGGAAGCACCGGAGCGGTACTCTCCCCCAGCGTGCGCGACGAGCTGCTATCGCTGCTGCCTCCGAACGTTCTCTTCCTGGAAAGCGTCGGGGGATCGGAGCTCGGCCTCCAAGCAATGAGTTCGAATACCGAGTCCGGGCACCACGGATTACCGGCCTACGAACTGCGAGAGAACACGGTCGTCCTCAAGCAGGACCGCAGCGGCATCCTCAGGCGAGAGGAGGCGCGCACGGGCGAGAACGGCGACATCGGGTGGACTGCCAGCACGGGTCACCTGCCGCTGGGCTACCTGGGCGACCCCGAACGGACACGCGCTACGTTTCCCGTGATCGATGGCGTCCGCTACGTGGTCAGCGGCGATCGCGTCCGCTATGCCGAGGACGGAAGGGTTCTCTTCCTCGGCCGCGAAGACATGTGCATCAACACGGGGGGCGAGAAGGTCTTCGTCGAGGAGGTGGAACGGGTAGTCAAAAGCCATCCGGCCGTGTACGACGCCCTCGTAGTGGGTACGCCAGATCCCCGGTGGGGCCAAAAGGTCACGGCCGTGATCTCTTTGAAGCCGGGAGTCGCGGCACCTCGCTTGGAAGAACTGCGCGGACACTGCGCGAAACATCTCGCCGACTACAAGATCCCGCGGGCGCTCGCCGTCGCCCCCGCTATCGCCCGCAGCCCCAGCGGGAAGCCCGACTACGCATGGGCGCGCAACTACGCAGTCCAAGCGCGCAGCGAGCCGCAGCCGCCGGGGGCGGGAGAAAGCGCAGCTCGGGCTGCAGCGCCCGCCGGAGATCGCGAACGCGGGAGGTGAAGACCATGCACATGCCGTGGCGCAGCGCGGACCTCGTCGACCCAGATAGGTACCTGAAGGGCGTGCCACACGACCTCTTTGCGCTGCTGCGAGCCCATGCGCCCGTCTCCTGGCACGAACCTGGAGATGGGCCTGGATTCTGGGCGATCACGAAGTACCGGGACGTCGTCGCCGTGTCGCGCGATCCGCGGACCTTTTCCTCGGCGCGGCGCAGCGCACTCTACCGCGAGGCCACGGTTTCCGAGCTCGCAGAAATGCAGTTGATGATGCTCAACATGGACCCGACCCGGCACACCCGGATTCGATCGCTCGTCAACAAGGGATTCACTCCTCGCATGGTCGCGCGCCTCGAGCCGCGAATCCGGGAGGTGACCGCGCGCATCTTGGACGCCGTGGCCCCGCTGGGCGAATGCGATTTCGTGACGTCCGTCGCTGCGGAGCTGCCGCTGCAGGTAATCGCCGAACTCATGGGCGTGCCCCAGGAAGACCGCCACCAGCTCTTCACCTGGAGCAATCAGCTCATCGGGTTCGACGACCCGGAATACGCCACGTCGCCCGAGACCGGGCGGCAGGCTTCGCTCGAGGTCTACATGTACGCCAACCGCCTGGCCGCCGAACGCCGGAAGAACCCCGGCGACGATCTGGTGAGCACCTTGGTGCACGCCGAGGTGGACGGCCGCAAGCTCACCGAGATGGAGTTCGACTTGTTCTTCCTGCTCCTCATGGTGGCCGGAAACGAGACGACCCGCAATTTGATCTCTGGCGGCTTGCTGGCCCTTCTCGAGCACCCCGACCAGAAGGCCCGGCTGCTGGCGGACCCGTCACTGATCCCGAGTGCGGTGGAGGAGATGCTGCGCTGGGTCACCCCGGTCATGCACTTCCGCCGCACGGCCACGGCGGACGTGGAAATCGGCGGCCAAAAGATCCGGGCGGGGGAGAAAGTCATGCTCTTCTACCCCTCCGCGAACCGGGACGAGGAAGTGTTTCCCGATCCTTTTCGGTTCGACGTCGCGCGCCAGCCAAACGAGCACCTTGCCTTCGGCATCGGCGAACACTATTGCTTGGGGGCGAACCTGGCACGCCTGGAGATCCGCATCATGTTCGAAGAACTGCTGCGCCGTCTGCCCGACATCGAGCTAGCGGGTGCCGCAGTGCGCTTGCGCTCCAGCTTCATCAACGGCATCAAGCACATGCCCGTGCGCTTCACGCCGCAGGGCAAGAGCTATGCGCGATAAAAGCGCTCGGGGCGAGGGGATGGGCACCGGCGGTACGCCAGCGGCGCCGCGCGAGAAGATCCAATGAAAGTTACGATCGATCCGGACCTCTGCGAGGGAAACGCCAAATGCGTGAAGGCCTGCCCGGAGGTTTTCGCGCTCGGCGACGACGACCGGTCGTACCTCTTGTGCGAGCCGGCCGAGGAGCTGCGCGCCAAAGTCCAGGAAGCCGCGCGCCTGTGCCCGCGCCAGGCCATCTCGATCGCGGACTGAAGAGCAGCCTCTGCGAGCGCGCTGCCAGGCCGCGACGGGCCTGCCGCAACCCGGTGCCGAGGTGTGCGCCTGCGGCCTTGCGGGCACAAGCGCGCGGCGCCGTCCCCGCTGCGGGCCGTCTTCGTGGCTGCGCTGCCCGCCGATGAGCGTGCTCGGCGAATTTCGGAAGTTCGCCCTGCGGGGCAGTTTCCTGGACCTGGCCATCGGCTTTACCGTCGGCGCTGCCTTCACCTCCGTTGTCAAGTCGCTCGTAAACGACATCTTGATGCCCCCGATCGGCCTCGCGCTGGGGCAAGCGGATTTCAGCGACCTCTTTCTCGTGCTCCGGGAGGGCACTGCACAACCGGGGCCCTATGCCACCCTGGCGCAGGCGCAAGCGGCCGGCGCGGTGACGGTGAACTTCGGCGTCTTCGTGAACAACCTCGTCGCCTTCCTCACCGTTGCCGCGTGCATGTTTATCCTCGTGCGCTTCGTCAACGAACTCGACGAGCGCCTGGAGCGCGAGCTGGGCCGGAAAAAAGCTGCACCCGGCGAACCCTCGGAGAAAAAATGCCCCTTTTGCCTTTCCACGATCCCTTACCGCGCCGCTCGCTGTCCCGCCTGCACCTCGCACCTCGAGGGCGTCACGGAGCCCGAGTGAAGCCCAGCCGCCGCCTCGGCACCGGCTCCGCAACCTTCTGGCCTCGCAGGCGTTCTTGTGATTTGGATAGGCGGGAGTTCTGCGCGCCAGTTCGAGCCGCGCCCGCGCAAAGGGGAAGGACGAGCATGACACGCAATAGAGCCCAAAGGATCATCGCAGCGGCGCTGGCCGTTTCCGTGGCGGCATGCGCCGCGATCGAGCGCAACCCGCGCGCCGCCAAGGGAACCGTGGTCGGCGCAGTCACCGGAGCGGCCGCGGGCTCCGCGATCGGCGCGATCGCCGGAGGCGGAAAGGGTGCGGGCAAGGGAGCCGCGATCGGCGCCGTCGTCGGCGCTCTCGGCGGCGGCCTGATCGGGAGCTACCTCGACCAGCAGGCTCGCGAAATGGAGGCGCTTCTCGCGGAGCAAGACTACCTGCGGCGCGAGCAGGAAAAGCTCCAGGTCGTGATGGCGAGCGACGTGCTGTTCGAGTCGGGAAAAGCTTACATCCAGCCCGGTGCCCGCGACAAACTCGGGCGGCTGGCGCAGGTGCTGAACCGATATCCGCGCACGCGCGTGCAAATCATCGGGCACACGGACAGCCGCGGTTCCGAGGAGTCGAACTACGAACTCTCGCGCCGTCGCGCACAAGCCGTCGCCGACATCCTGGTGGAAAACGGCGTCAGCGCCGCGCGCATCGCCACGCGGGGCGAGGGGGAATCGCGGCCCATCGCGAGCAACGACACGCCGGAAGGCAGGGCCAAGAACCGGCGGGTGGAAATCGACATCGTGCCGGACGAGAGCTTCCGGGCCGAACCCGCCGGAGAGCCGTACGAGGAGCCGCGCTGACGCCGGGGCACGCGGCCCCGCGGGCAGATGCCGAACCCCCCGCCGGGCGCCGCACCGGCCATTTGCGCAAAGACAGAAAACACGGCAATGTAGCTGCCGCTCCGGGAAGAGAGCAAAGCCGCCGTGCGCGCAGCGGATGAGATTCTGATCATGGCCGTCCGGGCAGGTAACCGCCGGGCGTTCGAAGAGTTGTACGAGCGGTATGCCGTCGCGCTCTACAACTTCTTCGTCCGCACTACGGGCTTGCTGAGCTTCGGGGAAAAACTCTACTCGATTCTCTTCGTGCGCGCGTATCGCGCCGCCCACAACTACGAACCTCGGGAATCGTTCCGGATCTGGCTCTTCCGGCACGGACGCGACGTAGTGCGCGAGCAGTGGGACCTGGAAGGCTACAAGCCACGTTGGGACGAGACAGATCCGCGCGCGGCCCTCGAGATCGATCCGGAGCTGACGGCCATCGGCTATCCGGAATCGCTCGCGCGCGTCCGCGAAGCGCTTTTGCACCTGTTGCCCACACAGCGGGAAGTAGTGGTGCTCGAGAAATATCACGGGTTCTCGCTTGCCCAGATCGCGCGCATTGTCCGCACGACCGAGGGTGAAGTCCGCACCCGCCTGTGCACCGGGATGGCGGAGTTGCGGAGGCTGCTGGTCGAGCGCGAGACGTGAGGCTGGCCGATGAACCGCGACGCCTGTTCCGATGCGCGCGCCATTCTGCCGCTAGCGGTTGCTCGCGAGGTGCGAGAGGCGCAGTGCAAAGAGCTCCACCACCACCTGAGCAACTGCACCGCCTGCGCCCGGCTAGCAAAAGCGTACGAGCAGACCTGGGTGCAGTTGGAGGATTGGCCGGACGCGTCAAAGCCGTGGCTCGGCCACGCCGTGGTGCGGGCCCTCACGGTTTTGCGGCCGCCCGTGTGGCGGCTCCCGCGCGTGCACGCGGCTATTCAAATGGCCGCGGGGGTGGCCCTGAGCGTGGGCATCGCCTTGTGGCTCGGAGGCATGCCTGCCGATCCGATCGGGCCCGCAGCCGGGATGACCTGGATCCTCGCCTGGATGGCGGGAATTGCACACACGTACATCTTCCTCATGGCCAACGGCGCGCGGGATGCGGGGCGGCGGCACTGTTACTACCTCGCGGCGTTTGGTGCCCTCGGCGCGTTAGCCCTCTACGTGGCCGCGGCCACGCTTTGTCCCCCGTATAGGATCGCCCAGGCCTTGGCCATGTGGCCCGCCAGCGGCGAAGGTGCGGAACCAGCGGGACTGCTGGACGCGCACATGAGCACGAACACCTACTACTTTTTTCTTCCGCCGTTCGCTTCCGCGTGGTTCGTCGGAAGGCGGATGCCGTCGGACCCCGAAAATCTGGGCTGGACCCTGAGCTTGGTCTATGGTGCGCTCGCCCTTCCCTCCGTGGTGCTCCAATATGAGGCTTTTTCGGCACCCGTGGCCTGGAGCGCAGCGATTGGCGCTGCCATGGGAGCATTCACGGGGGGCCCGATCGGCATGTGGCTGGGAACGCGGCGCGAGTTCGGGGATCCGTGGAGCGTGCGGCGAACCTCCCCTGAGCATCGCTACCGCGAGGGCAGCGCGTATCGCTTGGCAGGCGGGCGAACCAAGTCGATGAACGCGCCGAAGGCCGCGTGGCTCAGGCTCTTCAAGCGCTGAATGTGCACGGCGGTTTCGCGGCGCATCGCTTCCGGGTCGACGGTTCCTCGCAAGCGCTCCAGCTCCGCGCGATGCACGGGCACGCGAAGCCAGCGGTCGATGAGACGTTCGTCTACCTCGAGGTGAAACTGCAGCGCATAGACGCGGTCCCCGTAACGAAAGGCTTGCTGGGCACACGTAGTCGAGGTCGCAAGCGGCACGGCGCCGGGTGGCCACTCGAATGAGTCCCGATGCCACTGAAAGACGAACTCTGTCGGTCCAAAATGAGAAAAGAGCGGGTCGCTCCGGGCAGCAGCGGTCGTGTCGACTCGGTACCATCCGATTTCGGTGGCGCCCCCGGCGCGCACGCGCGCCCCGAGCGCGCGTGCGATGAGTTGTGCCCCCAGACAGATTCCAAGCACGGGAATTCCGCGCGCCACCGCTTCGCAGACCAGGCGCACCTCGGTCCGCAGGTGGGGATAGATCTCGACTTCGTCCGCATTCATCGGACCGCCGAGGACTACCAGGCCGTGATACCCCTCGAGCTTGGGCTCTGCCTGCGGGTGGCGCCCAAAGTTCACATAGCGAATGCGAAAACCGCGGCGCCGAAACTGCCCGTCCAGGGTGCCCAGCACCTCGAACGGCACGTGCTGACAGACGAGCAGTTTCCGCATCCCGGTCCGACTTTGGCCTCCCCCTGGAGCTTCCTATAACGCCCCCGCAGCGCGCTCGCCAATGCACTCCGACCGCGACTCCCCACTCCCGGCGGGAACCTGAAAAACGCCCTGCCGGCGGCACCGCTTCGGCGGCGAGCTACTTCGAGCACAGGGGCTCGCCGACGCGGGCCCCGTGGGCGGCGGTAGCGCCCCCGCTTCGGGGACACGCCCGCACGGCGCTCGCCAAGCAACGGCCCGCACAAAAGGCATCCCGGCCGCGGTTTGAATTTTCCCGCGCTTGTCGGACACCGGCTGGCGGCCGACGAAGGAGGCGAGGCGAGAACGCTTACGGAGTGACGCCGATGATTTCGATCGCGAAGTGCAGCGTCTTGCCGGCGAGCGGATGGTTGAGGTCCAGTGTCGCGCTGTCTGGGCCGATCTCCACCACACGGGCTTCGAAGCGGCGGCCCTCGATGTTGCCGTACACGGTGTCCCCGACCTGCAGCCCCTCGGGGTCGCGGAACGCCGAGATCGGCACCTGCTGGACTGCCGCTGGGTCGATGGGCCCGTATCCCTTTTCCGGAGTCACGGTAATCTCCCGCCGGTCACCCACTTCCAATCCGGTGAGCTGCTCCTCCAGCCCAGGGATGATCTGTCCGAGCCCGTGCACGTACTCCAGCGGCCCCCGCTCTGCCGAGCTGTCGATGACTTCCCCGTCGACGGTCAGCGTGTAGCGAAGGCTTACCCTCGATCCGTTCCGAATCACGTGAGCTCCTCCCTTATTCGTGCGGCGGCTCCGGCTGGTTTTGCTCCGAAGCCGGCTGCGGCGCCGCCACCTTGAGAACCTTCACATCGAACACCAGGTCTTTACCGGCGAGCGGGTGGTTCAGGTCGATGACGACTTTGTCCTCCCTCACCTCGAGCACTTTCACCGGCCGGCCCTCGTGCGTCGCCAGCGTAGTGCCGGGCTTGGTATCGGGCGGCACTTGCGATCGGTCGATGGTCAGCCGTGCAGTCTCGTCATACGGCCCGTAGGCCTCCGAGGCCGGTACCTCCACGTGCTTGCTCTGCCCGGCTTTCATCCCCGCGAGGGCCTTCTCCAGGCCCGGGATGATCTGCTTCCTGCCGTGGACGTAGGTCACGGGATCCTTGCCGACATTGGAACCGACCACGGTCTTGTCTTTCAGGCGTACCGTGTACTCAAACGAGACCTCGCGCCCCGCTGCAACCGCCAGCTCTTCTGCGCTCGCCCGCACAGCGCCCGCCACCAAAAGCCCGAGCGCGGACACTACAATGAATTCTTCGAGACGTTTCATCGCTTCCTCTCTGCGCGTCGAGTTCTCGGGCTGCAGCGCCCCGGCTGCAGCCCGATGTGTACCACAGCGCTTCCTCCGCAACCGCCTTACCAGCGGCCGCGGGCTCGGCCGGTGCGCCCCCGTTTTGGCGCAGGCCGCCGGGTATGCTCCCCACCGGGGAGGCCGCGGGGCTCGAGCGGCCGAGCCTCGTTGACCGTCAGCGCCCGGCCATCGAGCTCGATGCCGTTCAAGGCAGCAATCGCGCTGGCAGCCTCCTCACTTGTGGCCATCTCGACGAAGCCAAACCCTCGCGAGCGCCCTGTCAGTCGATCCGTGATGATCCGCACTGACTGGATTCTCCCGTGCGGGGCAAAGAGCTCGCCCAGACGAGCCTCATCGGTGGTGTAGGGAAGCCCCCCTACGTAAATCTTCGCTCCCATTTCTGTCCTCCGAGTTTTTATTCCGTCGACAACTTGCCTTGGGCTCGAGAAGGCGTGGGATCAGAGGGAGCGGAATGGGCGGCCACGTCCGACGCCGCTATGCGGTGAGGCTTCCCGGCGACAAAACAGTATCGACGAGCGTCTTCTATCACGGCCGATGCAGCGCCGCAACCGCCCGCAAAGGCAGTTTCGGCGGGCGCGAACGCACCGCACGCCAGAGTCGACCAAAATGCCCGCTCTTCGATGCCCGCGGGGCAGCGGGCAAGCCGGCGAAGTAGCTGGGACGGTCAGGTCGCCCAGCCCGCCGCGGCTATGCTCTCGCGCTTCTCTCGGCAAGTACGGCGATCGCCTGCCGGGTAGCGCTGGTGACGCGCGCCATTTCGCCGCGGACAAGCCCAGGAACCCAGGCGATCTCTCCGCGCACCTCGACAATGGGCCATCGCGCTCGCAGCCTCCTGGGCACTTTCCGATCGATGAACACGTCGGAAAGTTTTCTGCTGCTGCCGCCGAGGCCCAGCGGCCGCAGCCGATCCCCGGGGCGCCAGGACCGAACCAAAAAGCCCCTGCCGACCTGCTCGGCATCGAACACGGCCTCGCACAAAGACGCCGGAAACCGCTGGGCGGGCGCCCACGGTACCGGCGCACTGGCACGCAACCGCCAGGGGCCAAAGCGGACTTCGCCGCCGCATTCCAGGGAGCAGCACGCAGGCGGAGGCGCGTCCTGGTCAACGGCACGCAGCGACAATTTCCCTCCCTCTACGGCAACCCTCCACCCGCCAGGGAGCACTGTTCCCCAGCCTTCCTGCGCACCGGCCAAAGCCTCGATGTGCCGCCGCCCCACGCGGCGCAGATGGCCTCGGGTGCGGCGCAGCCAGGCCCGAACCACGAGCTGCCGCGCTTCGAGCGGCAGGGGGCGCATCCGTTGGAGGCACAGGCCGCCATCGGGGGCCAGGTACCGGTCAAGGAGCTCGCACGCCATTGCTTCCTCCGCCTCTGCAGTCCGCGCGAGATCGGCGGCGCACGCCGCGATGTGTTCGGCGGCTCGCGGCTGCAACTCCAGCAGCAAGGGCACCAACTGCTGCCGAATGCGGTTGCGTGCAAAACGCAGGTCGGTGTTCGACGAATCTTCGACCCACTGCAATCCGCGCTCTGCGAGGAAAGCCACCACTTGCGAGCGGCTCACCTCGATCAAAGGCCGGACGACGCCGTCCGGGCGGACGGGAAGAATTCCGGCCAGCCCCGGCTTGCACGCACCGCGGAGCAGGCGGAGGAGAAAGGTCTCTACTTGGTCGTCCCGCGTGTGGCCGGTCGCCACCCGCTCGCAGCCCAGCTCCCTCGCAACCGAGGCCAGAAACCGGTAGCGAGCCCGCCGGCCGGCTTCTTCCACACCTCCTTTGGCTCGCGCCAGCGCGCCGGGCGGCAAACGGCTGGCCCGAAACGGCACCTGGAAAGTCGCTGCCAGTTCGGCGCAAAAGCGCTCGTCCCGCTCCGCGTCCGGACGCAGGCCGTGGTTCAAGTGCGCGGCGGCTACCCAGAAGCCCAAAGTCCCGCTGAGGTCCAGCAGCACGCGAAGCAAGGCAACCGAGTCCGCGCCGCCGGAAAGAGCAACCAACACTCCCTGTCCCCCCGCCACCATCCCGTACCGCTCGATGGTCTTGCGCACTGCGGCACAAAGCGCTGGCCCCATGCGATTGTCCCCGCACTCGGAGTTTGGCATCCTGGCTGGCGCTCAGCAATGGCCGCGCAGCCGTATCGCTCGGAGCCACCCCGCTGGCCGGCGGCGCTAGCGCTGGTCGTGCTTTGCGCGCCGGTCCCGGGCAGCCGCGCCGAGTCGCCCGAGCACGCGCCGGGAATCGTGGAAGATCTCGCCGCATCGGTCGCCGCTGTCGCTTCCACCTACGGGCCGGACGCTGCGCTGGTGCAGGCGTATTTGCTGAACCAGGCCGCGCGCAGCCGATCGATCCTGGAAATCACCGTTCACCGGCCGGTGTTCGAAACGCGAGGAGCGCAGCGGTTTCTCGTCTTTGCGCTCGATTCCGGCATCGTGTTCAACGACCGGGACGCCACGGCCGAGGACCGGATGGCCCGCGTGTGGAGCGACATCGTCGAACCCGTCTTGCACCGCTACCGCGACATCGACCTCCCGGCGGACGGAGTGGCGTTCGACATCCGCTACCATCACCGCACCTACGCCGGCGAAAACAACCTGCGCGCGCGCATCTCCCGAGACGGCCGCGGCGACCCGGAGCGCGCGATTTTTTCCTTCTCCTCGAGGACGTTCGAGCACTGTTGCGGAAGCGGCTGCGCGCACAGGAGCTCCTGGACCGGTCCCTGGTTTTGCGAGACGGCGAGCGGTACGCCCTCCGGCTCCCGCCGCGCCCCTGGGGCCGGAAGCCTCAGCACTCGCGGCGCACGTCCGCTCCGAGCGCCACTAGCCGCTCCTCGATCCGCTCGTAGCCGCGGTCGATCTGGCGCGTGTTCTGGATCACGCTCTCGCCCTCCGCGCACAGCGCCGCAATCAGGAGCGCCATTCCAGCGCGGATGTCCGGACTGACCAGCTCCTGGCCGTAGAGTTGGGAGGGGCCAACGACCACCGCCCGGTGCGGGTCGCACAACACGATGCGGGCTCCCATCGCAATCAGGCGATCGACGAAATACAGGCGGCTCTCGAAGAGCTTTTCGTGGATGAGCACTGCCCCCCGCGCCTGGGTGGCCACGACGGTGGCAATGCTGATCAGGTCGGCCGGAAACCCCGGCCACGGTGCGTCGTCGATCTTCGGAATCGAGCTGTCGCCCACCACTTCGAGCGCCTGGTCCTCCGGCACCACGATATCCTCCCCGTCCACGTTCCAGTCGACGCCGAGGCGGTTGAACATGATCCGGCTCATCTCGTGCTCGCGCGGCCGGCAGTTCGCGATCCGCAACGCGCTGCGGGTAACCGCAGCAAGGCCGATGAAGCTCCCCACTTCCAGGTAATCCGGACCAACGGTGAAATCCGCCCCTCGCAGTCTCGGCACCCCTTGGATCACGAGACGGTTCGTCCCGATTCCCTCGATGCGCGCGCCCATGGCGTTCAAGAGGTGGCAGAGATCCTGGACATGCGGCTCCGAGGCCGCGTTCCGGATGACGGTCTGCCCCTCTGCCAGCACCGCCGCCATCACCGCATTTTCCGTTGCCGTGACGCTCATCTCGTCCAGCAGAAGCTCGGCGCCCCGCAGCTTCGAGGCGGAAAACTGGTATCCGTCGCGATGCGCCTCCACCTTTGCGCCGAGCGCTTGCAGGGCGAACAGATGGGTATCCACGCGCCGCCTTCCAATGACATCCCCGCCGGGAGGTGGCAGCTCCGCTCGCCCCAAGCGCGCGAGCAGCGGGCCAGCAGCGAGCACGGACATTCGAATCTGCCGCCCGAGCTGCGGGTCGACCCGCCCGCTGGCGAGACGCGCTGCCCTCACCACCCAAGCATGGTCCCCATCCGGCTCGACTTCCGCCCCCAGGCGCCGCAGCATCTCGATGAAGACTCGCACGTCGGCGACATCGGGCACGTTGCGCAACCGCACGGCTTCATCCGTCAGCAGTGCCGCCGCCAGCAACGGTCCCGCGGCGTTCTTGTTCCCCGCTACCGCTACCGTTCCTCGCAGCCGCCTGCCACCCCGAACCACCAGCCGTTCCATCGCACTGCCCTCCCGCATCTGGCGCGACCGACGCCCGCCAAAATGCTCCCCGTCCCGCGGCGCGTCAAGTCGGGCTCTCGGCTCCTGTCAGCCTCGCTTCCCGCAGCTCGAGCTCCTTTCTCTGCAGCCGCTGAATTTCGTCGCGCAGCTCCGCGGCGCGCTCGAATTCCAGCTGCGCCGCGGCCTCGCGCATGGCCTTGCGCAACTGCGCGATGCGCTTGGCGATCTCGTCCGGCGTCCGGTATTCCTCTTCCTCCTCTTCGACCGCTGGCAGGGCGGCGTAGTCGGACTCGTACAGCCGCACCAGCGACTCCGAGATCGCCTTCTGGACCGTCTGCGGCGTGATCCCGTGCTCTGCGTTGTACGCCGCTTGCACCGCCCGCCGCCGGTTGGTCTCGTCGATCGCCCGCCGCATCGACTCCGTGATGTGGTCGGCGTACAGGATCACCTTGCCGTTCGCGTTCCGCGCCGCGCGCCCGATCGTCTGGATCAGAGAGCGCTCCGATCGCAGGTACCCCTCCTTGTCTGCATCCAGAATCGCCACCAGGGAGACCTCGGGGAGATCGAGCCCTTCGCGCAAGAGGTTGATGCCGACCAGGACGTCGAACACGCCCCGCCGCAGGTCGCGAATGATATCGACGCGTTCGATCGTGTCGATGTCCGAGTGCAGATAGCGCACCCGTACCCCCAGATCCTGGTAGTAGTCGGTGAGATCCTCGGCCATCTTTTTCGTCAGCGTGGTCACGAGCACCCTCTCCCCCCGCTCCGTGCGCAAGCGAATCTCCTCGAGCAAGTCGTCGACTTGGTTGCGCGCCGGCCGCACCTCCACCTCCGGATCCGTGAGGCCCGTAGGGCGAATGAGCTGCTCCACTACGACCCCGCCGGCCTGCTCCAGTTCCCAGTCCCCCGGGGTAGCGGAGACATACATCACCTGATGAACGCGTTCGCAAAATTCCTCGAAGTTCAGCGGCCGGTTATCGAGCGCCGAGGGCAGGCGAAACCCGAACTCCACTAATGTCTCCTTGCGGGAGCGGTCGCCGCGGTACATGCCCCCGATCTGCGGCACCGTGACGTGGCTCTCGTCGATGATCATCAGGTAGTCGCGCGGAAAGTAGTCCAGCAGCGTGTACGGCGGCTGTCCCGGCGCGCGCCCATCGAGGTGCCGCGAGTAGTTCTCGATGCCCGGGCAGAATCCCATCTCCTCCAGCAACTCCAAGTCGTACAGGGTGCGCTGTTCCAGCCGCTGGGCTTCGAGCAGCTTGTTCGCGGCCCGGAGTTCCGCGAGCCGCTCCTTCAGCTCCGCGCGGATCGACCGGATCGCCTTCTCCATCCCGGCGGCCGTCGCCACGTAATGGCTCGCGGGGTAAATCGCAGCCGAGCCCAACCGCCGCAACACCGCCCCGCGCAATGCATCGACTTCCGAAATCGATTCGATCGTGTCGCCGAAAAACTCGATCCGGATCGCGCGGTTTTCCTCGGAGGCGGGAAACACCTCGACCACATCGCCGCGGACCCGGAAAGTTCCGCGGTGGAAGTCGAAATCGCTGCGCTGGTACTGCATGTCGACCAGCTTGCGGAGCACCCCGTCGCGGTCCGCATCCCTTCCCTCCTCCAAGTAGAGGAGCATGTCGAAGTAGCGGTCGGGCGAACCTAGGCCGTAAATGCAAGAGACGCTGGCGACGATGAGCACGTCCCGCCGCGAGAGCAGCGCGGAGGTCGCAGCGTGCCGCATTTTGTCGATCTCATCGTTGATGGTCGCGTCTTTCTCGATGTAGGTGTCGGTGCTCGGCACGTATGCCTCGGGCTGGTAGTAGTCGTAATAGCTCACGAAGTAGCGCACCGCGTTCTCGGGAAAGAGCGACCGGAACTCGTTGTAGAGCTGTGCCGCCAGGGTCTTATTCGGCGCGATGACAAGCGTCGGGCGGTTCACGCGCGCGATCACGTGCGCCATCGTAAATGTCTTTCCCGAGCCGGTGACGCCCAGGAGCACCTGGCTGCGCACACCCCTGCGGATGCCCTCGCAGAGTTTTTCGATGGCCTGCGGCTGGTCCCCCTGGGGCTGG
>JBBIUR010000052.1:0-1393 GCA_037440145.1 Myxococcales bacterium | reverse complement strand
CTTTCCGCTCCCAACGCGGACTGCGAGCCCCCCGGTTGCCCGCCAGCGATGGGCCGCGAGCTCGCGCGCGGGGCGCCTTCTCATCCGCTTGCGGGCGTCCACCGCAGCGCCCCGCAGTACGGGCACTGGCGGCGCGACCATCCCGCCGCTGCCGTGCTGGCCACAAGGGCAGCCGCAACCGCAGCAATCCCGGCCAAAACCATCACCAGCAACGCCGCTCCAGGCAACGGCATTGGCATCGGCGCCATTGGGTTCCCGGGTAACAGCGCAAACAGACTAGACATGACCCCTCCTTCTCTGACTGGAGCCGCCGCGCTTTCCCGCCCCTCGGTCCGCGCGCACCGCGCCCGCAGCGAGCTCCTCTTCCGCTTGCAAAGCCAAGCGTGACGTCCCGCAGAACGGCGGGACGCGCCGTTTCTTCTGGGCGACCTCCAAGCATCCGATCACGGGCGTTCTCCCTCTCCACCGCGCGGGGGGTGCACTGCTCGTGCCGACAGATCGGGCCCGCCCCAGCCCTTGCCCGAGCCGCGCGTTCTGGCAGGATTTCGCTTATTGGGGGATTTCGCGGGCCGCTACTCGTTGCGGAAAAAGACCGACTCCGGGTACGAAACGCGACACCCGTTCTCCTTTTCGCAGGAGGGAACATGGCTGCCACCGCCAACGACGCCGCCTTGCACGAGCACCTCAAGCGGATCGAAGGGTACATGCGCGGCTGCCAACTGCTGGCGCACCCCAGGAAGCGCACCGCACTGCGCGCAGAGCTCGCGCGCTTTATGCGAGAGAACCTGGACGCCGCCGTCGACGAATGGGTGCGGCAGATCGCCAGGGCGTTTCGTCTCGAGCGGGACCCGGCGCGCGCGCTGCGCGACTCCATCCGGGCTGCGACCGAGCGCTGGATTTGCCACATCGAGGACCCCGACAATGTCGAGACGTACCAATACCTCCGCCTGCACACCCGCTATTCCTTCATCTCGCAGTTCCACGCTTCTCGCTTTCTCGCCTCCCAGATGAGGCTGCGCGCGATCTTTGCAAACTTGATCCGCTCCGGCTACGCCGCCAAGCCCAAGCGCCGCGAGGCCCTTCTCTCCCTGCTGCAGCAGGAATTCCAGGAGCGCGTTCTCCACATCACCGACTTCTTCGTCGAGGCGCGCGAGGAGGAACTGCGGGAGCACGAGGAGAGCTATCGCAGGTCGGTCGACAACGCGCCTGCCGCGATCTTCGAGCTCGGATACGACGACGGCGCGATTCTCGACGCCAATATCGTGGCGGAGCGGACCGTGGGGTACGGGCGCGACGAGCTCACGCGCATGCACATTTGGGACTTGGTGCCCGCCAGCGAGCACGCGAACCTGCAGCGGCTGTTCATCGACGCGCGGGCGGGTGGGCACTCCAA